>CAMJWL010000065.1 GCA_946409405.1 uncultured Bacteroidales bacterium
GCAACCAATGGTTTTTGCCCACGCGGGCGTTCTCGAAGAATTTCATTTGTGTCATTGTTGTTTAATTTTGTTGCAAATTTAATATGAGAAAATGGAATTGCAAAAAAAATTATTTCTCACCTTTAATAATTATTTGTATCTTTGCCAATCAGAAAAATAACAAATTAATATACAATGGAAAAAATATTATTACTTGGAGACGAGGCTATCGCGCTCGGTGCCATTCATGCCGGATTGAGCGGCGTGTATGCGTACCCGGGCACCCCGTCAACCGAGATTACTGAATTTATTCAAAACAATGCCACCGCCAAGGAGCGCAAGATTCACTCCCGGTGGTGCACCAACGAAAAGACCGCTATGGAGGCGGCTCTCGGTATGTCTTACGCCGGCAAGAGGGCGTTGGTGTGTATGAAGCACGTCGGTATGAATGTTTGCGCCGACGCTTTTGTCAATTCTGCCGTTACGGGCGTCAATGGCGGACTCGTGGTTTTGGCTGCCGACGACCCATCGATGCACTCGTCGCAAAACGAACAGGATTCGAGGTTTTACGGCAAATTTGCTCTCATTCCAATCCTCGAGCCGAGCAACCAACAGGAGGCTTACGATATGATGAAGGTGGCCTTTGAACTCAGCGAAAAATTGCAAGAGCCTGTGTTGCTGAGGGTTGTAACGAGGCTTGCGCACAGCCGCGCAGCCGTTGAGGTTGGCGCACAGGGCGACGAAAACGCCTTCAATCCGAGCACGGGACGCGGTTGGGTGTTGTTGCCCGGCATCGCCAAAAAACAGTACGCCGCACTCCTCGAAAAACAGCCCCTGATGCTCGAAGCCGCCGAAAATTCGCCTTACAACCGCAACGAAAAGTCAGGCACAAAACTCGGCGTAGTGGCTTGTGGTATTGGTTACAATTACGTAAAAGAAGCCATTGCCAATTTCAAAATCGACGGCATCAATTTGCTGAAAATTTCGCAGTATCCATTGCCCGAAAACAAAATCCTCGACCTCGCCGCAGAGTGTGAGGAAATCCTCGTTGTTGAGGACGGACAGCCCGTCGTGGAGACCGACGTGAAGACCATCGTGGGCGACAAGGCTACTGTAATCGGCCGTCTCACGGGTCAACTTCCGCGCACCGGCGAACTCGACCCCGACAGCGTTTCAAAGGCTCTTGGATATGAAACTCAATCGCCCCTCGGCATTGCCAAAAATCTCGCAGGTCGTCCGCCGCAATTGTGTCAGGGTTGCGGACACAGGGACGTTTATACCGCGTTGAAGGAAGTGGCGGCAGAATACGAAGGCGCAAGGATTTTTGGCGACATTGGATGCTACACACTCGGCGCGTTGCCACCGTTCCAAGCCTTGGCAAGTTGCGTGGATATGGGCGCGTCCATCACGATGGCAAAGGGCGCGGCAGATGCGGGGCTATTCCCGAGCATCGCAGTCATCGGCGACAGCACCTTCACACATTCGGGCATGACGGGTCTTTTGGATGCCATCAATGACAATTCCAACATCACCGTAATCATCTCCGACAATCTCACCACGGCTATGACCGGCGGACAGGATTCGGCGGGCACCAACAAGTTTGAGGCTATATGCCTTGGTCTTGGTGTAAGCCCCGACCACGTGAAGGTTGTAACGCCCACGCCGCCCAACATTCCCGAAATCAAGCGCATCATCAAGGAAGAAATCGAATACAACGGCGTATCGGTAATCATCCCCCGCCGCGAATGTATGCAGACCCTTATGCGCCACCGCAAACAGGCTAAGAAACAGTAATTTGCAACGCCATGCGGCGTTGGTTTTTTGAACGAAAATTAAAACGAATTTCAATTAATTAAAACGAATTTTTTTTAAAGCTAATTCTTTTTAATTCGTTATAATTCGCCAAAATTTTTGTTGAGAAAAAAGCCGCCGTAAGGCAGTGTAACAATAACAATTTTTGTTGAAATTAAATGAAAAAAGATTTGATATTATGCGGTGTGGGCGGACAAGGCATCCTCTCCATCGCCACAATCATAGGCGAGGCCGCCACCAAAGCCGGACTGCACCTCAAACAGGCGGAAGTGCACGGCATGAGTCAGCGCGGCGGCGACGTTCAGAGCAATCTCCGTCTTTCCACCGACGAGATTTATTCCGACCTCATCTCCAAGGGCGGCGCAGACGTCATCATCTCGATGGAGCCGATGGAGTCGTTGCGTTACCTTCCATACCTTGGCAAGGATGGATGGATTGTAACGAGTAGCAAGCCTTTCGTCAACATTCCCAACTATCCCGATGAGGCGGCGTTGCAGGCAGAATTGAAGGCGTTGCCCCGCGTTTCACAACTTGACATCGACGCCATTGCCAAGGAAGTCGCCAACCCGAAAGCCGCCAATATGGTGCTTCTCGGAATGGCTGCGCCCTACATCGAAATCGTTAGCGTAGAGCAACTTCGTGAGGCTATCCGCACCGTCTTCGCCCGCAAAGGCGACGCAATCGTGGAATCAAACCTCAAAGCCTTCGATGCCGGCGTCGCGCACAAATAATTTTTATCAACGAAAATTAAAACGAATTTAAGCGAATTAAAACGAATTGTTTATTTTATAGTAATTCGTTTTAATTCGTAATAATTCGCTTAAATTTTTGTTCAAAAAAGTCGCCGCAAGGCGACCGTACAAATAACCAATTAACGTTCAAAAACTTATGGATATTAATTCAGAATACCTGCACCCGGAATTTGAGACGCTTTCAGTTGCTCAAATCCGTGAATTGCAGTTGCAAAGATTGCAGGCGACGGTGAGGCATTGTATGAACTCGCCGTTTTACAAAAAGCGTTTTGAGGAGATTGGTCTGAAACCCGAAGACATCAAGAGCCTCGACGACTTGAAAAAAATTCCCTTCACCACCAAACAGGATTTGCGCGACACATATCCGTTTGGAATGGCGTCGATACCGTTGAAAGATTGCGTGAGGCTCCATTCATCGTCGGGCACAACGGGCAATCCCACCGTTATCCTCCACTCACAGAAGGACTTGGACGAATGGGCAAACGCCGTTGCTCGTTGCCTTTGGATGGTGGGATTGCGCCCCGACGACGTGTTCCAAAACTCCTCCGGCTACGGAATGTTTACGGGCGGACTTGGATTCCAATATGGTGCAGAACGCCTTGGAATGTTGACCGTACCCGCCGCCGCCGGCAACTCGCTGCGCCAAATCAAATTCATCACCGATTTTGGCACAACGGCTATCCACGCCATTCCCTCGTATGTAACACGTCTCAAAGAGGTGATGGACCAACAAGGCGTTGACCCACAGCGTGATACAAAATTGAGAACCCTCGTCATCGGTGCAGAGCCTCACTCCGAGGAACAGCGCAAACGCATCGAAAAAATGATGGGCGTAAAGGCGTACAACTCATTCGGAATGTCAGAAATGTGTGGCCCCGGTGTTGCTTTTGAGTGCAAGGAGCAAAACGGTCTCCACATTTGGGAGGATTATTACATTGTGGAAATTGTTGACCCAGAGACACTTGAACCCGTACCCGAAGGCGAAATTGGCGAAATGGTTCTTACGACTCTCAACCGCGAGGCAATGCCGCTCCTCCGTTACCGCACCCGCGACCTGACGCGCATCCTTGGGCACGATTGCCCATGCGGACGTCACCACGTAAGGCTCGACCGCATGAAAGGCCGCTCCGACGATATGATGGTGCTTCGCGGCGTCAACATTTTCCCGATTCAGATTGAGAAGATTTTGATGCAATTCAAGGAACTTTCCACCAATTACCTCATCACCCTCACCACCGACGGCGACAACGACAATATGACCGTTGAAGTGGAATTGGAAGAAATGTTCACCGACGACTACGCCCGCCTCGAAAACCTCACAAAATCCATCACACGCGCCTTGAAGGACGAGATCCTCCTCACCCCGCGTGTAAAACTTGTCGCCAAAGGCACGCTCCCCGTTTCGGAAGGCAAGGCGGTAAGGGTGGTTGACAAGAGAAAAGTGTATGAATAATGCATAATGAATTATGCATTAAAAATAATAACCCTCATAATACATAATTATATTTGCCGCCGAATGGTAATTATGAATTATGCATTATGAATTATGCATTAAAAAAATGACAATCAAACAGTTATCAATATTCATCGAGAACAAGGCTGGCACATTGACCACAGTGCTTGACCTTTTGAGCAAGGTGGGCATTCAGATAATTGCCTCCACCATTGCCGACACGCAGGAATTTGGCATCTACCGTGTGATATGTGCTGAGCCGTCGAAGGCATACAAGGTACTCCGCACCGCCAACATCAGCGTACAACTCACCGACGTGCTCGCCGTTCAAATTGACGACAAGCCCGGCGCGGCAGCCAACGTCATCGACATTTTCTCCAAGAACGACATCAACATTTCGTATATGTACAGTTTCCTTCTCAAAGGCAAAGGCGTCCTCGTAATGCGCGCCGTCCCCGCCGACAGAGCCAACGAATTGCTGATGCTCAACAAAATCGGTTTCATCACCGAGGATGATTTGAAGTAGGAGAGGTGATTTTTATGTGCGGAAAAATCGTGAGGTTGATGATTTTTCCGCACGTAAAAATCAGTTTGCTATTATATACCAATTGTTGTCCAACTCCCAAATGTACGTACATTCAGAATCCTTTGGCTGCGATTCTTTTGGGTAGTATGGCAGCGAGGGGTAGCGGGATTTCAGTTCGGTGGTGTCGAGTTTTGTGTATAATATGTGAGGATGTTTGTCGCAATAATTGTAGCCGAATGAAATTTTAACTTCGGCTACCTTATTTTGACACCAAACCTCAGGACCAGTTTCGTATGTTGGATTTTTATGAAAGCATTTGCTATACAATTTGAACAGTTCTTTTTCCAAATGAGACGTATCAATATGAGTCAACTTCCATTGTTCTTTATTCGTAGTATATAAGCTCATTTCGTGATGATTCGCATCTTCATATTGGAGTATGCCGAACCCTTGTTCAAAAGGTGCAGCAACATCAAGAAAGGCATTAACCAAATTTTCAAGAGTGTCGCCTTTGTTATCTATGTACTCGGAGATGCTGTCTCCTAATTCTTTGCTTGTGTATCTTGGCTCCATTGCATCCAATATCTTAGCATAGACATTAAACAACGTAGTGGATAGCACAGCCAATGTCAAAAACCAATGTTTTTTGATGAAATTTACGATGGAATTGTTACTCTTCATTTTTTGGGGGGATATTTTTCATTAGCGTTAAATGAAATCAAATAGTTGTCACCTTTTTTCATTTTGATGTCGGTTACAAACCTGAAATCAGGCACAAGAATGTTCAGATAGCCATCTCTGTCAATCTCGTAGTCAAACCATCCGTATCCGAGAATCACTTTGATTTTGCTGTTCGAGAACAAATGAAACAACTCATTCCATGTGAGAATCAGACCTTTGTTCCTTGAATCGGTATAGACGAACCCTGAGGTTCCCCAATTGATTCCAATGCCTTTGAAATTTTCGGCATCATCGTATGTCAATCTAATACCATAACCAATGCCAAATTCCGCAGCGTATGACAATCCGAACAAATCCCTGACATCATTCCAATACGGGCAATAATTGATGCTTCCGCCAACACCTGCGGCTGCACCTATAATTATTGTCCACAAATCCTTTTTGCTGCCGTATGAGGAAACCTTTTTTTCCAAGAACGAAGCCAATGCGCCAATATTGCCATAAATTGCCACATTGCCATAGGAATCAAATCCTAATCCGAAACCTACTTCTGTCTTTGCTCCTGTGATTGCGAATCCTGCGCATACTGCCGCCGAAAAGTCAATGTAGCATACACCTTGCTTGTCCGTAATCATCTTTTTGAGACTTTTGGAATAGCAATCCATCGAGCGGTAGGCGAACTTGTTTGTCGGTACAAAACCATCAGCAAGCAATTCATTATGACATTTTGCATTGTTGGTGGCGACAATGATGTTTTGGCTCGCCGTGTCAAACATCCATGTTTTTCCATTTGCGTCATAAAGCAAATTGCTTTTGTTTAAGTTGTTAGGTCCTGGATTTGGCAGTGGTGCGGGATTTTCTTTTTTTCGGACAGAATCATACAATCTGTATCCTGCCAATCCGATGCCCGCACCTAATGCACCGGTAGCAATGTAGGATTTCGCGTTTTTTTGGGAAGCATCGACAATCTCGCGCAGCACTATCAAAAATGCCGCACCCGCAATCGCCGCCATGACGTAGTTCGCTGTTTCTTGTTTTTTGTTATCTGCCATTTCTTTCAAAATGTTTTATGCGTTAATAAATCTGTTAATTTTACACCGCAAAGTTACAGACATTTCAGATGCATTATCCCATCGTTATCCCACTATTATCCCGAATTATCCCGACAATCAATTAATATCAGGCAGAAGTCTGTCCAATTCGCTCTTGAAATCCTTTGTTCTTTTGTCTTCGTTACCTTCGTTGCCACCTAATTTTAAGGAGATTGTGTTACCTTTACTTTTGCCTTTTGTCTTGATAAACAGAGTATAAAAAATATCTTCAAGATTGTCAGTGTTTGAATATTGCTTGATGCGTTTGTAAAAACAAACATGTGAAATTCTGTTGGATTCGTTGTACGAGATTTTTTCGTTAGGACATATTCCTTCGGCAAATAAGAGTGGTAAGTTTTCGGAATAATACCCTTTTTCGGCTGCAAATTTACAAAAAGAGATGATTTTCTCTATAAATGTTTTGTCTTTAAGAGAAACTGTCAGTAATGCTGCCGTTTTGTCATTTTCTTGTTTTGCCAATTTGTTGGGAAGTGGTTGGGACATTAATGTATGTATAAAATCCTTAAATTGAGGTTTTTCGATGATTTTGTCTAAAATCTCAGATATTTCTTTTGAGTGTGTATGCAACTTTTCTTTATCAATAATGGTGCAATAATAGTCAAGTTTGTTCAATAATTTAGCAAGGTCTGTTTCGGGATGATCTATGAGTTTGGAAATAATTTGTACGTCATTCAATGCCATTTCCATAGTGTTGACCTGCATTTGGTAAAGGAATATGTCGTTTATTCGCAGGAGAATGCCGCATTTGTTGAAAAACGTTTTTATTTGCATTTTTTCGTTTTCTGTCAATTTTTTTATTGTTGATTTTAGGTCGGAATAGTCTTTTGCATTCAACAGTAAGTCGTTTATGTCGTCAATTGTTAATGTGCTTACATGCTCCTCCATAATGCGAATGAGTTCTGTTTGTAGTTGCTCGGGTTGTTGTTTGAATTTAATAAAAAATTCCTCAGAACTCATTGTAGCATAACCGTTTGTATCGCAGTGTTTAAAATTATTGCGATTGATAATCTTTTTTGAAAGCAAATATCTGAGAATTTTTTTTGCTTTCAGACGGTCTGATTTGTAGTCGTTGTCATCCTCATGGCATATTATAAAAAGGGCACAAATCGTCATTGCAAACGATTCGTCTTCCATTTGCAGCAATTTGTCGGTGTCAAATTTATGATGTTTATCCATTAAATCTTATCTGTTTTGATTTTTTTTTAAAACAATTATCAATTTCTTTTGTTCAATTTAAATACCATTTTTTTTTACTGACAAAATGGCAGAAATTATAAATTATTTGGGAAAAGATTCTTGACAGAAATTGGCGTGCAAACTATAGAGCCAGCTACCCAACCTACTACCGACGAGAATATCAGATTGGCGTTTGCTGATTTTTCCGCACGGAAAAATCAGTTTGCTATCAATTTTTCATACGCAGTCTTCAAAATTCTTTCGTAGCGTTCTTTCAACATTGTGGCGTAAAATTGTTTCTGTAAGTTGGAAATATAATCTGTTGAATTGATTATTTCGTAAATTGCCGACATTGAAATTTGGGAGAACATACGAAGCAATGCTGCGTTGCAACCGTCGTTCTGCTATGAGGTTATAAAACTCTGATAACGAATGTTTTTGCCGTCAATTTTGATAGCCGAATATGGAATTTCGCGGATTCTAAACTCCATTTCTTCGGGATTGTTCATTACAGAAACCATTTTACGTATTGTCTTTTTTTGACATTCCCAAATATTTTTCCCGCAGATGCCACGCTTGTTCGGAGGATATTTCGTTATCTACTTCGGCGCAGTTGATGCTTGCGTTCAGGAAATCCATATCGCAATCAAAACGAAAATACCCGCCTTTTCCATACTTCTTCTTGCCATCAATAAACTGATTGAGAGCGGTTTGCAAGTATTCAGGCAAATGCAGTTCAAGATAATTGTTGTTGGTCATAGTTAATAAAATTTGTGTGCGTAAAATTACGAATTTTTTTGATTACGTCGCACGTAAAAATAAATACGTGATTCTTTTTACAATAATTAACAATTCTGATTTTTATGTGCGGAAAAATATGAATTTTGCTGATTTTTCCGCACATAAAAATCAAAAAAAATTATTAACCCCAAAAAGTTTCTTTACAAAGAAAGATTTCCGCCCAAAAAGTTTCTTTTCAAAGAAAGATTTCCGCTCAAAAAGTTTCTTTACAAAGAAATTTCTTCGTTATATGAAAAATATGTTTATTTTTGTAACCGAAAATTGCACATTAAAAATTTCAAAAACTATGAAAACACCTAAATTTTTGCCTGCAAATGGCACTATCGCCATTGTTGCGCCGTCGATGGGTTGCACCGTAGAGCCGGGCGTGTCGCGTCTGAACGCCGCAATCAAACGGTTTGAAAGTATGGGCTACAATGTTTTGGAAAGCCCCAACTGCCGCAAAAATATTGGCATTGGCATCAGCAATACACCCGAAAGTTGTGGACAGGAGTTGACGGATTTTTATTGCAACCCCAACAATGACATTCTCATCGCTTGTACTGGTGGCGAACTGATGTGTGAGATATTGGATTTCGTTGATTTTGAGGCAATTAAAAATGCTCCGCCAAAATGGTTTATGGGCTTTTCCGACAATACAAATTTCACATTCTTGCTCAATACGATTTGTGATGTTGCGTCCATTTACGGCTCAAATATTGGGTCTTTCGGAACGGAAGAATTGCACGTTTCGCAGACAGATGCCATCGACATTTTGTCAGGGCGCAAGGACTGCGTGGAGGGCTACGACAAGTTTGAATTGTTGCCTTTCAAAAGCGAAAACAATCCATACGCCTGTCTTAATCTTACAGCCCCAAAGCAACTTAGGCTTTTTGTCGGTGGCAATGAAACTGACAGAGAATTGGAGTTTAAGGGCAGGATTACGGGCGGCTGTCTCGACATTCTCGCCACGCTTGCCGGCACAAAATATGACCAAGTTAAGTCGTTCAATTCCAAATACAAGTCGGAAGGTGTGATTTGGTTTTTTGAGGCGTGTGATTTGAGTGTTTTTGCCATTCGCCGTGCATTGTGGACACTTGACCACGCGGGTTGGTTTGAGTACGCAAAAGGCTTCATCGTCGGTCGTCCAAATGCAGCGTGGGGGAAGGCAGATAAGGGTCTCGACCAATACAACGCCGTTTTGGGTGTCGTTGGCAAATACAACGTCCCCGTCGTTATGGATGCTGACATCAGTCATATTCCGCCTTCAATGCCCATCGTTTCAGGTGCGTATGCGAAGGTGAGGGCAGGGGAGAATCTGCGGATAATTTTTTCACACCGCAAATAGATCGTACAATGTTACTAGGATAAAGATGTTGTAACCTTTTTTATATCACCTTCCTTGACGTCTCCCTGATATTATTCATTGCAATTGTTTTTTGCATTGCAACAGCCTTGTCGATTCCTTCCCGATTGATGCACACGACATCCCGAAAACCCGCCGCAATGAGTTTTTCGCGGTCGGCGACACGTCCTGCCAAGAGTGCGACAGGTACGCCAAATTTAGTAGCGCGGCGCAATATTGCCGACGGTAATTTGCCCATAAGTGTCTGACTATCAGCCGAACCCTCGCCGGTGATTATTAGGTCTGCATCAATGATTTTGCCATCAAAATCCACTGCGTCAAACAGCAAATCTGCTCCCGACTTGCACTCCGCTCCGAGAAATTGCATAAAGGCGTATCCCAATCCGCCCGCCGCGCCTGCACCGGGATTATTACTGCAATCATAACCCAAAATCGCCGCCATTTCGTTGGCAAATTTTTGAGCGTTGGAATCAAGAATTTTTACCATTTCGGGCGTCGCGCCTTTCTGCGGTGCAAAAACGTTGGCTGCACCATTTTCGCCGTAAAGTGGATTGTTGACATCTGTTGCAATTACAAAATTGATGTTTTTAAGTAGTTGTGATTCAGGAAGTTTTGTAATTGTTCCGTCCGAAAAATTTTCTGCCAATGCCGTCAACATTCCTATTCCGCAATCGCTTGTTGCGCTGCCGCCAAGTCCTACGATTATTTTTTTGCAACCGTTGCGGATTGCCTTTACAATCAATTGTCCTGTGCCAAAAGTGTTGGCTTTCAGGGGATTGAGTTCTGATGGTTTCAACAATGCAATGCCGCTCGCCTTGGCGATTTCGATGATGGCAGTGTCGCCGCAGATGGCGTATTGCGATTTTATTGGGCGCATCAACGGGTCAAAAACCTCAGCCTCAATGATTTCGCCGCCCTTCGCCGCCACAAAAGCCTCCATCCAACCTTCGCCGCCATCGCTCACGGGCATTTGCAAAATTGTCGCATCGGGATACACGTCCCTGACGCCCTCCGCTGCGGCATTATTCGCCTCCGCAGAAGTCATACAATTTTTGAAGGAATCGATTGCCAAAACAAATTTCATAATCGAAAAAATTTATTACAAAAATACAGAAAAATTCATTACCTTTGACACCGAGAATAATTATTTTTTTATCCATATCCAATATCCAAAAAAAAATGAAAAGATTTATATCCAATGCTGCAATTTTGACAATTTTGTTATTGACCGTTGCCAATGCACACGCACAGCGGCAAACCACGTCGCTCAACGACAATTGGAAATTCGCGCTCGGACACGCATTGTCTTTCGAGAAGAATTTCATGGTTGGCACGCGCTACTTCAACTACCTCACCAAGACCGGCTATGGCGACGGCGCGGCGGCTGCTGACTTCGACGACCGTTATTGGCGCGATGTAAGCCTGCCCCACGATTGGGCGGTGGAGATGCCATTTGCCCCCGACGCGAGCCACAGCCATGGCTACAAGGCAGTCGGCTACAAGTACCCCGAAAATTCGGTCGGTTGGTATCGTCGTCGGCTCCAAATTCCACAGACAGACCTCGGCAAAAAAATCTCGTTGCTTTTTGAAGGCGTGTTCCGCAATTCGGAGGTTTGGGTCAACGGTTTTTACCTTGGCAACGAACAGAGCGGCTACCTCGACTTCCAATACGACATCACCGACTACCTCAACTACGGCGGCGAAAACGTCGTAACCGTCAAAGCCGATGCAACCCTCGAAGAAGGATGGTTTTACGAGGGCGCGGGCATTTATCGGAATGTTTGGCTCGTCAAGACAGACCCCGTACATGTAGCCAAGGACGGAATTTTTGCCACAACCAACATCAACGGCAACAACGCCGACCTCGCTATCCGCGCCAAAATTCTCAACGAGGATCATCAGAAACACGATGTCAGCCTCTCTATCGTGCTAAAAGACGATAAAAACAAAGTCGTCCAGTCTGTCACCATTCCCGCGCAAAGCATCAGGGGCGACTATCATCACGAGTATTTCAAGCAATTGAAAATCAACAATATAAAACTTTGGTCGCCCGCCACGCCTACACTTTATAGTATAGAAGTAACGGTAACATCCGACGGCAAGGCGACCGACAAGACAACCACGCGCATCGGATTTCGCACGGTGGATTTTACGAGCGACAAGGGTCTGTTCGTCAACGGTCAACACATCAAAATCGTAGGCGCAAACATCCATCAGGACTTTGCCGGTGTGGGTTGCGCCGTAACAAAGCCGTTGCAAGTGGAGCGCGTCAAGATGTTGAAATCGTGGGGTTTTAACGGCATCCGCACGTCGCACAATCCCGTCAACCCCGACCTACTCGACGTATGCGACTCGCTCGGCATGTTGGTGCTTGAGGAGACGCGCCTCGAAGGCATCAACGACTACCACAAGACCCAACTCCGCCGCATGATAGAGCGCGACCGCAACCACCCCTGCATCATTGCGTGGAGCGTTGGCAACGAGGAATGGCAGATAGAATCCAACATCTTTGGCGAGCGCATCACGCGCACCATACAGGCATACGCCAAAACCATCGACTCCACGCGCATGTACACTGTGGCGGTGAGCGGCGGATGCGGCTACGGTTCGTCTGAAAGCATAGAGTTGATGGGTTTTAACTACTTGGCACAGTGCGACATACCTGCGTACAGAGAGAAACATCCCCATCAGCCCGGATGGCTCACCGAGGAAACTTCGGGCTGCGGCACAAGGGGCATTTACACGCCCGATTCTGCCGCCTGTCATATTCCGCAATTCGACAGGCAGGGCGGCACGTCGATAGAGCGCGGCTACAAGTTTTGCATGGAGCAAGAATGGATGGCTGGGCTGTTTTATTGGACGGGTTTTGACTATCGCGGTGAACCCACGCCGTTTTCCTACCCTGCCAACGGAAGTTATTTTGGCATCCTCGACCAATGCGGCTTTCCCAAGGATGCTGCGTATTACATCCTCGCCAACAACTCCACAAAACCCATGGTTCACCTTTTCCCGCATTGGAACCACAAGAAAGGCGACAAGATAGACCTTTGGGCGTATTCCAACTGCGACGAGGTGGAGTTGATTATCAACAAGAAATCCCTTGGCAAGCAACCTACGCCGCGCTACGGGCATATCTCTTGGCAGGTGGATTTTGAGCCAGGAACGATAAGTGTCAATGGCTACCGCAGCGGCAAACTCGTTGCACAGGAGAGCATCGCCACCACCGACGCGCCCGACCGTCTGACGCTTTCAGCCAACAAAGCCACTTTCGCCAAAAAACGTGATGACATCATCCTCGTTACCGTTGCCGCCAATGATTCAAAAGGCAACCTCGTCCCCGACGCCGACAACAAGGTAAAATTCTCCATCACGGGTCCCGGTCAGATAATTGGTGTTGCCAACGGTGACCCTTCCAGCCTCGAAAACGACTGCGAATATGAGCAGCGTTTTGGTTTGAAAATCAACGCATTGCAGGAACTCACAGTAAGAGACCTCAAAAATTGGCAGACAGAAATTGCCTCTGCCGCCGCATCAGATTGGCGCACGGCGTTGGTCTATGACCGCAACGAAAAATGGTACGACTACCACGACACTTTACTTGTGATAAAGGCAGAATTTGAGATAGACAATTTTGCCGACAATGCCAAATTTACGCTTTATTCCAAGAGCATCCTCCTCGACCAAGACATCTATGTCAACGACCAAAAAGTGGCCTCCGCCATCAAGCGCGATTCGCCACAGCAATTTGACCTTGATCGTCGCATCTTCCGCCCCGGCAAAAACACCGTCTATTATGTCGGCAAAAAAATCCGCAAGGCGTACCAATGGGACGAGCCTAACACCGATCCCGGCGTAGTGGGCGAGCGCATCCCCGAGGCTCAATACAGTCGCAGCCTGTTTTCCGGCAAGGCTCTCGTTGTTGTCAAGACCAATGGCAAGTCCGGCGCGGTGGTGATTACCGCCAAGAGCGACGGCATGAAGGAAGCAAAGGTGGTGATAAAGTAAAATCCCAAAGTTATGAAAATTCTATTTCCCGATGCAAAAGTTCTTGAAAATGTTCCCTAAGACTTCCTCCGTCGTAATCTCGTCGCCGGTGATTTCGGCAAAATTCCGCAACGCCTCGCGGATGTCTTGCGATACGAACTCACCCGAAAGTCCTGATTCTAAGGCGTTTTCGGCGCGGAGAACGGACGCGAGAGCGGCGGAGAAAATTTCGTAGTGGCGGACGTTGGTAAGGATAACATCGCCTGTGGAAAAAACGTCCGCATTGTACAGCCGCGAAATCAACGCCGTCAAATCCTCGATGCCGGTTTTTTGCTTGGCGGAGATTTTGAGAACGTTGACTCCATAAGGCAAAACAGAAGCGTCGGTGTCGGTGCAAATATCTGATTTGTTGATAATTGCAACAATCTTTTCGGGCGGAGTTTCGGGCGGAATAATATCCGAAAATTGCCTTTGGATGTCGTCTTTGGGGTCAAGAACAATTAACACAATTTCGGATTTCAGGATGGCGGATTTTGCCTTCGAGATGCCAATTTTTTCGATTTGGTCGTCGGTTTCGCGGATGCCGGCGGTGTCGATGAGGCGGTACAAGATGCCGTCTATGGTAAGAAAATCCTCCAAAACATCCCTCGTGGTGCCGGGAATGTCGGTAACTATGGCGCGCTCGTCGTTCAGGAGAGCGTTCAAGAGCGTCGATTTTCCGGCGTTTGGCTGACCGCAGATGGCCACGGGAACGCCGTTTTTAATCGCGTTGCCATAGCGGAACGAACCCACAAGCCGCTGTAAATAGCGTTCGGTTTCTTGCAAAATATTTTTCAGTTGGCTGCGGTCGGCAAATTCCACGTCCTCTTCCGAAAAATCGAGTTCCAATTCCATCAGCGACGTGAATTTTAGCAACAAATCTCGCAACCTTTTGATTTCCAACGTGATGCCGCCGCGCATTTGATTGACGGCGATGTCGTGTTCTGCCTTCGATTTAGACGCAATCAAATCTGCCACCGCTTCCGCCTGCGACAAATCCATCTTTTTGTTTTGGAAGGCGCGGCGCGTAAATTCGCCATGTTTTGCCAACTCAGCACCGTTTTTTATCAGGACTGAAAGTATTTCTTTCTGTATATAACTACTTGCATGACAGGAGATTTCAGCAACGTCCTCGCCCGTGTAAGAATGTGGCGCACGGTATGCGGAGACGACAACGCGGTCGATTTCGTTGCCGCCGTCGTCCACGATAAAACCGTTGTAAATGCGGTTTGCCTCGGCGTCAAGAATCGAAAAATTTTTGCGTAGCGGTCGGAACACCTTGTTTAATATGGCGAATGTGTCGCCGCCCGACATCCTCAAAACGGCTATCGCGCCGCCGTGTCCGGTGCAAATTGCGGCTATGGTTGCGTTTGTTTTCATAACGCCGCAAAGTTAATTATTTTCCTCGTTGTTATCAAAAAAATTCTTAACTTTGCACCCAAAACTTCGACCATGCGTTACAAAATCGAATTGGCATACAACGGCGACAATTACCACGGGTGGCAGGTGCAGCCAAACGCCATCACGGTACAGGAGGTGCTCGACAAGTGCCTTGCAACCCTTTTGCACGTGCCTGTGGAGACTGTTGGGTGCGGACGGACGGACGCGGGAGTACATGCGGCGCATTTTGTGGCGCACTTCGACTGCGGCGTCGCGGGGGCTGACGACGAAAGGTTTGTAGGCAAACTCAACAGGTTTTTGCCGCAGGACATAGCGGTTTTTGGAATTTCGGTGGTAAGCGACGATTTTAATGCGCGTTTCTCCGCCAAAAGCCGCACGTACAAGTACCTGATACACACGCGGAAAGACCCGTTTTTGAACAATTGTTCGTGGTTTTATCCGCATGGATTAGACGTGCCAAAGATGAACGAAGGATGCCGTATTTTGATGCAGCACACCGATTTTGCATCCTTCTGCAAGACGGGCGGCGACAACGGCACTACTATATGCCATCTCACTGAGGCTCAGTTTGTTGAGAACGGTCATCGGATAATATTTACCATTACCGCCGATAGGTTTCTCCGCAACATGGTGAGGGCGGTCGTTGGGACGTTAACAGACCTCGGCAACGGACGCATCACGCTCGACGATTTGACGCGGATTATAGAATCCAAAAATCGTTGCTCCGCCGGGCAGTCAGTACCGGCGAAGGCATTGAGTTTGATAAACGTAAAGTATTAAAACACAATAACATGACATTAATAAAATCTATTTCTGGCATACGCGGTACGATAGGCGGCGCGGCGGGCGACAACCTCACGCCATTTGACATCGTAAAATTTACCACCGCATATTCCAAATGGCTCAGAACGCAGTCGCAAAAGCCTAAATATAAGGTAGTTGTGGGGCGCGATGCAAGGATTTCAGGACCCGACGTAAGGAACATCGTGGTAGGCACGTTGACATTTTGCGGCGTTGACGTGGTTGACATCGGCCTTGCAACTACTCCTACCACCGAAATCGCCGTTACAGAGTTTGCTGCGGACGGCGGCATCATCCTCACCGCGAGCCACAACCCTACGCAGTGGAACGCGCTGAAACTCTTGAACAAAGACGGCGAATTTCTCAACGCTGACGACGGCCGTTTTATCATCGAGAATTCACTCAAGGCCGAACAAGAAACCGTTTTTGCCGCCGTAATGCAACTCGGTAAGGTTCAAGAAGTTAGCAATTTTGAGGACGTACATATTAATAAGGTGTTGTCATTGCCATTGGTGGATGTGGAGGCAATCAAGAAAGCCAACTTCACGGTTTGCGTAGATACCATCAATTCTGTGGGCGGCATTGCTGTTCCCAAACTCCTCAAAGCATTGGGTGTCAACAATTTCACTATCATCAACGACAAGGCGGACGGCAATTTTGCGCACAATCCCGAACCGTTGAAACAAAACCTCATCACGCTTTCGGAGGCTGTCAAGGCGCAGAAGGCGGACGTTGGTTTTGCCGTTGACCCAGATGTTGACCGCCTCGCGATAATGCAGGAGGACGGCGAAATGTTTGGCGAGGAAT
>CAMJWL010000066.1 GCA_946409405.1 uncultured Bacteroidales bacterium
ATTTGCCATCGCCACTGTAATCTTTCAGAGTGCCGTCGGCAAAACGTTCCACCATCATGGCAAGTGCGCCTTTCTCCCAGAGGAAAGTCTTGTAATAATTTTTGCAGCCAATCAAAATGCTGCTCGACAATGGACTGCCAAGTTTTGCAAGCGACTCAGTAGCAATGGAACGAATTACATTGGACTTGTAAGCGTCCATAAAACGGTTCTTGAAATCAGCGGGAAAATACTTTGGCAGCGCGTCCATAATGGCACCCGCATAGTCGGTCAACGTATATGCCGGCGTAGTGCCTCGAACCATGTAAGGGAAATTGGCGGTGATGCCGTCTATTTTCGTCTTTGCATCCTTGCCGCCATTCTGATATGCGTCGATAAGGCGGTCGGTAAAACCCCTGAACAAAACGCCAAAAGCGTCAAGTCCAGCGGTGCGGATTACCGAAATATCGCGGCAGTCAACCAGTCCTTCTTCGCTCGTAAACTCTTTCTTAAAAACACTTGTAATCTTGTCGCAATAATTGGCAAGCGCGGTCTCAGTGTCGTGCTGCGCAAGTTCGTCGAGCAACGTGCCAAAGAATGTATGAATGGCGTTTTCAAAAGTGGAGCATACCACGTATGGCGCGATGTCTTTGAGTTCGTACAGAATCTCTATAGAATTGGAAAAAGCGTTTTCCAAATAGATAGCATCCGGCTTGATGCCCGTCTTCTTGATGGCACTTGCAATTTCGCTCACGGAAAGGAACGCCGGCAATTCGCCTATTACTGCGGCGGCTTCGTTTGACGCGCCCTGCGGAAGGTCTAAGTCGGGACGGTAACCGATGCCTATTCCGCCGATTACCACCACGTACTTCTTAGCCGGTACATTGGACACAGCCCAAGAGATGAAGTCGGTCAAGGTCTGCGGATCGCCACTGTCGATGTCTTTGCCAGGCAGCAAAAACGAATCCTTCAAGAACACCGAATCCATCGGCTCAGAATCCTTCACGTCCTTGTTGAAGGGCTGATTTGGGTCGAGCACAAAACGCATCGTGGCGCGATCCCTCTTCTGCATCCATTGGTCGACAGAAAAACCATAGCCATCCGCCATCGCATTGACCCACCATACGAAGTCTTCGCTTTTGCGGAAACTCTCCTCCGGCGAAAACTTGTACTGCACCGCCACCTTCACCTTCTGGTGGCTCTCGGCCTTGGCAGCATAGAAATCGTGCAGGTTGAAGGCAAACACATTGTCGTACACATCAGAGCCACAAGAGTAGTAGATGATTGTGTATTCCGGCAACTCGTCGGCGGTCTGTTTTGCTGTCCCTCCACCATTGCACGCCGTGAAACATACGGCAAACAAGGCAAGGAACCATACGAAAATAAAACTTTTTTTGTACATGGTTATTAAAGTGTTAATGAATAAAATAATTTGTTATTTACACTATTGATACAAAAAAAAGAAAAATTCCACAAAAAAATGAAAAAAAATTATTTTTCCCTGCTCTTGAGCCACGCCTCGCCCACTTCGCAAAGTTGCTTGTAGAAGTCCGCGCCAAAAATCTCCGTGAGCGGGCCTTCGAGAAATTTGTAGCACGGCACACCATGACGCTCGCCCTTTACAAGAGCGCAGTTGCAGATGCTCCAACGGTCAAATTTGAGGGTCTTGTATGGACCCGCCTTGCCTACACGGATGGGATAAAGGTAGCACGAGGCAGGTTTGCGCCACGGAATTTTGCCGTCGAGGTAGGCGCACTCGTAGGCACATTTTACAATGCCGTCGCGGTGGGTAACGTAGGCACACTCGTTGTTTGGGGCGATGGGCGTATCAAGGTCGCCGGCATAGTCAACAACGCCAAAGCCTTGCTCCTCGATGGCTCGGCGGTTTTCCTCGGAGAGATAACGTTTCACCTTGGGGTAATACTGCTCGAGGATTGGCACCTCATTGGGGTCGAGCGGCGCACCGAGGTCGCCCTCCACGCAGCAACAGCCCTTGCACACCGAAAGGTCGCACACAAAGTTTTGGAGAAAAATGTCCTCGTCTATTAGTATATCGTTGATAATGAGCATAATAAAGAATCAAATAATGGATTAGTAAAATATCGAAACAAAAAAAACGATTTGTGGACACCCCGCTTAAATCTGCGTGAACGCTGTCCACAAACCGTTTTTGATGTAAGATTGCGAATGTCAACCACATATATTAACATTCTTCTTGGAGCGCACCAATCTTTTCCAAACACATTTTGGATGCGAGTTGCTCCGCCTCCTTCTTGGAGATGCCTACGCCCGAACCCATTTCCTTGCCGTCTATGGTAACAAGCGACAGGAAATACTTGCTGCCCGGCGCGTCGAGGGATGTCTTGAAAGACACCGTGTAACGGTTTTTCTGCCCCCACTCTATCATCTGCGACTTGTAGTTGTGGTTGTGGTGTTCGATTTCCACCAAGTCGAGGAAATTGGGCATGATGTTCTTGTATATGAACTTGCCCGCCACCTTGAACCCTCTGTCGAGATAGAGCGCACCAAGGAACGCCTCAAAAGCATCGCCATACAGGTGAACCCCCTTGGTGCTTGCCTTGACATTGGTCTTCACGAGTTTGTCGAGACCGATGTGCTTGGTAAGTTCGGTGAGGTTTTCGCCGTTGACGATTCGCGACCTGCACTGTGTCAAATATCCTTCCTGCTTGTCGGGGAACTTCTTGTAAAGGTATTCCCCGATGAGCAAGTCGAGTACAGAATCGCCGAGAAATTCGAGCCTCTCGTTGTTAATCAAGAAACCGCCCTTGCCCTTCAAAGATTTTGAACGGTGGATGAGGGCGGTCTTGTAGTAATCCAAATGGTTCGGATAGTAGCCCGTGATTTTCCTGATAGCCTTGGGAAATCTTCTGTCGAGCCTGAAAACGTATTTAAAAAACGCTACTAAGCCGGTAAACCACTTCATTAATAAGGTACATATTATGGCTTACAACTTCTTGAACACCACTGAGGCGTTGTGTCCGCCGAAGCCGAATGTGTTGTTGAGCGCGGCGCGGATGCTGCGCTTCTTAGCCACATTGGGCGTGATGTCGAGATTCGGGTCGATGTCCGGGTCGGGGGTCTCGAAGTTGATGGTAGGCGGCACGGTGTCGTTAATCATTGCAAGCACGCATGCTATCGACTCTATCGCGCCGGCGCCACCGAGGAGGTGTCCCGTCATACTCTTAGTACTGCTGATGCTCAGGTTGTAAGCGTGTTCGCCAAAAACTTGTTTGATAGCCAAAGCCTCCGCCTTGTCGCCCAAGCCGGTGGAAGTGCCGTGGACGTTGATGTAGTCGATGTCATCGGGCTTGATGCCGGCGTCGTCGATAGCCATCTTCATCACCTGCGCCGCGCCCTTGCCTTCCGGATGTGGAGCCGTGATGTGATGTGCGTCGGCAGATGCGCCGCCGCCACCTACCTCGCAGTAGATGTGTGCGCCGCGAGCCTTGGCGTGTTCGTACTCCTCAAGCACGAGACATCCCGCACCTTCGCCAATTACAAAGCCGTCGCGAGTCTTGTCAAACGGCCTTGAAGCATGCTGCGGGTCGTCGTTGCGAGTGGAGAGTGCCTTCATCGAATTGAAGCCCGCAAAGGCGGCAATGCCTATCGGCGACTCGGAGCCACCGGTAATCATCACGTCCGCCTTGCCGAGACGTATCCAATTGAAAGCGTCGATGATAGCGTGAGTAGAAGACGCGCAAGCCGACACCGTGGCGTAGTTAGGACCACGGAAACCGTACTTCATCGAAATCTGACCGGCGGCAATGTCGCTAATCATCTTGGGAATGAAGAACGGGCTGAATTTTGGCGTGCCGTCGCCTCTGCCAAATTCGAGGACTTCGTCGGTCATCACGTTGATGCCGCCGATGCCACATCCCCATATTACTCCGGCGCGCTCCATGTCTATCTGGTCTTCCGTAAGGCCAGAATCCTTGAAGCCCTCCTCGGTGGAGATGAGCGCAAACTGCGTGAAAAGGTCAAACTTGGAGATGGTCTTCCTGTCGAAATACTTGGAAGGGTCGTAGTCCTTGACCTCACACGCGAACCTCGTCTTGAACTTTTCGCAATTAAAACGGGTAATTGGACCTGCGCCGCTTACCCCGTTTTTCAGGCTTTCCCAAAACTCGGCTATATTGTGGCCTAAGGGATTGATGGATCCCATGCCGGTAACAACTACTCGTTTTAATTCCATAAGTGTAGATGCTAAGTTTGTGTAAAACGTTAGTCAAAATCGATTCAATTACTTGGCATTGGCCTCGATGTAGGCAATTGCCTCGCCTACGTTGGTGATCTTCTCTGCCTGCTCGTCGGGAATGGTTACACCAAACTCCTTCTCGAACTGCATGATGAGTTCTACTGTGTCGAGCGAATCAGCACCAAGATCGTTGGTGAAACTTGCAGTTTCGGTTACTTCGGCCTCATCAACGCCGAGTTTGTCAACGATGATTGCCTTTACCTTAGAAGAAATTTCTGACATAATTTATTGATTTTAATTTAATTAATTAATATTACGTTCTTTAACAACATTGTGTTTTTCCGACCGCAAAACTAATGATTTTCGACCAAATAAAAAAATTTTTTTATAAGGCATTGTATAACAAATCATTATTTTTTGACCCCGACCGTTAATAATTCGTTAACAGACAGCGAATTTAAGCGTCCAGAGGTTGCAAAAAATTTTTTTTTAGCGGTGGTATTTTTTTGGCACAGAGGGCAAAACTCTCCGTTTTTTGGGGCATTTACGACAGCGCGGCGATGTCGGCGATGACATTTTTGGCAAGCGACGTGGCACCGAGACGGAAGTTGGTGCTGTTGTAGTCGCCGTCAAAAATGTCGTCCATGATGGCGCAATACTGCATAGCGTCCTGCGATGTCCTGATGCCACCAGCGGGCTTGATGCCAACACGTTTGCCAGTCTCCTTATAATAGTCGCTCACGGCAAGAGCCATGATGAGCGCGGCGCGGGGCGTTGCAGCGGGTTCGCACTTGCCGGTGGAGGTCTTCACAAAATCGGCTCCGGCTTCCATTGCCACAATGGCAGCGTCGTAGATGTCGCTGTCCCTTTTGTAAACGCCAGTCTCAAGAATCACCTTCATCTTGCGGTTGGCACACACCTCGCGCATAGCCAGCAATTCGTCGATGGCGGCGTCAAAATCTTTCTCAATGATGTCGCCAGCGGTGATTACCACGTCTATCTCGTCTGCACCGGCGGCTGCGGCAAGATCCACCTCGCGCACCTTGATTTCCCTGAAAGTCTGCGCATGGGGAAACGCGCCCGCCACAGACACGATGTCAACACCAGGCACTTTGCACAACTCTTTGGCAAGGCTCACAAACTTGGGATACACGCAGATGCCCGCCACGTTGGGGATGTCGGGATGAAGGGCGGGATGGTTGTTTACTATATCCACAAGCGCAGATATAGACCTCTCGTTGTCGGCATTGCTGAGCGAGGTGAGGTCTATGCACGAATGTACCTTCTTGAGCAACTCCAAGGTCGGAATCATCGGATTTGCTTTATACTGAGCGAGTTTGCTGTCCACAAAGCCCGCGCCGTGGTTGTCTATCGAAAAAATATCGTATGCCATGATTACTATATATAATGTGTGGCGGAAAGGGGAAATCCGCGTTGTTAACAAATCTTTTTGTCTGCCACCTGCTCCGTCTGCTTACGCAATGGCACTATGCCGTCGAGGATTTTGCGGGAGTTCATAATATCCACTGCGCGATAGATGGCGTTGCGCATCGAGAGGTCGTTGGCCTCAGCCTTGCCCGCGATGTCGTATGCAGGGCCGTGCACTGGCGAGGTGCAAACCACCGGCAGACCGCCCGTATAACATACGCCGCCGTATCCCTCGATAATCCTGAACGGAACTACGGCTTGGTCATACGTCATGGCAAGCACCGCATCAAATTTGGTATATGCCTCCGAGGCAAAGAAACTGTCGGGGCTGTATGGTCCAAAAACCACGATGTCTTCCTCCGACGCCTTGTCGATGGCAGGGAGTATCCTCTCGCCCTCCTCCATGCCAAATGCACCACCATCTCCGGCGTATGGATTGAGACCAAGCACGGCGATGCGCGGTTTGCGGATGGCAAAATCCTCTTTGAGCGACTTATTGAGGGTCTTGATTTTCCAATAAATCTTTTCGGTGGTGAGTGCGCCGAGAACATTAGCAACAGGCATGGGGCTTGTTACAGACGCTATCTTCAACTTGTCGCCAACCATCATGAGGATAAAATTGCGGCAGTTGAGTTCGTGCGCTACCGACTCCGGCACACCTGCAAACTTGAAGCCAGCGTCCATGAGGTTGGCGGTGTTAACGGGGGCGTTAATCAGGATGTCGAGCAAATTATTTTTGACGTCAGCCTGTGCGCTGTGGATGGCGGCAAGGCTGCACTCGCCCGCCTGAATGGTACTGCTGCCGAGTTCCACGCGGGTGTTTTCGTCGCAGACGTTGATTATGTTGATGGCGTTTGGCACGATGTCCTCGATGGAGTTGGCGTTGTTTACCACCATGTTGCCGAGGTTGACCTGCTTGCGGTGGAAGGCGGCAATCTTGGGCGAGCCGTATATTACAAAAGTACAGTCGTCGTATATCGCCGGGTCTGCCAACGCCTTGAAAATCACTTCGTAACCTATTCCGTTGATATCACCTTGCGTGATGCCAACTACGTATTTGTTGTTAGGTGTTTTTTCCATTATATGTTGTTAAAAAATTACAATTACAGACCACCCTACTCCATCGGATTGACGCACATTACGGGAATCTTAGCCTCGTTGGCAATAATCTGCTGCTCCGCCGCGCCAAGCATATAATCCTGAAAACGGATGTTTTTGGTAGTCATTATGATAATAAGCCCCGACCCCACCGACTGCGCAAAGTTGACTGTTTCTACTGCCAACCCGTCCCTGCCGGCAAGCCGTTGCAATTCGTAATTAATCTGATTGGATTCTAAATATTTGATTGCGGCACTGATGTTGGCTTGCGTGCGCTTGCGTATCAGTTGGTCGCTGTTTTCGATATAGCAAAGGTAAAATTTGCATTTGAACGTCTCCGCTATAAACTTGACCCATACAAGTTTCTGACGTTCTTCGAGTTTGAAGTCGAGCGGCAACACCACCTTGCGTATGTCTGCCGCCGTGGGCTTGTCTTGCACGACGATAAAGGGAGCCTTGCTGCCCGTAATCACCTTCAAAGCCCAACTTCCAGTGAATTTTTGCAGGCCTTTAAGCCCATGAGTACCCATCACGGCAAGTTGCGCGTCGTACTCTGCTATGATATTCTTGATTTCGGTAAAAATATTGCCTGTACGCACAATAACGCCGGGACGGATGCCATACTTGCGCATCACGTCCTCGGCGATGAGGTTGAGCCGCTCCACATTGAGGGCGTTGTCGATTGCGTCCTTGGTGATGTGAACAAGTATCACTTCCCTGTCGAGCGCCAAGGCAAAGTCAATGGCATGCAGTAGGGCGCACTCGGCTTTCGGCGAATAGTCCCACGGCACTACAATCGGCTTTTTGTCAATATTTTCGACCATTTTTTTTAAAGTGCATAATTCAATAATGCATAATTCATAATTGCCATACGGCTGATGCCTGATTAGGGATTATGAATTATGCATTATGCTTTGAGATTAGTTTTGGAGCGCAAACTTAATCGGCACAGAGTGGCTTACCTTTACAGCCTTGCCACGCTGCTTGCCAGGCTTCCACTTGGGAAGACCCTGAATAACTCGGATGGCTTCCTTGTCGAGCAAGGGATCCACACCACGAAGTACCTCCACGTTCTTTACAGAACCGTCGGTGTCAACCACAAAACGCACATACACAGTGCCTTGGATGTCGTTTTCCTTGGCCATTTCGGGGTAGCGCACATTCTCGGCGATGTACTTGCGGAGAGCGAGTTCGCCGCCCGGAAATTCGGGCATGTCCTCCACGATGAAGAACACCTGCGGCTCTTCTACTACTTCCTCTTCCTGAGCCACTTCCACAACTTCCTGAATCTCCACCGTGGTGGTTTCGTCGGCCTCGGTGCTCATGAAGTCGTCGTTGACCTCCACCTTGTCGTCC
This sequence comes from uncultured Bacteroidales bacterium, assembly GCA_946409405.1. Classification (GTDB taxonomy): domain Bacteria; phylum Bacteroidota; class Bacteroidia; order Bacteroidales; family UBA3824; genus UBA3824. The sequence continues at coordinate 8,075 of CAMJWL010000066.1, forward strand.
ACAATCTCGATGATGTCTGCCACTGTCTGCTGCGGCGGGGGCGGCGGGGGAAGTTGGAGTTCCTCCTGACGTGTCACGGGCGCCATTTCCTCGTCTTCGGCAACGATTTCGAGGGTGCCAAGGTCGTCGGCCTTCTCCACGGACGAACTCGACTCAAACACGAGCCACATTACGAGGAGCGTTACGGCAAGACCTATCTCCAAGAAATAGCCTCTCTTGTTCTCGAGGTCTGCACTGTCTGTCTTTTTCTGTTCCATTTTATCTTTTCGTTTTTTTTAAGTTTAAGTAATAACGTTGACTATAATAGTGCGTCTTGTTTTCCAAACTGCAAAATTAAGAAGATTAATTGTTGTTTGAAAATTTTAACGCATTTTTTTTTCATTTTTGTCGCGAAATTTCTGGCGGACGCGCCACAGAGGCTGAATCCATGGCGGCGGCAGTGTTCACTTGAAGCCCTGTTACCTTCACTGTAACGGGTTCTACGTAGTTTTTGGGCTGTTTGTAGTTAACAACCAAAAACGCTATCAGGAGCGCGATGGCAAGTCCGACTTGGAAGAAGATGCTGCGCTTGCCTTCCAGGTCTGCGTTGGGTGTTTTGCGTGTCATAGTTTAAAGATTAGTTGTGGGTCGATCGGGTTGCCGCTGCGGTCGGTTACGGTGAGCGACAGCGGGAGGTCGGCATTGGCTGTACCTTCTATCGTGATGGTGTAGGTGCCGAGGCGATAGGAGGACGTATTACCGTTGACGTGAACGTCAACGGACTCAACAGGGGGGGCGACGGATGCGCCGGGGGCGAGGCGGAGGTTGACGAGCGGATGCGACACGATGTAGATGCTGCCGTCGGGGTCGCAGATTTTCTGGTTGTTGAAATATCCTGCCACTATTTCGTAGCCGCCTTGTATGGGAATTGGATAGCGCGGGTCAGTGGGCGAAAAGATGCCAAAAAGAGCAATGTATGCCGCTACTGCCATTGCAAGCACGGGCAACGCGGCGTAGAATCTCACACGCCGGATTTTGGTGCTGTCGGTATTAAACAGTTGGGCGATGCGCTCCACGAGCGGACTTTTGCGACGGGGCTTGCGGACGGCGGCTTCGTCGCGGTTTTTGATGCCGAGGCGAAGTACAAGTTGCGAATACTCGGTCAAATTGCCTCCGCTGATGGCTTGCGAATCGGCGATGTTTTCGCAGACTATCCTCGAATACCGCGCCGCCAATCTTGCCATCGGGTTCATCCATTGCAACACCGAAAAAAATCCGAAAACCAAGGTGTCGATGGAGTGCCGCCCTTTGACGTGCTGCATCTCGTGCCTGATAATCACGTCCATTTCCTCGTCGGAAAGTCCACGGGATTTTGTGCCGAGAAAAATGTTGCCAAAGAAGGAGAACGCCACGGTGTTGACATCCGCATTATATACGGTGGTGTTGCCAACGGTGCGTATCTTCTCCGACCGGCGCATCAGACGGCATGTCTTAAAAACGCCGCGCACGAAACTTACGAGTTTCACCGCGACTCCCAACACATATACCGCAAATAATATCGCGACTAATGTTTCAAAGAACGTTGATTGCAAGAGCGTGTCCCAAAATCCGCCCGCGCTGCTTGGACGGCTGAGGGTTACAACGTCGTATTCGTTGCAATGCTCCACAATCTCGATGATATGGTCGGCGGGATGCGGCACGGGCACCATGACGTACTCTTTTTTTAAGAGCGGCAGTAGGTAACTCGCCGCCGTTGCCGCAAGCAAGTAGCCGCGTTCCCACTTGTTGTAACTGATGCCGTAATACACATGCCTGTATATCGCTATCAGCACCGCGAAAATCGCTCCCGCCTCTACCGTGTATGCGAGCATCCCGCCCATGATTTAGTGGCTTTTTTGGTCGATGATTTTTTTGATTTCGGAGATTTCAGAATCCGAAATCTGTTCCTCGTCCACCATGTACGACACCATAGTCTCGTAACTGCCGTCAAAATAGTTGCGCAACATCTGTCCAAAGGTGAACTTCTTGTATTGCAACTTTGAGATTTTTGGGAAGTACTCGTAGGTTCTTCCGTATGCCTTGAAGCCCACAAACCCTTTCTCCACCAAAATCCTCACTACGGAACTGATGGTGTTGTAAGGCGGCCTCGGCTCCTCCATCTGCTCGATGACGTCCTTCACAAAGGCCTTCTTGAGCCTCCAAAGGATTTGCATCACCCTTTCCTCTGCTTTCGTTAATGCTTCCATAACTTAAAGTTTAGTTCGTTAATTGATGATGCAATTTTATAACTTATTTTTCAGTTATGCAAATTTATTTTTGAGATGAGGGAGATTTTTTTTGATATTTGTTAGGTATATATTTGGGAGACAAGGAGATAAGAGGGAAAAAATTTTGTGTTAATTTTTGTAAATTAAAATCATCAGAGGCAATAAAAAAGCCTGACGCGGTGTGCAACAGGCTATTTTGAGGGATACGTCATTGAGAAGATGCTACTTTACTACGCCTTTTTCAAGGTATTCGGCGAGGTTGGTGCGCATTACAGAGGCTACGTGTTCCGCCGCAACTTTTTCCATGTCGTGTTTTACCATGATGGAGACAAGTTGGCGGAAGGAGGTCTTTTGAGGATTCCAGCCGAGGGTTTGTTTTGCCTTGGTCGGGTCGCCAAGAAGGTTGACAACATCCGTAGGACGGTAAAAATCTTCGCTGACTTCCACCAAAGTCTTGCCAACGAGATTTGCTGGGCCATTGACGCAAATGCCTTTTTCGTTGATGCCTTCGCCTTCAAACTTCAACTCGATGCCAGCAGCCTTGAAAGCGTAATATGCAAATTCGCGGACAGAATGTTGAACGCCTGTGGCAATCACGAAATCTTCGGGCTTGTCCTGTTGCAAAATCAGCCACATACACTCGACATAATCCTTTGCATAGCCCCAATCTCGGAGCGAGGAGAGGTTGCCGAGGTTGAGTTTTTCTTGCTTGCCTTGCGCGATACGTGCAGCGGCAAGGGTGATTTTGCGGGTTACAAATGTTTCGCCGCGACGCTCGCTTTCGTGGTTGAACAATATGCCCGAACAGCAAAACATATTGTATGCCTCGCGATATTCCTTGACAATCCAATAGCCATACAATTTTGCCACGGCATACGGCGAATAAGGATGAAATGGCGTGGTTTCGCTCTGCGGCACATCCTCTACTTTGCCGTAAAGTTCGGAAGTAGATGCCTGATAGATTTTGCACGTCTTTTCGAGATGGTTGGTGCGCACGGCTTCCAAAATCCTGAGTACACCAACGGCATCAACGTCAGCCGTAAATTCGGGCGCGTCAAAACTTACTTGCACATGGCTCTGCGCCGCAAGGTTATAAATCTCTGTCGGCTGTACCGTGCCTAAAAGTTTTACAAGCGACATAGAGTCTGTCATATCCGCATAATGCAGATGAAAATTAGGACGGCCTTCGAGGTGCGCAATCCTTTCGCGGAAATCTACGCTACTGCGCCTGATGATTCCGTGTACGTCGTAACCTTTTTCTAATAAGAATTCTGAAAGGTACGAGCCGTCTTGACCGGTAACGCCGGTGATGAGGGCGATATTTTGTGACATTTTCTATACAAAAATTATCTTTAGAATCTAAATATAATTAAATGATTTCTTACTGATGAACAATACAAAAGTATAAAATTAATTTTAGAACACAAAGAACGAAATAGAAAATTTTTACTCCGAAATAAAAACACAGAGGACACAGAGTCTAAAAAAACTCCGTGTCCTCCGTGTCTCCGTGAGCGAATTAAATCTCTGTAAGAGATTATTACCTACGCCGCATTTGCGCCGCTCACAATCTCGATAATCTCGTTGGTGATGGATGCCTGTCGAACCTTGTTGTATTGAAGGTTGAGTTCCTTGATGAGTTCGGTGGCATTATCAGTAGCCTTGTTCATCGAGGTCATACGCGCACCTTGCTCGCCCGCGAAACTCTCCGCGAGGGAGGCAAACAAAGTCAGTTTAAGCCATTGCGGCATCAGCGACTTGACGATGCTGTCCTTGTCAGGCTCAAAAATATAGTCGCTCTTGTACTTGCTTTTGGAGTTGGAAGCGGCGGCGAGAGCCTTGGCGTCGAAGGCAATGGGCAAGAAACTATTGTCTGTTACATTCTGAACCGCCGGATTAACAAACTCGTTATATACCAAACGGATGCTGTCGAAAACCTCCTCCTCGTACAACTTAGTAACTTCGGCGGCAATGGCAGACGACGTGGCGTAGTCAACCTTGTCGATGGCTTCGACGTTGCTCTTATAGACGGTGTAGCCCGCCTTGGTGAGGAGTTCGGTAATCTTGCGGCCAATGGTGTAAAACTTCACCGTGGCATTGGGCGTGTCCTGTTTGACGCGCTGAGCCAACGCCATGCAATACTTGAAGATATTGCTGTTGAAACCGCCGCAAAGCCCCTTATTGGAACTAACAGCGATTACAAGAATATTCCTCACATCGCGCTTGGTGGTGTAGATGTTGTCGTCGTCCTCCGCCAAATTTTCGGACAACTCCGCCAACACCTCCTGCATCTTGTTCTTGTAGGGAACAATTTTGGAGACAAAATTCTGAGCCTTCCTTAGTTTGGCGGCCGCCACCATTTTCATTGCCGACGTTATCTGCCGAGTAGATGTTACGGAGGCTATCCTGCCACGTATTTCCTTCAAGTTTGCCATTTGTTTACTTACATAAATTGTTGTTCATCAGCCGCCTAACGACGGCTTTTTCTTAAACAAAAATTAAAGCGAATTTCAACGAATTAAAACGAATTGGTTTTGTCCAAAATTCGTTTTAATTCGTTTTTAATTCGTTGAAATTTTTGTTCAAAAAATTATCGTTCAAAATCTATTATGCCTTGTAATTGGACGCGAGGTCTGCAGCCACAGTCTCAATAGCCTTCGTAACGTCGTCGTTGATAACGCCCTTGGAAAGCGGTTCGAGGATGTCGGCCTTGTGCGACACTTCAAGTTTGTCGAGGAACTCCTTCTCAAAATCGCGCACCTTGTCCAACGGCACATCCCTCATCAGGTTGTGCGTACCGCAGTAGAGGATTGCAATCTGCTGCTCCACGCGGTAGGGCGAATATTGTGGCTGTTTGAGGATTTCCACGTTGCGACGTCCCTTCTCCAAAACCGCCACGGTAGCGGCGTCGAGGTCGGAGCCAAACTTGGAGAACGCCTCCAACTCGCGGAACTGCGCCTGATCCAATTTCAAAGTACCTGCCACCTTCTTCATCGCCTTAATCTGCGCGCTACCGCCCACACGCGACACCGAAATGCCGACGTTGATAGCGGGACGCACACCAGCGTTAAAGAGGTTTGACTCCAAGAATATCTGACCGTCGGTGATGGAAATCACGTTGGTGGGGATGTATGCCGACACGTCGCCCGCCTGGGTCTCGATGATTGGCAATGCCGTAAGCGAACCGCCGCCCTTCAACATCGGGCGAATCGACTCGGGAACGTCGTTCATATTCTTCACCACCTCGTCGTTGTCGATAATCTTGGCTGCACGTTCCAACAGGCGCGAGTGCAGGTAGAACACGTCGCCCGGGTAAGCCTCACGTCCCGGCGGCCTACGGAGGAGCAACGACACTTCGCGGTACGACACAGCCTGTTTGCTAAGGTCGTCATAGACGATGAGCGCGGCGCGACCCGTATCGCGGAAAAATTCGCCGATTGCAGCACCTGCGTAGGGCGCGTAATACTGCAATGCCGCCGGTTCGCTCGCCGTTGCCGACACGATGACGGTGTAGGGCATCGCCCCTTTCTCCTCCAACGTCTTGGCGATGGACGCAACCGTGGAACCTTTCTGGCCCACAGCTACATAGATACAATAGACAGGGTTGCCCTTGTCGTAAAATTCTTTTTGGTTGATGATGGTATCGAGGGCGATGGCGGATTTGCCGGTCTGACGGTCGCCGATAATCAACTCGCGCTGACCGCGCCCGATGGGAATCATCGCGTCGATAGCCTTGATGCCGGTCTGCAACGGCTCTTTTACCGGCTGACGGTACAATACGCCCGGCGCCTTGCGCTCCAGAGGCATGTTGTACAGGCTGCCTGTAATCTCGCCCTTGCCGTCGAGAGGTTCGCCGAGGGTGTTGACAACACGTCCGAGAAGGCCCTCGCCGACGTTAATCGAGGCGATTTTGCCGGTGCGTTTCACCTGCGAACCCTCGTGTATGTCGTCTGACGGACCCAGAAGCACCGCGCCAACGTTGTCTTCCTCGAGGTTGAGCACGATGCCCTTCACGCCGTTCTCAAACTCTATCATCTCGCTCGCCTGCACATTGGACAGTCCGTAAATGAGCGCAGTACCGTCCGCCACCTGCAAGACCGAGCCGACCTCGTTGAGGCTTACCTCAGTGTCGATGCCCTGCAACTGACGCTTGATAATTTCGGATACTTCGCCCGCTTTGATAGAAGCCATAGTTAATGAGTGTTTTATATAATTATTTCAATTGTTCCTTAATCCTTGCAAGTTGGGTCTTAACGCTTGCGTCATACACCTTGTCCTCCACCTGCACGATAAGCCCGCCGATGATTTCGGGGTCTATCTTCACCGACAACTCCACGTTGGAGCCGCCGCCCACTTCCTTGGCGAGGTCTCGGATGGTATTTTGCACGCCGGAGGATGTCTCCACTGCCGACGTGATGCGCACTCGCTTGATGTTTTTGCTCCGCGCATAAAACTCCGAAAAATTCATGCAGATGATTTTCAGGAAGTTTTCGCGCTTGTTTTTCACCAAGACCTTGAAGAAGTCGGTAGTGAGCGACGAGAAGTGCGCGGCAAAGAGGCTGTCGAATATCTCAACCTTCTTGCCATCTGCCACCACGGGGCTTTCGAGCAACGCCTTGAAGTCGGGCGACTCGTTGATGCAGCCCAAGAGCGACACCATGTCGCCCCGCACCGCGTCTTCGCAGCCCTTCTCTATGGCGGCTTGCAACAACGCCTTGGCGTACCTTACCGATATTTTGCTATCGTTCATAATGAGCAAAATTTTTGTTAGTTGAGACTAATGTTTTTGACAAGTTCCTCCACGTATGCACCCTGCTTGGTGTCGGTGCTGAGTTCGCGGCGGAGTATTTTTTCGGCGATGCTGACGGAGAGTTCCGCCACCTTGCCGTATATCTCCGCTTTTGCGGCCTCGCGCTCCGCCTCTATCTCCACGCGGGCGGCGGCAATCATCTTGTCGGCCTCCGTCTTGGCTGCGGCCTGAGCCTCGGCAACAATCTTGTCCTTGGCCTCCTTAGCCTCGCGCAGCATCGTCTCACGCTCGGCGCGGGCCTGTTTCATGATGGCCTCGTTTTCGGCGGTGAGTTTCTGCATCTCGGCCTTGGCGGCATTCGCGGAGTCGAGGGACTTGGCAATCTCGTCCTCGCGGTCCTGTATCATTTTCAGGAGGGGCTTCCATGCGAATTTGCGGAGTATTATCAGCAATATGCTGAACGACACCACCATCCAAAACAGAAGTCCAAAATCCGGAATCACTAAATCCATATCAATCCTTTGTTTAAGAAATTAAGTATTCTGCCCCTCCGCCAACCGCATCGCGGCAGAATACAAATCTTGAAAACGTTGTTTGCAGTGCGTCCTCTTGGGCACTTGCGCAGGCTCAATTAGCCTACGATTACCAAAAGGCAGCATACCACTGCGAAGAAGGCAACACCTTCCACGAGGGCTGCGGCGATAATCATGTTGGAACGGATGTCGCCAACAGATTCCGGCTGACGTGCAATGGCCTCCATTGCGGCAGCACCAATCTTGCCGATGCCGAGACCCGCGCCCAATACGCCGAGGCCTGCGCCAATGCCTGCACCAAACTTCGCCATGAACGACGGATCCTGTACCGCGTCAAGCAAAATGTTCAAAATTGTCATAAGTGTCATAATCTGTAAAAATTATAATTAGTAATAATTGTTGTTGTCTGTTTAATTTGCCACCGCCGGTGCCGGTGCCTCCTCATGCTCGCCGCCTATCGCCATGCTGAAATATATCGACGACAGGAGCGTGAACACATACGCCTGAATGAAGGCGACAAGCAATTCCAATACCGACATGAATATCGTGAACGCCACCGACACCGGAGCCACGCCGTATCCCACGCCCGCCGACTGCGAGCCGAAGATGAATATCAGCGAGTAGAAACTCAGGGCGATGATGTGTCCCGCCGTGATGTTGGCAAAGAGACGAACCATCAGCACTATCGGCTTGGTGAACACACCCATGATTTCCACAAGGGGGATTATAGGCGGACATTTGAGCCACAACGGTACGCCATGAGGCCAGAAGATGTCCTGCCAATATTCTTTGTTGCCGGAGAATGTCGTAATAATAAAGGTGAACAACGCCAAGACGCAGGTTACGGCGATGTTGCCGGTGAGGTTGGCGCCGCCCGGGATAATCGGGATGAGACCGA
>CAMJWL010000067.1 GCA_946409405.1 uncultured Bacteroidales bacterium
CGGTACGCCGCCACGCACGGTGAGTACGGCTTCGCCTTGGTTGTCGCCGTGGCAGGGGTTGTCGGTGGTTTCGGTGGATACAAGTTCTAATACCGGCGGGTCGGTGATTTCTACGCCCGAATGATCGGCGTAGCAGCCGTGTTCGTCTTCTACGCGGAGTGCGTATTGACCGCCAGACAGTTCGTAGAAGTCGCCGCTTTCTTGCGGAGGATAGTTGGTGATGCTGTATTGGAGTTTGCCAGAGCCTCCCGACCCTACAAAGGTGATTTCGCCGGTCTTGGAGCCGTGGCAGCCGCGTACCGGCTTGAAGTTGATGTTTGTGATTTCGAGTGGCGCGGGCTGGTTGATGAGTGTGCTTCCGCCGTCCACCACACATAGGTTGGAGTCGCGTACTACGATGTGGTAGTCGTTTCCGGCGGGCAGGTCGGAGAATTTTGGCTCTGTCTGGAACGATGTGCCGTAGTCGATGGAGTATTGGTATGGCTTGGTGCCTCCGATGGCGTTTATGATGAGTGCGCCGTTGTGGTCGCCGTAGCACAATGTAACGTCGTGCGGGGTGATGGCGGTGATGGTGAGTTTTTCTGGCTGTTTTACTTCTACGTTTTTGGCGTATGTGATGCAGTGGTACTTGTCGGTAACAGCCACGTCGTATATGTCGGCTGCGAGTCGGGTGATGGCTGACGAGGTGGAAGGACGGTAGTTGTTGTCGCCATGGATGCTCCATTCGTATATGTAGGGGAGTATGCTGCTTGTATCGGGTGTGCCGCCTTCCACTTCGAGTTCTATCATGCCCGTGTAGTTGTTGTAGCATGTGAGCGGTGTTACTTTCATCTCTTTGATTACGAGGGCTTCTGGCTCGGTGAGTGTAACGGTGGTGTCGATGGCTTTGCAGCCGTTGGCATCCTTTGCCTTCACGGTATATTCGCCCGCGCCGAGTTGCGCAAAGGTGCAGGTGGCTACTGTGTTTTTGATGGAGTCGTGGGCATAATCGTCTATGGTGTAATGGTATGGCAGCGTGCCGCCGATGGCAAGGGCGAAGATAGAGCCTTTTTTGTCGCCGTTACATTCTATCTCCTTGTCGAATGCGCTTACGCTCTCAAGTTCAAATACCTCTGGCTCCCAAATTTCCACTGTATTGTATTCGTAGATGGCCTGGCAATTCTTTGAGTCGATGATGTATGGTACGTATTTGCCCGCTTTGAGGGCGGGGAACAGGGCTTCTTTGCTTTCCAGTGTGTGTGTGCCGTCTTCGGTGGTGCCGTCGTAATTGAGGAAGTATGTCAATTCGCCCGTGCCGCCCTGCGCCGATATTTCTATGGAGCCGGTGGCTTCGCCGTTGCAGGTGGAGACGTCGCTTGCCGCGATGTTGGTGATGGCGAGCGGGTCGGGCTGCGAGATTACGATAGGCAAATAGTTTTTGCCGTCTTGCATCAGTTCGCAGTTTTTCTCGTCTTTTGCCCGGAGATAATATGTGCCGGCGGCAAGTTTTTCGTAATGCAGCACGGGGTTGTATATGAGGTCGGGGGTGATGGTGGAGAAATACTGACCTGTGCCGCCTTTCAGTTTGATGTCGATGCTGCCGTTTTGGTCGCCGTAGCAGCCGTCGATGTCTGTCGCTGTCAATTGGTCTATTTCGAGTCGTTTAGGCTCGGTGATTACTATCTTTTCTGGCCATTTGATTTGGCAGCCGTTGCGGTCGATTACCATAATGTCGTATTCTCCGGCGGGACGCTGTATAAACTTGTTGCTCAGGGTGGTGGCTGATTGACCGCCGTCGATGGAGTAGGCGATAGGGGAGTTGTTGTTGCCGTACATTGCCTCGATGAGTATCTCGCCGGTATCGTCGCCGTTGCAGCCTGTTACCTGTTGCACCTTAACGTCGTCTATTGTAAGTTCTATGTCTGCGCCCACGAGTTGGACGTATGAATCTGAGAGGCATCCCGCGCCGTTTTTTACCTTGATGATGTATTCGCCGCCGGAGAGGTCACTGAAGGTGCTGTTGCTCTGGAAGGATATGCCGTCGTCTATGGAAAATTCAAAGTAGTTGTCGTCGTAGCCATCCTGGTTGGTTATTACCACTATTTCGCCGTCTTGGTCGCCAAAACACCTTATCTCGTGGCGGAGTTGTGGCGACACTTCTATTTCGCTTGGCTCTTTTACCAGTATGGTGGGCAGTGCGGCAATGCAGCCTATGCCGGATGTGATGTCCTTGATTTTTGCGTTGTAACTGCCTGCAAATAGATTTTCGAAGGTCATAGACGGCTCAGACAGTTTGGTGTAATGCGCGCCGTCGTCGATGGAGTATTCGTAGTCGGGTCCGGCGCAGGAGGGCTTCAATGTGATTTTGCCGTCCTCGTAGCCGTAGCAAGATACGTCGGTAACCTCTGCCTCTATTGCGAAGTCTTGTATGGTGAGTTCGTCGATGGCGATGTTTGGCGATAGGCCGCCACGCGCTACGATTTCGAGTTTGATTTCCACCAGGCCTTTGTACCCGTAGAGGCAGGCGTTGAACTTGTGCCATTGGTCGCCGTTGCTCTCCATAATGGTATTGATGGCGTTGAGATCCCACGACTGGCTTTCAACTTTTTTGGCATATACTCTGAGGTACGCGCCTTCGGTGTTGGTCCACAGGTTGTGTACGTACATGGAGAGCATCGGTGTGGCAAGGGACGTGAAGTCGAATATCTTGGTCATCACCGCCGTGCCAGACCTGCCTTCGTACATGTTTACGTATGCGTATGCGTTGCCTTCGTATGCGGATGTGGGGCCGGTAATAAAATCGCGATCTTCTCTTTCCCTGCGAGCCGCGTCGCCGCGTCCTATCTGCCAATTTGTAAGTTGTCCGTCGGGGTTTTTCCATCCGTCGAGTCCATGCTCAAAATCGCAACGGTATGGGTACGTAGTTACTTGCGCCCGCAGATTGCCTATTGCGGACGTTATTAATAATAAGGAGGTTAATATGTATATACAATATTTTATTTTCATTGCTTATGTGTTTCCGTTTTCAGTTGCAAATTTATAAAAAAGACGTATTAAATCTGTAATTTGTTGCCCTTGGATAGAAATTTTTTTGCGGCGGTGTAGTTTTTTTTATATTTTCGCGCTTTGTAATACCTGAATTGCACTTTTTGATTATGTCTTTTAATGTTAAGATATTAGGCTGTGGCTCGGCACTGCCGACCACGTACCGCAACGCCACGGCGCAGGTAGTAACGCACAATGGGCAGATGTATCTCGTTGATTGTGCAGAGGCTACGCAGGTGGTGATGAGGCGGCATGGGGTAAGGTTTGGCGGATTAAACCATATTTTTATCTCGCATCTGCATGGCGACCATTTCTTTGGTTTGTTTGGCTTGCTCTCATCCTTGGATCTCATGGGGCGCAAGGGCGATATATACATACATTGTCCGGCACGTCTGCAACTTATGCTCGAATCGCAGTATTCGCCTATTATTGTAAACGAACTTGGCTATGCGCTCCACTTTGTGCCGTTGTTGCCAGACGGGCTGAGCCTCACGATGGACAGCAAGCATGTGCAGGTATATAGTTTTCCGCTCAACCATAGGATAGCCACGTGGGGGTTTCTCTTCCGCGAAAAACAGGCGCAGCGCAATATCGTCAAGGAGTGCATCGAGCGTTACAATCTCAAGATAGCGGAGATAGTGGCTATCAAAAACGGCAGCGACCTCACACTCGAGGATGGCACCGTAATTCCAAATTCGGAACTTACCATCGACCCGCCAAAGCCAAGGAGTTATGCCTTCGTGTCAGACACCACAAAACTCGATTCGGTGATAGAGTATGTGAGCGGTGTTGATGTATTGTACCATGAGGCCACCTACGACAATTCGTATGAAAAACGTGCCTCCGAAACATTCCACTGTACTGCGGGACAGGCGGCTCAGGTGGCGAGGGATGCTGGGGTTGGAAGACTGGTGATAGGGCATTTTTCGGGTCGGTACGATTCGGTGTCGCTCCTGGAACGTCAAGCCCGCGAAATATTTCCAAACACCGTGGCGGCAAAGGACGGGATGGTGTTTGATGTTATTTAAACTTTTTAACACCGAATTAAACGAATAAAACGAATTTGTCTTACAGAAAGTTACATTAAACAAAGTGCCGCAAGCGGCAGCAAATTTAACGAATATAAAAATTACAGAAAAAAATTCGTTGTTAAAAGAAATTTCCGTGTAAAAGTATAAAAATTAATGTTTAAAGATAAAAAAATACTATGCTTGAAGATATTACACCGTTTATCGTGATGGAGGTGCTTGAGAAGGCACAGGAGTTGGAGCGACAGGGTGTGAACATTGTCCACATGGAGGTTGGCGAGCCGGATTTTGACGTGCCGCAATGTGTGAGCGACGCGGTGGCTTCTGCTGTGCGCGGCGGAATGACGCATTACACTCATTCGCTCGGCAACCCACAACTGAGGGCGGCGATTGCGTCGCTATATTATAAGGAGTATGGCGTGAAGTTTTCGCCAGACTGCATCGTGGTAACGTCTGGGTCGTCGCCCGCGATATTGATGGTGCTAAGGACTCTGTGCGACGTTGGCGATGAGGTTTTGGTGTTTAATCCAGGATACGCCTGCTATGCCAATTTTGTGAGGGCTGTTAATGCCGTTCCTGTGTGCATCGACCTCTGTCCCGAAGACGGATTCCGCATTGATATAGAGGCTGTTAAAAGGAAGATAACGCCACGTACCAAGGCCATCTTCATCAATTCGCCTTCCAATCCTTTTGGCACGTTGATAGAGCCGGAGGTGATGAAGCAGATTGCGGATTTGGGATTGACGGTGATTTCGGATGAGATATATCACGGTCTTGTATATGAAGGCAAGGCGCATTCTATTCTTGAATACACCGACAATGCCTTTGTACTCAACGGTTTTAGCAAACGTTTTGCAATGACTGGTTTGCGGCTTGGCTACCTTGTTGCACCACAGAAATATATGCGCACGTTGCAGATATTGCAGCAAAACCTCTTTATCTGTGCTCCGAGCGACGCACAGATTGGTGGCATCGCCGCCATTGAGAGTGCCGATGCCGATGTTGCCAGGATGTGCGCCATCTACAACGAGCGCAGGAAGTTTCTTGTGGACGGTCTTCAAAAACTTGGATTCAAGATTTGGGTGGAGCCAAAGGGCGCGTTTTATGTGTTTGCCGATGCGAGAATGTTTGCGGCAGACACTTACAGGTTTGCTTTTGACATTCTCGAAAATGCCCACGTGGGCGTTACGCCGGGCATAGACTTTGGCTCGCAGGGGCAGGGCTTTTTGCGGTTTAGTTACGCTAATTCGCTGGATAATATCAAGGAAGGATTAAGGCGGTTGAAGGTTTTTTTGAGAAAAAACTAAAAAATACTTCAACCTCGACATTTTTTTTGTATTTTTGCCGCATTGAAAAATCAAACGATGTTGTCAGAAAACACATATTTTCACCTTCTGCGCTTTGCGCTGGGGATAGACGAACACTTTGACGGCGAGATGCTTGCACCCGACGATTGGAAGGCTATATATCAATTGTCGGAGCGGCAGGCGTTGTTGGGTGTTGTATTCGACGGAGTGAAACGGTTGCAGGGCAACAACGTACCGCCTTTTTCGCTGCTGATGCAGTGGACGGTAGTCGCTGAGAAGATTTGCGGGATTAACCAGAAGTTTTATGCTGAATGTGAGCGACTTACACGGTTTTTTGAGGAACATGGACGCAAGTCGGCAATACTGAAAGGTCAGGCAAATTCGTTGCTATACCCAAACGTCTATTCGCGCAATCCGGGCGATATAGACATCTACGTGGATGGCGGCAAGAAGAGCGTCGTCAAGTTGCTCAAAGATATGGGGTTGGTTTCCCAGAAGGAATTGGACATTGCTGCATATCATCATGTCGGCCTTGACCAAACACAGAGCGACATCGAAGTCGAGGTGCATTACCGCCCGTCTGGTGGCTTTTTTAATCCGTTTTGTAATAAGCGTTTGCAAAAATTTTTGGTGGAGGAAGCCAAAAACTCCACAATGACGGAGCAAGGGTTTTATGTGCCTACTATTAAATTTGCGTTGGCGATGCAACTTGCCCATATCCTGTACCATTTTATAGAAGAAGGTGTGGGGTTGCGACAGATAACCGACTATTATTTCTTGCTCAAACATTCCTCAGAAGACGACGACCGGGAGACAATAGCCGGCATGTTGGATGGTTTCGGGGTCAAAAGATTTACTTCGGCGTTGATGTCTGTATTGAAGGACATATACCACCTTGATGAAAGCCTGATGTTGTGCGTTCCTGACGAAAAAAAGGGCAAGATACTCTTTGACGAGATAATTGGCGGCGGCAATTTTGGCAAGTATCGAGCCAATAGACCCAAAGGGAGTATTGCCAGGACGCTGGAGGGCAAATTCCGTCAATGGAATCATCGCGCATCTCTATATCCTCGGGAGGTGCATTGGTCGATGATAAATGCAATTGGACAATTTTTTGCCAAACTGCCATACCGCATCAAGTATAAACAGTTTTCTTTTAGATAACTAACCAAATGAAATTGACAAAATATTACAAAGTAGCCGATAATACGTTTTCGGTAACGGCGGAAGCGGATTTATATGCCGAGATGGATAAGTACAACATCTTTGCGGCAAATGTTGGCGACACCGTTTTTGATTTGGAGTTGGTCAACGAAGCGTTTGATGTACAATACGTTACAGAAATCAAACAGGATGAGGAAGATCAGCAGATAATATGCGGACACCTCGATAATGGCGATTCGGTCTTTGAGTTTGGACTCTATGGACGGCGCGAAGGCGTTTTGGTAAGTACGCCCGATTACAGCGGCGCAAAGTTGTACCTTGACGGCGACGACACTCAGTATGCTATCGACAATGCGATGATGGTTATTTACGCCCTTGCAACTGCCAAAATGTCCACACTCCTGTTTCATGCTGCGGTGGTGGAATATTGCGGCAAGGCGTACATGTTTCTTGGCAAGAGCGGTACGGGCAAATCTACACATGCGCGTCTGTGGCTCAGGAATTTTCCAGAGGCAACGCTCCTCAACGACGACAATCCTGTGGTGCGAATAGTGGACGGCAAGTCAATACAAGTGTTTGGTTCGCCATGGTCGGGCAAGACGCCGTGTTACAAAAACGAGGTGTATCCCCTCGGCGCGATAGTTGCGCTCTCGCAGGCTAAGTGCAATAAAATCAATGTATTGAGCGGCATCATGGCATACGCGGCTGTGCGACCTGCGATTTCGGGCAAGCGTTGGGACTCCAAAATAGCCGACGCACTCCATACAAGCGAAAATTTTCTCGCGCAGCACGCCAAGACTTACCACCTCGACTGTCTGCCAGACAATGCGGCGGCTATTTTGTGCAATCAAACTGTTGTAAGCAATTGAATACCAAATATTTCCATATAGAAGCGGCTCTTGCCATCGTTGCGGAAGGCAAAGAATTTGTGCTGCCCGTAGATGGCGTGAGCATGTTGCCTTTTATAATAGGTGGCGAGGAGCGCGTGGTGCTATCGCCGGTTAAGGTGATAGAGCCGCGCAAGGTATATCTTGCTCTCACAGATACAGGCATTTACGTAATCCATCGCCTCGAAAAAATCGAGGGCGACCGTGTGAAACTCATGGGCGACGGCAACTTGAAAACCGGCGAATTTTGCAACCGAGAGGGAATCAAGGCGCAGGTGGATTACGTGATTGACAGCAATGGCAAACAACGCTACCTCTATTCGGGCGGACGTATGTTTGCCACACGTATTTGGTTGATGTTGAAGCCGTTAAGGAGATACTTATTGTTTATTTACAAAAAACTGATACTAAAATGAGAATCAAAAATGGATTTGTAGTGCGCGAAGTGTGCGCTCAGAAAGTGGTGCTCGCCGAAGGCACGTCAAACATTGATTTCGGCAAATTGCTCACGCTCAACGACACGGCGGAGTTCCTGTGGAATCAGGCTGAAAGTCAGGGTGATTTTACCGTAGAGAGCCTTACAACGGCACTTTGCGGCGAGTACGACGTTGATTCCTCTACGGCGGCAAAGGACGTGAAACACATCGTGGATTTGTGGAAACAATACGGCATCCTCGAATGAAATACGTCAAGTGGTTTTTAGCAAGTTTCCGAGGCATCAAGTTAAATACTTTTGTCAGGATTCTCGTCGGTCTTGGACAGACCGCCTTGGGTCTTTTTACGGTTTGGTTAAGCAAGATTTTTATTGATGAGACAATAGTAAACGGTTCAGACAGAGACGTTTACATGATGGTGGCGTATCTTTTTGCAACCGCGATGTGCGGAATTTTGCTAAGGCAACTTTATTTTTACCTCACGGTAAAGGCTGAGGTGTGGCAGACTAACAATATACGTCAAAATATATTTACAAAATTATTTTATACGCCACTTTTTGAAAATAAAACTTTACATTCGGGCGATGTTACTTCACGTCTTACCAAAGACATCGAACTCGTGAGCCAAGTGTCCACCGATGTATTGCCACACAGTATTATTATTGGCGTGCAATTGCTGGGCGCATTTTTATTGATGCGTCATTTTGATTCGCGGCTCGCGTGGCTATTGGTAATTGCGACGCCGTTGGTGGCGGCGACGGGCAAGTTTATCACACATCGCCTCAAAGACCTCACTCTTGCCATCCGCAACAGCGAGAGCGAGGTGCAGATGCAGGTGCAGGAGTCAATAGAGCAAAACGCCGTGCTGCGCTCCCTGTGCTGCGAGTCTTATATGGCGAAGAAACTATTTGGTCTCCACTCCGACCTTATGGGCAAGGTGATGAAGCGCACACGTTTTACAGTGATAGTGAGGTTGTTGCTGGGGATGACGTTTGGATTTGGCTATTTGACGGCGTTTGTGTGGGGTGGTTTGCAGTTGCGCAGTGGCGAGATTACCTTTGGCACCATGACATCGTTTTTGCAGTTGGTGGGCTTGATACAAAGCCCTGTGTTGTCATTGCTCAATATGTTGCCACAGGTGATACAATCTACCGCGAGCATCGACCGTCTGGAAGAGATGGAAGGCGGTGCGGATGTTGCCACGGCAAGTGATTTCCCTTTCTCCAATGTGCCGCTTGGCGTTAATATTCAGGATGTTACATTTGGATACAAGGACGGCGAGGATATTATTAGCAATTTTAGTTTTGATTTTGCGCCAGGCTCCAAGACGGCTATTGTGGGTAGGACGGGCATTGGCAAAACTACTTTGTTTCGCCTGATGCTCTCGTTTGTAAAGCCGTCGGCGGGCAGCATCACCGTATATGACATCAATGGGAAGGCGCATGAATCCAGCGAATCATTGCGTCCCGGTTTTGTATTTGTGCCGCAGGGTAATACGTTGATTAGTGGCACTATCCGTTATAACCTTCTGCTTGCCGACCCCGACGCTCCCGACGAAAAACTCCGCGACGTGTTGCATGTGGCATGTGCAGATTTCGTATTCGACCTGCCTTGCGGACTCGATACCGTGCTAAGTGAAAAGGGCGGCGGTCTTAGCGAAGGACAGGCGCAGCGCATAGCCATTGCGCGTGGGCTGTTGCGTCCGGGGCAGATATTCCTGCTCGACGAGATTTCGTCGGCATTGGATGAGGCTACCGAGAGAGAGATGTTTAAGAGGATGGTGGAGGCATATCCCAGCAAGACGATGATATTCATTACGCACAGGATGGAAGTGGTGAAGATGTGCGGGGCGGTGGTGGAATTATGATTTTTTCTTCCTGTTCGTTTTTTAACAAAAATACTTATTCGGCACAAAAATTGCAAAAAATTTGAAGACATACCGCCAAAAATGTGTATCTTTGCGAAAAATTTGCACGCTTGGCAGAGCAATTAAATTAAAATGAAAAAACTTATACCGCTCATATTGTTGATTACCATGATGGTAAGTGCCGTTTACAGCCGCACGCTCGACGAGATACGCCGCAGCGGGGTTGTAAGGGTGGCATTCACCGAAAGTGGCAAACAGACCATCAACTTACAGTTTGCAAGGGAGTTTGCAAACTTCATCAATTGCGAACTCCAAATTGTGAATATCGAGTGGAATGATATATTCTCCCACAATGGCATTGTGCCTGCGGATTATATTACCAACGATTCTGTGTATTACACCCCCGACGCGCTGATGAAGGCCGATTTTATCTGCGGCACTACCTATATGTACGATTGGAGGGAAAAATTCTTCGACTTTGCGGGCGAGATGCAAGTGTCTGACCTGCTGATTGTAAACAATTATCGCCAGCAAAAATCTGTAATCAACCAATTTTTTGTGCCGCAAGACTTGCGTCCAAAGTCGCAGAAATTGAAAGTGAAAAACTACCGCGACCTCAAAGGTCTCAAAATAGCCCTCATGGAAAACTCCTCATACGAGCGCAACATGCAGACTATCAACGACATGATAGGCGGTGGCATAGAGATTGTGAAGACCCGTAGCGAGGAAGAGTCGCAGCAACTTGCAAAGAGCGGCATGGTGGACGGCTTTGTTACCGTGTCATACGTCGGCTTGCAGTTTGTGAAAGAAAACAACAAGAGTTTCAACCTCGCGTTCCCTATCGCAGAACCAGACAGGGTGGCGTGGGCTGTAGAAAAAGGCAACAAGACTCTCGGCAACGAAATCGACAACTTTTTCCTGATGATGAAGGGAACGGGCTTGCTCGACAGGCTGTTCATTGAATATTTTCGCTTCAACTACGAGTCTTACTACGAAATAATAAGGTCTTACTCCAAGTCAAACATCAGCAGTACAAGCAATTACCGTGATATGGACGAGATAATGGCATCGGGCAAACTCATAGTGGGTCTCCGCGACCGCGACCTCGTGTACCATCCTTACGGTCAGAAACAGTTTAACCATTATCTCGCGGGCGAACTCGCCAAGTTTCTTGGACTTGCCCTCGAAATACGCATCATACCGAGCCTGTCGGAATATTTCTACGACAGCCACAAGCAGATTGTAAAAGACAGCGCATATACGCCAGAATGGTTTAACATGATAGACGTTGCCTGCGACCTTCTCTCGCCTGTGGATTGGCGTGATAATAAGATTGATATCATTGACGTGCTGCCCACTGCCAACATAGTGGTAGCCCGCAAGGACAAGGACATCAAGTCTATCAACGACCTGGCGAAATACAAGGGCGTTACCTCCAAAGGCTCTGTATATGAGGAGGCTCTCATCGACAACAACCTCCACAATTACTACTGCCGCGAGGCAAACGAGTTCTTCTCCGAGGTCATCAAGGGCAACGCCGACTATTGCATCGTGAACTTCGACATCTATTCGCTGCCCAAGTATCCGCAACTTGAGGCAAAGTTGGTGGTAGGCGACATATATTCGGTAGGTTGGGGCATCAAGAAAAACCAGCCCAAACTCCGCCAAAAAATCATTGAGTTCCTCGAATCGTGCAAAAACTTGGGCTACCTCGACGATGCTTTCAATAGTCAGGCGTCGATACCGTACAAGGCGGCGCAAAATCACCTCAACGCCATGTACCAGACCTATCAGACAGGCTACTTCCCGTTTGTGTTCTACGGCTCCGACCAGGGTTTGCCGCAGGAGGACATCAGGTGCATCTTCCAGGATGACGAGGGATACATGTGGTTTGGCACGCACTCCGGCGCGGTCAAGTTTAACGGCAGAAAGATGGAGACCTTCTCTTCCGAGGATGGGCTGGACAACACCATCGTATTCGACATAGCGCAAGACAGCAAAGGATGGATGTATTTTGCTACAATCGACGGCATCGTCTGCATGGACGACAATGACAATGCAACCAAATATTTCGATGGAGTGGCGTTCAAGCACATATACATTGATACCAAAGATTGCAAGTACGTATATGGCGACAAGGGACTTTACTTCCTGAGTGCCAACAACAAACAGCAACTCCGCATCAACGAGAAGGCTCCGACGATGCCTTCCACCATCAACTCGCTGTCGCAAAACAAATCGGGACGCAACACTTTCCTCGCTACGCCGCAGGGATTCTATACTATGGATCGCGACAACAACCTTACGCAACTCACCAGTAAGGAATGTTACAGTGTGTTTGTTGAGGATGACGGATTGATATGGCTTTCGGCATACGATGGCATATATACGGGCAAACTCTCGTCATTTACGAGCGGCAACATCGACAGCCTCCGCATCAACGACCGCGTGAGCATCAACCCAAATTCGCGCATACGTACCATCAAGCAAAACAAGGACGGATCCATTTTCCTGTTGTCTGACTTCGAGGCGTACCAGATATTCTCTTTGATGCAGACGGCAATCCGTTACGACCAGTCCATCGGTCTCAAAAACCTGAAACTCCTTTCCTTCTTCGAGGACGAGGAGGAGAACTTTTGGTTTGGTTTTAGCGGCGGCATCCAGAAACTCACCAACCGTTCCTTGCGCAACCTCTATCCGGAGTTTATCGACAGTTACCTTAATAATATAGTGGAGGATTCGTATGGGCGCATTTGGATGGCGTTCAACAACAAGATTATGTACTACCACCACAAGTTGGTTGATTTTGCCGACCAGTTGGACGGCGACAAGTTGCCATACGTGGCAACAACCCTGCCCGACGGCGACCTTTTCTTCGCCGACAGCCATGGATGGTACATATATGATGTCAAGACCCTCAAACGCAAGTACGAAAAAAAGTTTACCAACAAGATATTCAGCCTTAAAAATGTATATGCTGCACCGTCGGGCGATATTTTCCTGATGTCTGGCATCGACGGACTGGTGTACAAGATTGCTGGTTTCGACAGTCAGCCTATACCGATTACCAACGACTTCACGTCGCTCGTGTGTCAGATGGTCAATTACATGAATATGGTGGTTGGCGGCAACAATACTGGTCTCGTCAAGTACAACGGACTCACATTTGAAAATCTTTGCACTACGCCTTCGCCGGTGCTTGGTCTCAGCGCGATAGGCGACGTACTGTGGGTTGGCATGGAGGATGGCCTGGGCAAGTTTACCTCCGACGGCACTTTTCATATGCTTACAATCCCCACATTGCCCAATGTGTCAATCAATTCCATCCAGAAAGCCCGCGACAAGGATCACCTGTGGCTCGGCACCAACAGAGGTTTCTGCTATTACGACATCGAGAGCAACAATGTGGAAATCGTGGTGTATTCCAACGACGGACTCCCTGGCAACGAGATTGTTACTAACGGTCTGTTGCTCAACAACAAAGGCGTACTCTATGTGGCCACATACCACGGCGTATCGGTATATGATTTGCGCAAGGAAAACACCGCCAAGTTTGTGCCGCAGTGCCGCATTGAGAATCTGAGGCTCAATGGCGAGAAGATTTCGCAGCAGCGCACCAAGTTTTCGTCAAGCGAAAACAACTTCATCTTTGAACTTGCAGGTCTTTCCTTTAAAGACGAGGAGGCCATCACATACGAATTTTACATGAAGGGTCTCGACAACGACTACACTGCATCCCTTGGCAAGGAAAACAATGCGCGTTATCAGAACCTTCCCGCTGGCAAGTACGAGTTTGTATATCGCGCCAAGGGCAAGGACGGCATTTGGAGCACCGCCAATACGTACAAATTTGAGATAATGAAGCCCTTCTACCTGCGTTGGTGGGTGATATTGCTGTTTGTAGCGGCTACAGCGGCGTTGATAATCAGCGTTGTAAAATGGCGTGAGCAGCGACTCAGGCGTCGCAACGAGATGTTGGAGAAGATTGTTGACGAGCGCACCTCCGAAATCAAGCAGCAGAAGGAGGCGATAGAACTCAAAAACGCCGAGTTGGAGTTGCAGCGGGAGGAAATTCTCACGCAGCGTGATGCCATCGAGGCGAAGAACGCCACTTTGGAACGTCAGAAGACCGAAATCCTCTCTCAGCGCGACGAACTCGAAGTGCAGAAAAACATCGCCATGCAGCAGCGCGACGAGATTGCGCACCACGAGCAGGAGATTATGGACAGTATATATTACGCCAAGCGTATCCAGACCGCCATCATGCCCACGATGGACACGATTTCTGCGGTGCTGCCCGAATACTTCATCCTCTTCCGTCCGAGGGACATTGTGAGTGGCGACTTCTATTACTTCAAGCATATCAACCATTATGCTGTAATGGTTGCCGCCGACTGTACGGGACACGGTGTGCCGGGCGCGTTTATGAGCATGCTTGGTTCGGCGTTCATCAACGAAATCGTGGTAAACAACCAAGACCAGATGTCGTCTGGGCGTATGCTCGACCTTCTTCGTGCGTCGGTGATCGAATCGCTCAAGCAGACCGGCAAGGTGGAGGAGGCTAAGGACGGCATGGATATTGCAGTATGTATTTTGGATTTGGAAACCAACCATTTGCAATTCTCTGGTGCGTTCAATCCGATGTTCCTTGTGCGTAACGGCGTACTCGAAGAATACCGCGCCGACCGTATGCCGATTGGTATTTTTGATTTGGTCAACGTGGGTTTCACCACCTACGACGTGGATGCTCAGAAAGGCGACATCATTTATATATTCTCCGACGGTTATGCGTCGCAGTTTGGCGGCAGGAGCGGCAAGAAGTTCATGTCGAGCCGTTTCAAGAAGTTGTTGGAGGATGTTTCGTCAGAGCCGATGCCCAAGCAAAAGCAACTTCTCGACGACAAAATAGATGCGTGGATGGGCACAGAATACAATCAGGTCGATGACATCTTGGTAATCGGCTTCAAGATTCCATAACAAGTTTTTTTACTGTTTCCTCATTAATAAGTTTTTCCCAAGGGCGGACGATGGCTTTTATAGTCGGAATCCGCCCTTATTGTTGTTTTTTTCCGCAAAAAACATTACCTTTGCGTTGCAAAAAATATTTTCACATCATGCCAAACATGCCATTGGCCGAGCGAATGAGGCCTAAAAATCTTGACGAGTACATCGGACAGCAGCACCTCGTTGGCGAAGGGGCTGTCCTTCGTAATATGATTAATACCGGACGCATCCAGAGCATCATCCTTTGGGGACCGCCCGGCGTGGGCAAGACTACTCTCGCCCGCATCATTGCCAACAGCGGCAACCGCGCCATGTACACCCTCAGTGCCGTTACAAGCGGCGTAAAGGATGTGCGCGATGTGTTGGACAAGGCAAAACACGCCGCGTTTTTCAATCCGCAGACTCCCGTGCTTTTCATCGACGAAATCCACCGTTTCAATAAGAGCCAGCAGGATTCGTTGCTTGGCGCGGTGGAGCAGGGGATTGTAATCCTTATTGGCGCAACAACTGAAAATCCGTCTTTTGAGGTGATTGCTCCGCTATTGTCGCGTTGCGAAGTCTATGTGTTGCAACCGCTTGAAAAACAAGACCTTGAAAATTTGTTGAACCGTGCCTTGACTTTAGATTCTGTCTTGAAGGAGATGGACATAAAAGTCGAGGAGACTGCCGCGCTGTTTAGGCAGAGTGGGGGAGATGCGCGCAAGTTGTTGAATATCTTGGAGATTGTTATCAATGCGCAGACTTCGGAGCATATTGTCATCAACGACGAGAATGTTGCCAAATGCCTCCAAAAAACTACTGCAATGTACGACAAGAAGGGCGATATGCACTATGACATCATTTCGGCGTTCATCAAGTCGATACGTGGCGGTGACCCTAATGCGGCGGTATATTGGTTGGCGAGGATGTTGGCGGGCGGAGAAGATTTGAAGTTTATTGCGCGGCGGCTTGTGATTTTGGCGAGCGAGGACATCGGACTTGCCAATCCTAACGCGATGCTTATTGCCAATGCGTGTTTCCAGGCTGTTAGCACCATCGGTTATCCCGAATCGCGTATAATTCTCAGTGAAACAGTGATTTATCTTGCCAATTCGCCCAAAAGCAATTCGGCTTATAATGCCATCAACGCCGCAATGGAACTTGTTGGCAAGACCGGCGACCTGCCTGTGCCGATGAACATCCGCAACGCGCCCACCAAACTAATGCAACAACTTGGCTACGGTGCGGATTACAAATATTCACATGATTATCCCGGACATTTTGTACAGCAGGAATTTATGCCCGATGAACTCAGCGGCACATCATTCTACATCCCCGGCAACAACACTGCCGAACTCCGCGCAAAAGAGGTGATGCAGCAGCATTGGGGGGAAAAATACTCATACAATGCATAATTCATAATGCATAATTCATAATGCATAATGCATAATTGCCATTCGACGGATGCCCTACTATGCA
>CAMJWL010000068.1 GCA_946409405.1 uncultured Bacteroidales bacterium
TTTTCGTAATTGTCCATCTGATCCATAAAGAAGGAAAGGCTTTCGAGCATCGCCTTTATATTCTTGGCGGTGCGGGATTCCTTGTCCTGCTTGAGTTCGAGGGCAAGACGATTGATTTTTTGCATTTTTTCGACATGGCGTCGCATATCCTGCAAAAACTTTTTACGGGTGTTGACCTTGATTCTGAAATACCTTTTGCGGTCGCCCGGATATGTTATGTATTCGATTTTGTCGTTCTCAATGAGGTGATTGATTGTAGTGGAGACCGATGATTTAGAAATTTTGAGTTCATCGACTATTTCCTCGAATGTGAACTCCTCTTTGTCGAGGAACGCCAGCAAGCCTATAATCCTCCCTGCAAGCGATGTGCCGCCTCCCCTATTGGTGAGCCGTCCCATCGCCTCCACGAGTTCACGCTGCTTCTGTATCCTCTCTACGTCGCTTAACTGTTCTTGCATTTGTTGGTTCTGTAACTTCCGAACTAATTATTTTTTTCGGCACAAAGGTAAAAATTAAAAACTAAGAAAACAATAACGAAGTGTTAAGAAAAGGTTAAGAAAATTAAGTATGATAGAATAGCAAATAAAGTTTCCAATATTGTTTTTTCCCACAAAAATAAAGTTTCCAATATTGTTTTTTTTCACAAAATAAAGTTTACAATATTGTTTTTGTCATAAAAATAAAGTTTCCAATATTGTTTTTTAATACAAAAAAAAGTTTCCAATATTGAAAAAAATCAATAAAAAAAGTTTGGAATATTGATTTTTTCACTAACTTTGCAGCGTCAACCAATACACAAACGCTATGGAAAACGCTACAATAGAAACCTTGTACGAAATATCAGAGAGACTTGTAAAGGCGACAAAGACCGACTTTATAAGATATTTGTACAACGAAATAAACTGGAACAACAATCTCATAGGCATCAAGGGCGCGAGAGGCGTAGGAAAAACAACACTGATGTTGCAATACATCAAGCACAACTTCAAAAACGACCTCTCAAAGGCTCTCTATGTGTCGCTCGACAACCTTTGGTTTGCCAATCACACGTTGTCGCAAGTGGTTGATTATCACTACAAAAACGGTGGCACTCACATTTTCATTGACGAAATACACAAGTACCCAAATTGGCAGACGCTCCTGAAAAACATCGTGGACGAATACCCGGATTTCAATGTTGTATATACGGGCTCGTCGATGTTGAAGATAGACTACCACAAGGGCGACTTGTCGAGAAGGCAAATTGTCTATACACTCAAAGGCCTGTCGTTCAGGGAGTTTTTGGAATATGAAACCCAACAGAAATTCCCCGCAATGACGCTTGAAGAACTTTTGAAGACACATCCCGAAGTGGCGATGAAGGTAACGGAAAAAATAAAAATACTGCCGCTTTTCGACAAATATCTGAAATGCGGGTATTATCCGTTTTACAAAAAGGACACGGCGGGCTTTGGCACGAGGTTGC
The DNA here is from genome assembly GCA_946409405.1 of uncultured Bacteroidales bacterium. Classification (GTDB taxonomy): domain Bacteria; phylum Bacteroidota; class Bacteroidia; order Bacteroidales; family UBA3824; genus UBA3824. Next base: position 1,466 of record CAMJWL010000068.1, read on the forward strand.
AGGGCACTATACTGAGCATTCTCAATGAAGATATGCCCTATGTGGAGGACATCACTCAGGCTACAAAGCTGAAAGTAATGAGGATGCTGATGATTATCGCCGAAAATGTACCTCAGACGCCCAAAATGTCAGACCTGTACGCCGCACTCGAAACAAGTAGGGAACAGGGGCTCAAAATGTTGTCATTATTGGAAAGTGCTGACCTGCTGACCACACTCTCGTCAGTGGCGAAAAACTTCAAGTATCTTTCAAAACCCGACAAGATTTACCTCAACAACCCCAACTTGATGTACGCCCTCACGCCAAACGCCAACAGAGGCACATTGAGGGAGACTTTTTTCCTCAACCAACTCTCTTACGTCGGCGCGGTCAATTATCCGAAACAGGGCGACTTCCTCTGCCAACAAAAGTATCTTTTTGAGGTAGGCGGACACAAGAAAACCTTTGAGCAAATCAAGGACATCCCCGACAGTTTTCTTGCCGTGGACGACATTGAAACTGGAAGGAGAAACAGGATTCCGCTGTATTTGTTCGGATTCCTGTATTGACCTTACCTCCAAATCTTCAAATCCTGGAATGCCTTCCTCCTCCTTCTTGCGCTCTTGGACTCGTCGGTGCCACGGCTGATGACTTTCTTCTCGCGGCGGCGTTTGCGTTCCTCAACGAACTCGCCGACACGGTTCAAGACCTTCTTCAAGACGCGGCAATACAGGCACAGGTACAACAGCAAACTCTGCCCCCAAACTACCGCCCAATTGAGCCAATAAGTATCCACGTACCAATTGGCTATGCGCTTGCGCGGGGCATAAAAATGCGCACGAAGATACTTGTTGCGGGGGTCGAGGTAAATGGGAATCGCCTTTTGGTAAATGCGGTTGTTGTACTCCATGATGCGCTCGGTCTCGCGGTTGTTGGTAACGAAATCTGAGAGCGATTCGTTATGGTAGTTGCGTTTGAGGTCGAGGTACGCCTTGCGCTGTTCGGGAGTTTGTTGTTGCTCCGAAATATAATTGTCGCGCTCGCGGCTCGCGTCCTTAAACTGATGGATGTAGAAACTCCGCAGTTCGTCAAAATACGCCTGCACGCGCTCCATGAGTTGCGGGGTGCAGAGGTCGTAAGTGAGGCTGTCGGGATTAAAATCGGGACGCACATCATAATTGTCCTCCATTTCCTGCATCACCTCGTTGCGGATGGTGAGGAGGTCGTTCTCGATTACAGAGTGGCTTGTGGAGTCGGATAGGGAGCGGTTGTAGTTGGAAACCTTGTTTTCCAAATGTTTGAGCCAAAAATCACGCTTCATAATCGCGCTCTGCATCTGTTTTTCGTATTGATAGATTGGACGCTCGTACTCATTGTCAACAAACTGCTCCACCGCCAATCCTTCATACGCCCAACGTGCAACAAAGATGTCGCCATACATCGGCACCACGCCGGGGCGGGTGATGGTGGGATTGAGTTTGTCAAAACTTACCAAAACGCCCGTCAACATTATCTGCGGGATTATCAGGAAAGGTATTAATATATAAATAGTTACGGTGGTCTTGAAGGCATCGGAAATGTTGAGACCCATAATATTGGCGTTGACCCACACGGCAAATAGCATAAGCCAATATTTGAAGTACATACCGTGTATCTCCAATATTGAATTGCCTATCGCCACAAACGTAAACGCCTGATATGCAGACATAAATAGCAATATCACCACCTTCGACAACATATACGCGCCGTCGCTGAGGTTGAGGAATTGTTCACGTTTGCGCACAGCACGGTCTTTGATGATTTCCTGCGCACTCACCGTTAAGCCCACAAAAATCGCAATTATCACTGCCATAAAGATATACACGGGCAGGTTGCTGTTGTTGAGAAACACGTACTCGCCGCCCGAATCGTGGGAGATGTTGCGGTATTTGATAATATATGTGAGGAGCAACGCAATGAGCGGCGTCTCCAGCAAGTTGATGAGGACGTACTGCATATTGCTGAATTTGGCGAGGACGTCGCGCTTCATAAATATCATAAACTGCCCAAGCCTGTCGGGTATCTTGAAACCAACTTTCGGCAGGTGCTTGACGTAGCCCGACTTCTTTTTTTCGATGCTCGACACCTTTTCGTAATACTCGTTCCACTCCTGGGGCTGCACTTTGCGTTGCTGAGTAACGTTGCCATATTCGTCGATGACGTGTCCCTCCACGATGTTGAAAATCTGTTCGGGGTTCACGTTGCCGCAGGTCTGACACTCAGAATCGTTCCAGTTTGCCTGCCTGATGCGCGACTTGAAATACGTAATCGCCTCCACCGGGTCGCCTTTATATATAAGGTATCCGCCGGTGTCGAGGATTATCAGAGAGTCAAACATCTTGAATATTTCGCTCGACGGCTGATGGATTACAAGGAACACGAGTTTGCCCTTGTTGGTGAGTTCGCGCAGGAGGTCGAGGATGTTTTCGGAATCCCTTGACGACAATCCTGACGTAGGCTCGTCCAGGAAGAGGATGGAAGGCTCGCGGATAAGTTCCATGGCGATGTTGAGCCTCTTGCGCTGACCGCCCGAAATACGCTTGTTAAGCGGGTTGCCCACCTGCATATTGCGGATTTCGTAGAGTCCGAGAGATTTCAAGAGTTTCAGGACTTTGCGGTAGAGTTGCGGGCGGGTGTAATTGTCAAAACATTGCTTTGCGCTGTAATATAGGTTTTGGAATACAGTCAATTCCTCTATCAAAAGGTCGTCCTGCGAAACGTAACCAATCAAGCCATCGAGTTCGCCATTGTTGTCGTGGATGTCGATGCCATTTACCCAAACGTGTCCCGACGAAGGCTTGCTGATGCCATTGAGGACGTTGAGGAGCGTGGTTTTGCCCGCGCCAGACGAACCCATGATGCCGATGAGTTTGCCGCTCTTCTCCATAAAACTCATGGAGTGCAGGCCATACGCGCCGTTGGGGAATTTGTATTCTATCTTGTCAACCTCAAAGACCACGCGCCCCTTGGTAGTGTCTATGTTGTAGGTACTTACGATGTCGCTGTAATAAATTGGACGCTTGAACCTTGGTCCCCTTATCGACGAGCCGAGCGACATCACGTGTACGCGGTCGGGATTGAGCATCGTGCCGTTCATAGACACTTCCTGACCGTTCAAGAGGGTGAACAGGTACATGTTGACCGACGCCACCTTATAAAAAACAATCTGTCCGCTGAGGTTTTCGCTGTAAATGTGCTTGATGGTGTCGCTGTGGAATCCGTAGTCGCTGTCAACTACAAGAAGTCGCTCGCTCTCAGGTATTTGCATCGACGACGAGAGTAGCACGAAGTCCCTCACGCCGTTAAACTCGTCTTCCGAAACATTGAATGCGCGGGCGATGTTCTGCACAAAGTTCAATTGTTCGGTATTGTCGGTGTCGGTGCTGCCCATCCTCACAAATTCGAGCATGCGGACAAGGAGGAAAACCTTCTGACGCTGAACGAGTTCCTTATTGATGGCGTCGCAGATTACGAGTACTTTGGTGCTACTCGACGACAACACCTTCATCTTCTTGCCGCCGGAGGTGGTACGCGCCCTAAGTTGTTCGTACATAGACATATACAACTTCATATAGCCGCCCACAAGGTCGTGGCGCAACTCGTGGCTCAGGAAACCTTCTACAATGGTATGCGTGGCCTGTTGGTCGCCCTCTTTGGAAGCCGCAATTATTGCAAACAACTGCATCAATGCTTTAAGGATGCTCTCGCTCATCTTTGGTCTTTGGGTAGTGGTATGGTGTTAATTTTTGAAACCTATTAATAAAATAGCGAACCCGCTGTTGGGTGCCTTCTCGCCGAGCCGCGCCTCTATGACGCAATCCACGGTGGAGCCAAACTTGAAGTCCCAGTACGGCGCGTCCCTGTGGTCGGCGTTGCAGAATAGTTCGTTTCTTTCGGAGTCATATACGGTAAAAACAAGGTTGCCGTCCTCTATGCCGCTGCAAGCCGCAAGCCTATAAGTGCTTCCTCCATAGAACGTTACATGAAACTCCGCCGTCTCGTCTGCCGAGATTGGGGTCTGATACACCTGCCCGTCGCTGATGTACGACGAGGGGATGTGCCTGGCGCAAAATTTGAGCAACGTGTCTGCCTGCGCGTCGGCTCCCTGCGGCATCATCAATGCCACCAAAATTGCAAATATGGATAGTATTTTTTTCATCTTCTGCCATATTATAAGGTTAACGTGTGATGTCGGCCCGGAGACGCGCCACCCTGTCGGCGATTGCCACTACGTGCTGTTTCTCTATCATCACTTGCGACTCGCTGTTGATGACCGTTATCTTGCCCTCCTCGTCGGTTTCTGCCGGCTTGTAGGTGTATTTTACGTTGATTGCGTCGTAGATGTTGGCAATCTCCGAAAGTTTTTCGAGAAACGAGTCATAATCCCTGCCCACCGAGCCGTAATACGGGCGCAGGAGTTCGATGAGGTTGTTGAGGGGGTGCTTTTGCTGGCCGATTATCTGAAAATGGTTGTCGGTCATCTGGTCCACGGTGCAGATGTGGGTCAACAGGTAAAGACCCTCCACCCATCCGCCGGCTATTATCAACGCGCCCACCTCGTTGCGCTCGCTGTTCATCAGGTATGCGTCAGACTCGCGATACACCATCGACGCAATGTATAGAAGCGAATCCTTGTCGCCGCTGTTGCGCTCGATGCGCTGCATGGTCTGTTCGTTGAATGTGTTGAGTACGCCCAATTCGGTGGTCAGCGTCCTCACCGCGCCAAAATACGCCGTTGCGTCGGGCAGTTGGTCGAAGGCGTTGATGTAGCCCAAATCCGCGCCGTAAACACCCACGTTCAAAGCCTGTTTGAAGGTGGTGGTGTAATCGCCGCGCTTGCCCACGTCGCTGAGGATTTCCTTGTGGTAAGGCTGCCCGAAACCTTTGAGCATCGTGGCGAGTTGCATCGGCGACGGTACGTTGAAAAGGCGGTTGTTTACCTTCAACAATGCCGAGCGGCTCGGGTCGAGGCCTTGGGGACTCTGCGCTTTGGAGGAGTCGCCGGAGGAGGCGTTGCCGCCGTTGTTGGCAGTGCCGGCACACCCACAAGCCATCGCAGCCACAGCCGAAAGCAAGAGGTATTTTTTTAGTTTCGATAATAGTTTCATTTTGTTGTAACTATTTAATTAACACATATTTATACAGCGAAAAAATCTATTTCACATATACCAATGTCGCGCCGCCGCCGTACTCCTCGAATGATGCGTCCTGGTACTGACAGCGTTTGTAATTGCGGTCGAGGCACTTGCGGAGTTCGAGTTTGAGGCTGCCGTTGCCCTTGCCGTGGATGAAGACCACCTTCTTGACGTGGGCGTCGGCGATGCACTCGTCCAACTTCTCGCGGAATACTTTCATCTGATAGTCGAGCATATCTTTGGGCGACATACCTGCCTCATCGTCAATGATTTCGGTAAGGTGGAGGTCCACTACTACCTTTTCGGGGAGACGCTGCGGTTTCTGGGATTTCAACTGTTTGTCGTCAGCGTCCTTGTGCTGTACCTTGCCATCTTTGAGCGAGCGCAGAGCCTCGTCCATCTCCTTGTTTTCAAAGACGTTGACGATGTAGGCCTTGCCGTCAAAAAAGTCGTTGTCCTTATAGTAACTCTCCTGATAGAATTTTGGCGCGTGCATCTTGACCTCAGCCTCCAACGGTTTGCGCGGCGTGGTGTCGCCCTCGCGGTAGGTGAGGAGTTGGAGTTTGACGCCGCCAACCTCGCCAATGTCGGAGCGGCGGAAAGTCTCGATGTATTCCTTGGTGTCTGGCTCCAAAACGCCCATCGCCGAGAGGTAGCCCGGCCGTCCAACAATCGGGCGGAGATAGTTGTAACACATATTGTACTCGCTGTCGTTGACGAGATAAAACTCCAAGTCGCACTTGTCCACCGGCTTTCCGTCCGCCGGGACAAATGCCGCCAAAAGTTCCACCGTGTCCTTTTTTGGCTTTTTTGGGGTGGAATTGTGCAGCACGATGCGACGCGAACCCTCGGCGTGGGGCTCCGGCTGAGGCTCGGGGGCGGGCTTCGTCGGATTTTTTTGCGCCGGCATTGCGTCCGGATCCAATATCAGTTCACGTGCCAACACCGGCACCTCAAAGTCATCACTATTAAGCACATACACCATTCCGTCGCCCGTTACGCGGGTAACTGTACCGTGGTCGTCCTCGTTGAGGAACTTCACTTTGTCGCCTTTCTTAAAATTCATTTTGCTTTTTACTTTTTTATTGCGTCAAAGTTAGTTATTTTTGCACAAATTTAGCACATTATTATGCAAAAAAACAAAATAAATATGTCATCACCCAAAAACATTGAAATAGCGGACTTCAATTACGACCTCCCGGACGAGAGGATAGCCAAGTTCCCGTTGAAGGACAGGGACAAGTGCAAACTGTTGATATACAAGGACAAGCAAATCTCCGAAGGCGTTTTTTCGGACGTGGAGAAGATGCTCGCGCCCGATACTTTGATGGTGGTAAACGACACCAAAGTAATCCCCGCAAGGCTCGAATTTTTTACGGAAAACGGAGCGCGGATAGAGATTTTTTGCCTCGAACCGCACTTTCCCGCCGACTACGACAGCAATTTTGCCTCCAAATCGGAGTGCCAATGGAAGTGTCTCGCCGGAAATCTCAAACGTTGGAAGAATTTTAACCTCAGCCGCGCCCTACCTTGCGGCGACTCCACCATCAACCTCGAAGTTGAAAAGATGGAAGTAAGTGGCGGCGAGGTGATTGCAAAGTTCAAGTGGGACGGCGGCAAATCTTTTTCGGAAGTAATCGACGCAGCCGGAAGCATCCCAATCCCGCCTTACCTCAACCGCAAGGCTCAGGAATCTGACAACACTGATTATCAGACAGTCTATTCGCTTTACAAAGGCTCTGTGGCGGCACCGACGGCGGGTCTGCATTTTAGTCCAGAACTGATGCAAAGGCTTCGTTGCAAGGTCGGAAGGCTGACGCTGCACGTTGGCGCGGGTACTTTTAAGCCCGTCAAGACGCAGACCATCGGCGAACACGAGATGCACCGGGAGTTTTTTAGCGTTACGATGTCGTTTCTTGAAGACCTTCTCGCTCACCTCGGACACATCACGGCTGTTGGCACTACGTCGGTACGCACGTTGGAATCGCTGTATTGGCTCGGCTGCAAAATCCTCCGCAACGAACCCGCCGAACATCTTCCACAATGGGAATGTTATGACAATAATGCTCCCGACACTGCGCCCGCCGACGCCATCCGCGCCATCATCAATCATCTCAAAAACAATGGCTTGGACACCTTCAAAGCGTCCACGGGCATTATGATTTGCCCCGGCTATCGCTACCGCATTGTCGGCAATATCATCACCAACTTCCACCAACCGCAAAGCACGTTGCTGCTGCTCGTCTCGGCAGCCGTCGGCGACAAGTGGAAGGAGATTTATGAGTATGCGCTCAAGAATGGGTTCAGGTTTCTGAGTTACGGAGATAGTTGTTACTTGGAGGTGGGATAATATCATACGGAGGCACGGAGATTTTTTCTGTTGTGGTACGAAATATGCACTACTCCTTGAAAAAAACTGAAAAATGAAAAAGAATTTCTTATTGTTTTTGTTGTTGGCGGCGTGGACGTTGCAGTGCTGCGCGAGTACCGACAAGGCGGAGATTGCCATGCCGCGCATGGATGTCGAGAGATGGACAGATTCTGTGTTTGCGGCGATGACAGCCGACGAGCGGATTATGCAACTATATATTTACGCCCCCGAAAACTCCCAACCCTACATCCTCAAATCTGGTCCCGTGCCGGGCGGCGTGTTGCTGCCGGTATCAACTGTTGCCACCATGAAAAAACAAATCGATGCGCTTGGCGAGTGGGGCGAAGTGCCGGGGTTAATCGTTCTCAATTTTGACCGTCCAATCCCCGGAACGCCAAACTACATGAACCCTTACAACGTCGCCGCAAGCCGACACGATTCGCTCGTTTCAAGGATTGTAACCAACACGTTGACAGATACTTTGCGGTCGATTGGATTTCACGCCACGGCGGGTTTCATGGCAGAACAATATGGACTTCGACCGTCAAAAACGCACACCGCCCTCATCTCTTTGCTCGGCTGCAACGACACCGCAAGAATTGCCACATTCTTGTTGACACCAGTTGCGAGCGTCAAGACCGCCCTCCAATCCGACAATCCCCTAATCGCGGGGCATACCACGCCCGAAATGTTCCTCCTCCGCGCCCAAAAAGCCTTGAAGGACAATCCCGAACTCCTTGCCGTCATCGACCAAAAGGCCAAGCACATCATCCGCCTAAAATATTCATTATCAGATATTCCGCGCATCCGTTGCAACGACATCTCCACCACTGAGGCTGCCACAATATGCGCGTTAAAAGCCGTCAACTGCCTCAAAAACGACAACAAAATGCTGCCACTGCCATCTGGCGGCAACATAGAAATTATCCAAATTGGCGGGTTGCGGCTTGCTGGATTTAGCACACAGGCGGGGGTTTTTGGCAGTTATCACTACAAATACGCCGACACCTCCATCACCGCCGTTGGCACGGTGCTAAATGCGCGGCACAGGACACACCGTTGCGTCATCCTCCTCAACGCGCCCATCGAAAACCCAGCCACAATAGCCGCCATCAGCCGCGCCGCCAACGACGACAAGGTGTGCGTTGTCAACTTCGACAACCCAAACAACCTCACCCGCATCAACGGCAAGTGCCTCCTGCAACAAACCGGCAACAACGTCACCGCCGCACAGATGGCGGCACGCGCTGTGTTTGGTACGATAGACGTGGGCGGCGATTGTCCCGTTAAAGCCAACAAACTGAAATACACTATTTTGCGCGAGTCAGAATTTAATGCTTGTTATCGGGACACGTTGGATTCGATAATATCTTTTGCGATAGACAATTTTTGTTTCCCAGGATGTCAGGTGTTTGCGGCTAAGGATGGCAAAGTGTTGATAGACAAGGCTTACGGACATTTTACATACGACAGCCTCACCCGTCCTGTCAATACCACCGACCTCTACGATCTCGCCTCGCTCACCAAGGTAACCGCCACCACGCTCCTCGCTATGCACCTCTGCGAAAAGAAAATGATGGACACCGAGAAAACGCTCGGCAATTACCTCCACTACGACGACTCGCTCCCCAAACCCGTTTTGAACGTGAAAATCAAATCGTTGCTCGAACACCGCAGCGGCATATACGCCTATACGCCCATCATACGTTTTGGCAACAATGCCAGCGGATGGAAGCGGCTTGGCAAGTCTATCGGACTCGACACCGACACCATGCCGCTAAACACACTTGCCGCCGCCGCTTACAACGAACTATACCGCCCCGACTATCACAAGGACAGCGCGTCCACTCGCGTCGCCGACAGCCTTTGGTTGAGGAATCAATATGTGGATTCGCTGCGGAAGTTTTACCTGCACCTCAGTGTCAAGCGGAAAAAATACCAATACTCGGACGTCAACATGATTTTGCTGCAATGGGCGGCGGAAGAGGTGTTAAAATGCCGCGCAGACAGTTTTCTCGCCCGCAATTTTTATCAGCCGCTCGGCATGACGCGCACTTGCCACACGCCGCTCCTTCACAACATCTCCGCCGACCAAATCGCGCCCACAGAGGCTCAGCCGTGGACCAAGAAACTTCTTCAAGGCGACGTTCACGACCCTGCGGCGGCTTTGCTCGGCGGCATTTCGGGCAATGCGGGATTGTTTTCCACGGCATATAATATAGGTGTGCTGTTCCAAATGTTGCTCAACGGCGGCGAATATGGCGGCAAGCGTTTTTTTGAGAAGAAGACCGTCGAAAAATTCACCGCCAAACAGCCCAACACCAAACGCGCCCTCGGTTTTGACATGGCTCCAAACAATTTTTGCGCCGTATCCTCTGGCCCCCACACTTACGGACACACGGGCTTCACCGGCACGTGCGCATGGGCAGACCCCGACAACAACATCGTCGTAGTATTCACCTGCAACCGCGTATATCCCGATGCCAACAACAAGAATATCAATACATTGAAAATCAGACAGAAGATTTGTCAGGCGGTGTATGACGGGTGCGGAATCGCGGGCAAGGAAGAAAGTAATTGAAATGATTGAAGTAATTGATATTTAACACCCACAAAAAAACACGCCCACGGACGGTGGGTTTCGTATCCACCTCCGTAGGCGTATCAATAATAATACTCCAATTTTTTTAGCCAGAACGGTTTATTTCTTTGTGAAACTGCCAACCTTGTCGCCAACTTTTACCGTATAAAGACCAGGTATGAGGGTCTCGATGTTGATGCCCTGACCCTTGGAAACCTTCTGTGTCTTCACAAGGCGACCCACCGCATTATAAATCTGCACTGTGTCGGCATTCTCCACGTCAACCATTACCTTGATGGACGATACCTGCGGCCATACATTGATTTTCTGCACGTTAGTAGCCTCTATTGCGAAAGTGCCTTCCACCGCCGCTCCATCTGCCAAAGCAACCGTCTCGCCTTCCGCTGTCTGCGCATTGGCTGCAAAACTACATGCCAATACAATCCCTAATGTTGCGAACAGTGTTTTAATTTTTTTCATGATTCTGTTGAGTTTATAATAGTCCTAACTTATGTTTCTCGTTGCAAAATTGATGATTTTTTTCCACAATACCATGAAAAAAAATCAAAATTTTTTTTAAATTTTTGTTAACTACCTATCTTACAGCCAATTCCCCATTCTATGTAATAGGCTCTCATAAGATAAGTCCTTAATCCGACGTGTGCCAAAAGCCTCTTGCCAAAGGCATAGTTTGCAGTAACGCGGTTGTACATTTCGAAGGAGTCTTTCACCTTGCTGAACAGGTAGCTGCCAATCTCCAACGCTGCATAAACCTTGCCAAACTCCATCCCCGCCGAGCCGTGTACGCCGCCCGAAATCAAGGGGAAGAATCCGTCGTCTTCGCAGTCTATTGATTCGCTGCCGTCGCGCATGATGTCCACGCCAACTCCCGCTACAAACTTCCTCGTGATGGGTTTCAAACATTTGAACGCTGTGGTGGCCACCAAGTACCTGTCGCTGAGGGGCGTGCCTTGTTCGCAGCATCCAAACGACAAGAAGGCCTGATATTGCCATCTTTTGTCATTCTGCACCGTGGAAGCGTCATACTCCTTCACGGGGGCAATCTCCTTATTGATACGCATACGCGCACCGAGGTTAAGTTGGCAGAGGTTCAATCCGAGGTTTGGTTGCCTCATCGAACCGTTGGAATAATGCACGAAATTTGCGCCTGCAACCATCGCCACGCGGCTTTCTGGCATCGCCACAAGTTCGAATCCAAACCTGAAAAACGCCGCCGCCTTCGCACCGATGTAGAGGTTCAAGTTGTTGGTCTGCGCATCAAACTTTTTGGTCAAATACGCCGCACCCGCCTGAATATTAAGGTCAAAGTCAAAGATCCTCCTGTGTACGATGTGGAAGTCAGCCACCAACGCGCCCGAAAATGCCTTGCCAAGCACGTCGGGATAGTTGAAATCCTCGTAATAAGCCGCAACGCCGAGTTTTGGGCGGCGGTAATAATGATGCCACGGCTCGCTGCCGTCCACGCGCATCAGGTATTCCACCCCGACGCCATGCGTGATGCCCAATTGAAGCACCCCCGACAAGTTGCGGTGGTCATATACTGGGCCTCGGAGATAATTTACCGTCCAATAACTGTCGTGGGCATCCTTCTGTGCCAAAGCCGCCGAAAGGGTGATAATCCAAATGGTAGTCAATAATAATAATCTCATGGTATTCAATCTATTACGCGCATACTGCCCTTTCCCTTGCTGACCTTCTGCACCGGCACTGCCCCGGCTTTATAACAAATATCGCCTGTGTGGTAAATCTCGGCATATACGGTGTCGGTGGCATTGACGCGCACATCGCCGGTGGAATGATTCTCTACCTTTGCCACCCTCGTCCTCAGCCCCTCGGCATCAACGATGGATGTATAGCACGCATCCACATCAAAGCAATCTGCCTTGCCCGAAATCTTGTAAGTGCCTGAGCCATCGGCAATATCGAGCCTCACATCTGGCGCATTGCTTATTACATCAAGCCCGCCGATGTAGCCGTCGAACACATATTGCCGCACGTCCACACTGTCGTTACTATATACTATAACGCTTGAATGGGCAAAAATGTTACACAAAAGTGAAAAATGACACTTTATTTTTGGTACAGAACTGTTGTTGCGCACCATTCCAAACTTGCTATCGTCTGATATAGAGAGCGTTGTAGAAGCCTCGTCAAATTTAATTTGGATATTTTCTATCAAATTTTCGCCGTACTCTACCACGATGAAGTCGATGGTGTCTTTTTCGAGGGAGACATGACAGTTGTCGTTTATAATAAGGTCTTTATAAGGTTTTGAAATTTTAACGGTGTCGGTTGCCAACGCGCCTGACGACTTCATAAAGTCGGGCAAATTTTGGTTGTCGCAAGCCACAATCAGCAACGCCACACACACATATATATACAGTTTCATTTTTGTTTAGAGTTTTGGAATCTCGCGTTCGAGGATAGTGAGCATCATGATGTCGTTGTCGGAGAGTTGCAAGTCGCCACCAATCTCATCGCGTACAAGCGAGAGCCACGCCTTGTTTTTCTCCTGTTTGTCGAAAATATCCACCATGGTGGTCTCTATCTGAGCCATCTGAGCGCGAAAAAAAGCCTTCTTGTCTTCGGATATGGTGCTGTCGTCGAGATACTTACGGTATTCCTTCTCGCCCGCCTCCATAAACGACAAGTCCGCCGTGCCGATGCCAGGATAACGCTCCTCGCCCGGATGCGCGGCTATGACGTTCACTACGGGGCGCAGTTTGCCATGCACGTACATGAAGTACTCCACGTCAGGGAAACCATTTCTGCCAAGCAAATACATCAGCGAGTGGTAGTCCTTGATGGCGTTGGAATCCACGTCGCTGTGCTTGTCGATGTACAGCAAAAAGTCCTTGTAATTATCTGCAATTACGGTATATGCCTGCACATAGCCCTCCACATCCTCCGAGTCGATATTCATCCCGTGGTACTTGTTGCGGTGGCAGGACGACAGTGTTATTGTCGTTAACAATATGAATATAAGTATATTACGTCGCATTTTGAGTGTCAATTTTTATTTTGCAAAGTTAAAAATTAAAACTAACAAATACAAACACATATTGACAGAAATTATTTGTAACTTTGCGGCAAATTTTTGGTAATAATTTTTAACACAAAAAACAATGAAAAAATCTGTACTCGTAATCGGCGTTTTGGCTGTGGCAGCCATTATGTCGTCCTGCGGTGGCAACTCAAACAATGCCCCCGCCTCTACCGACACCAATCCCGCTACCGAGCAATCGGCAACACCCAAGACCGACGCTCCTACGGCTGACGACAATGCCGCCACGCCCGCTTCCACGACCACTCAATCTGTGGACCTCACTAAAAAATACGTATGCCCCAACCGCGACGGCTCTTCCGACCAGCCCGGCGAATGTCCGGCTTGCGGAATGGACTTGATTGAAAACTAAAAAAAAAATTCATAATTCATGATTCAAAATTCACAATTACCATCCAGCGGATGCCCAATTATGAATTTTGAATTATGAATTATGAATTGCTCCTCGTGAGTAGCAGTGCTCCGTTATTTCTTGTGCTTTTCTTCGGTGGGCATTGCGGCAGCCGCATCCTTCTGTTCGTAGGCGGCTACGTGTTTGTGGTGTTTCTCAGTGTGTTGTTTAGGTTTAAGCACTTTTCCGATCTTTCCCATGATAAAAATCTCCTATAATTTAAATTGTTAGACATTTATTTTACGGAGTAGGGTTCGGTAAGAATTTGTTGCCGGACTGCTCTTTCGATTACAAAACAGGCAAAGCGTGTGCCAATGGTCGTGATGATGACAAAATGGCGGAGTTTCAAGACATAATGACTGGAAAGAGTAGAATTTGTTACATTTTTAGATGATGACATAATGACTTGATAAATTGACATTATGGCAGCAACGCAAGTCGCACCATGTTACTAAATCCCAATTACAATGCTTTTGATGGGGATTAAGTAGTTAAAAATAATTTTACGATAATTTTGGGTAAAATATAAGCATTAATGCAGAATATTTTGTAATTTTGCGGAAAATTTCAAGGAAAAAAATGAATTGGTTTACTGATTTGGTATGTGGACAGGGCATAGCCCATTCCATTCTTCTGCTGGGCGTTATCATTTCGCTCGGTCTGTTGCTTGGCAAGGTGAAGATTGCCGGCATTTCGCTTGGTGCTACATTCATATTGTTTGTGGGCATCATAATGGGTCATTTGGGACTGAGCATGGATGCCGTGCTTATCGACTTCCTGCGGGACTTCGGCCTTATATTGTTTATCTTCGCGATAGGCATGAGGGTTGGCCCCGGCTTTTTCTCGTCGTTCAGGGAGGGTGGCGTTACACTCAATGCTCTTGCTGTGGGCGTGGTGTTGCTCGGCGCGATTACGGCGTTGATTCTCCATTTTATCACCGGCATCGATGTACCTACGATGGTGGGCATCATGTCTGGTGCAGTAACCAATACTCCCGGTCTCGGCGCGGCGCAACAGGCGTTGAAGGAGATGA
>CAMJWL010000069.1 GCA_946409405.1 uncultured Bacteroidales bacterium
ATAATTTTTTACTTGTTTTTTTATCTTGCGGTCAACAGCATCGACGGTATCATCAGGTTTATTTAATTGTTTTGTTAAAAAATTCTTATTACTTTTGATTTCCACAAAAACAAAAATATGTTGTTTATGTGCTATTGCATCTACTGAGGTAAGTTGTGGCGAGACCTTATTCTGCTGACAATATAAAACCTTCACAGCATCAAAATCAATGACTTTGGTTTGTGACGGATTCTTACAATTGTTTTGAGAATCGTCAATACACGACAGATTTGGCTTCGATTTGTGCAGACAACAAATCGTTGTATCACCTAAACTGGCATACGTTTTTATTTGCGAATATAATGTTGCAGCATCCATAAATAAATCATCAATTAATGTCCATAATCTTGTTCATTGGCTCGGCAAGCGTTGCAAATACAGACGTAAGATCGTCGGTAACGTCCACAATGGTTTCAAGATGATTATCATCTTCCACTGGCGTGTAAAAATTGACATAATCTTCCATTCCTCCACTTATTGAATAAGTACGTATCGCTTGGAGAAAATATGGACTATGTGTCGTCACCAAAATTGGAACACCATTCATCGCCAAATCCACCATTTTTTTCGCAAATTCAATCTGCCATTCGGGATGAAGATGGTTTTCAGGTTCGTCCCAAATCAAAATACTATTGGGACCAATTATCTTCGCGTCTTCTAACAATTGAACAATGCTCAAACTCTTAACGCCTGATGCAACATTGATGGTCTTATATGAATAATCTCCTTCTTTATATACAAGTTGGTATGTTGACGAATCGTATGTTAGTTGACCACCTGTAATATCGTTCATATTCAACGAAGCCCCCACACCTTTATTATCAGAGTAACGAGCCGCCACAACAATCTTTTCAACCATATCTTTTATGTGAGACGGAATCATTGGGCGATACAAAACAGAATGTTGCCCTTCTGTTTCACGCCAAGTCTGCGCCCTAATAATTGCATCAGCCAAATGTATATACAAAGGCGATTCAATATATGTGGCATCGTCAATAAAAGAAAAAAATTCTTTTTCTGAACTTTCCACTTTATTAACAACACGATCTTTGGTTGAGAAAAAAATTCCCTGCACACCCTCAAATTTCAATCCTACCGACGTATTTGCAGATTCTATTGTTGACGAACAGAACGAATTTAAGAATTCAGATTCAATTAAATATTGCAATTCCGTCTTCAATCCTGCCGCAGGATTATCCTTGTTCTCGATGCATATCTCCAAATTATTCAAATCGTCCTCCAAGAGTTTTTTTTGTCTCGGGACAATGCCTTTCGCACTTGATATTTGCTTTCTAATTTCAGATAGATAATTTTTTTTGTCTTTTGCACTTTCAAGTTGAGATATAAATTGCAATGGACTATGAGGCATATCCTGAAACATTTCAGCCTTATTAACCACTTTGAGACCGCTTAATCTACTATAAAAAGACTCGATATGCTTCTGCATAAATTGTCTATTCATATTGTTATCAACTCTCTTTGTGTTAGCAATAGACTTAACAACAGTATATAAAGTTCTACCAACAGTACTTTTGCCCGAACTATTTGCTCCGGCAATGACTGTCAATCCATTCAATTTAATTTTGGCCTCTTTTATTTTGTTAACGTAATGAAGTTCAAGTTCCATTTTGCTAATTTTTTTATAGTGCGAAAGTATGAAAAAATATTTAATAACCCAAAAAAACAATTTTTTTCAAAAAAAGTGCGGCGAAATATAACTATATTCGCCACACTTTTTTTATTCATACAATCTCGCAATTACGCATCCAATCCTTCAATCGTCTTAATCTTGCCGTCCTTGTCGTACTGCAATTCGCAGACCTTCAACGAGCGGAGCCACGTCTTGCCTTCTGACGGTACGCAGTCGTGGTGGAAGAGGTACCATTTGCCGTTGTACTCGGCGATGGCGTGGTGAGTAGTCCAACCAACTACCGGAGTGAGGATTACGCCCTGATAGGTGAACGGGCCGTAGGGATTGTCGCCGGTGGCATAGCAGAGGTAATGGCTGTCGCCTGTTGAATACGAGAAGTAATACTTGCCATTGTACTTGTGCATCCACGAAGCCTCAAAGAAACGGTGCGGGTCGCTTGCTTTGAGCGGCTTGCCGTCCTCACCGAGGATAACGACGCGGCGCGGAGCCTCTGCAAACTGCAATACATCGTCGCTCATCTTAACCACGAAACTCGGCAACGCGGGCATATCGGGCTGTGCGAAAAGTTCGCCGTTGCGGGTAGGTTCTGAACCCATATCAACAAGACCATTGTCATCGCCGTGCTTGCCGTGTACGGGAGCATAGCCGGGCTCAAAAGGCTGCCACCATTGGAGTTGACCGCCCCAAAGACCGCCAAAATAGGTGTAGATGGTACCATCATCGTCCTTGAACGCGCAGGGGTCGATGGAGAAAGAGCCACGGATAGGCTGCGGCTGCGGCTTGAACGGGCCTTCGGGCTTGTCGGCAACTGCAACGCCGAGGCGGAACACGCCGTCGTAACCCTTGCCGGAGAAGATGTAGTAATACTTGCCGTTTTTCTCCACTACGTCGCTGTCCCACAATTGTTTCTCTGCCCACTGTACGTCCTTCACATCGAAGATAACGCCGTGGTCGTTGACCTTGCCAGTCATCGGGTCGCCGTCGATAGAGAGGGCGTGGTAGTCCTTCATCTGAAAATGTCCACCGTCGTCGTCCTCAGCAGCGTGAGCCTCCCAGTCGTGGGACGGATAGACGAAAATCTTGCCGTTGAATACGTGAACGGCGGGGTCTGCCATATAATCGGCAGGGAAGAGGTATCTTTTCTGTGCCATATTAATCATTAGGTTTAATTGAATTATTTTCTTACTTTACTTGCCCTCAGCCAATTTGATTATCGCATCCACAAACGGTTTGGGCTGATAGTTGCGGTCGATGGCGAGGGGATAGTCGGTGCGACCGGGCATCGGCCAACCGTTTTTCCAACTGTCGCCGTCTGTAACGCCCCAGAACGTAACGCGGTCAATGATGTCGGCGTGTTTGAGGTAAATGCCAAAGAGTTTCACGAAGAAATCGGTCTGCTCCTGAGCCTTCTCTGCGGGAAGGCCGTCGGTGTAAGGATTCATCTCCTTCATATACTCGAAATTGGTCTCCACTGCCGCGCCATAATTGCCCTTGGGCCACGGCAAAACGCTGAGGTCGAGTTCCGTTACCATCACCTTGACACCTTCTGCGGCGTAGGCTACGATACTCTTTTCGTACTCGTCGAGATTGGTATCAAAAGCAACGTGCGACTGCATACCGATACCGTCAACTCGGCAACCGGCGGCTTTGAGTTCGCGGACGAGTTTGATGACGCCCGCGCGCTTGGCGGGATTGTCCATACCGTAATCATTGTAATACAACTCAACATCAGGGTCGGCCTCGTGCGCAAATTGGAACGCCAACTTGATGAAATCGGGGCCAATGATATTGAGGAAAGGCGACTTGCGAAGGGTTCCGTCTTCCATCACAGCCTCGTTGACAACGTCCCAACCCTTGATTTTACCCTTGAAATGCTGCACCACCGTAGTGATATGATCCTTCATACGCTTGATGAGTTCGTCCTTAGTAACAGTCTGTCCCAAGTCGTCCTTCAAAAACCAATACGGCAACTGCGAATGCCATACGAGGCAGTGTCCAGTCAAAACCTGACCGTTTTTCTGTGCCAATTCTACGATAGCGTCGGCGTCAGTCCAGTCGTAGAGGTCTTTCTTCGGGTGAATTTCCTCCGCCTTCATACAGTTTTCAGGCACGAGGGCAGAAAAATTGTTGCGGATGGCGTTGATTACTTTCGGGTCGGTGCTTACAACCTGACGAGTGTTGACAGCCGCGCCAATGAGAAACTTGCCGTCAAAAGCCTTGCGCATCGATGGTTTGCCATCGTCAACGTATTCGCATTTTACCTCCTTAGGTTGAGTGTTGTCGGTTGCAGATGCGGGGGCGTTGCCCTGCTTGCAGGCGGATGTCAATGCCAATGCCGCCAATAATGCCATTGGAATTGTTTTTCTTGTAAGATTCATCGTGTTATAAGTAGTGTAGTGTTATTGTAGTGATATTATAAAGTAGAGACGTGCTTTGGCGCGTCTCTACTATTGAAAAAATGATTAATTGATTACTTGTTACGATGACGCGCTTCGATTTCGCGGCTCATTTCGTCAAGACGCTCATCGGTGAGCGGATACTTGCGGATGAGGAGTCCCACAACAACAAGAAGCGCAGCGGGAATAATGGTGGTGAACACCAAGATTGCATTCTGTGCAGTAGCGTCATATTTGCCCAATTCAGTGTAATAAGCGTTGACGGGCGCGCTGATAAACGATGCCAAGAATACCACAACGAAGATGCTGAGCACCAATTGCAGGCACTTGCTTGCCTTGAACTCCTGCCACATCTCTGCAAACGAAACCGGCTTTTCAGGAGTGGTGGTGATGTTTTCCTTGCTGCCCATAAAGCAAAGTGTCAACAGTACGAAACCTACGATTGCAAAAATGCAGGTAACTGTAAACCAGGCGGAAGGATCAGTGGACAACGCCGACTCCTCGTTTGCGAAGTTGAAGCCAATCCAGCCCATTACCAACGGAGTAATCCAGCCAGCAATTGAGAAACCAGCCTTGAACGCCACACCAGCGAGGGCGTTGACGGTAGCGGCGGGACGGTTGCCGGTGCGGTATTCTGCTTCGGTGATTACCTCGGGAACGAGAGCCCACATAAGCGAACCTACGAGAAGACCTACGCCGGTCATAATCTTCGCAATCTGAATAATCAAAGTGCTCTCCTTGACGTCGCCAAACTTGCCAATGCAGAACAAAATGACAAATCCAACCAAGCCAATCGTAAGGAGCGTATAATAAAGACCTTTTTTACCAAGCAATTTTTTCAATATGGGCAAGAGCGGCAGGATGATGAACGCGGGGAGCGTACCAATTGCCATAAACACTGCCTGATCCCAGTTGACTGCTGAATGTACGCAAATTGCAAGTCCGATGGGGAAACCTGCCTGAACAATAATCTGACCAATGTTGGCGCATACCATACGGGTGGAAGTCAAGATGAGCACCTCATCATTGTCGCGGGTCATACTTGCCATAATGGAGCCGTAGGGGATGTTTACCACCGAGTAAATCATACTCAACAACGTGTAACTTACTGTGGCATAAATCAATTTCATAGTCATATCCCACTCCGCTGCCTGCGGGAGCATCAGGAGACACGCGGCAATAGTCAACGGAATACCACCATAAAGAAGGTAGGAGCGGTACTTGCCTAATTTGGGATTGTGATTGTCGATATAACGGCCAACGACGGGACTCCAAAAGCAGTCGATGAGCCTTACTGTGAGAATCAGGGTGCTGACGAAGGCTGCATTAATTTTCAGAACCGTGGTCAAATAAAGCATCAGGTAACAAGCCACAGTCTGAAAAATCAAGTTCTGCGCCAAGTCGCCCGAGCCGAAGCCAATGCGTTGAAGCCAAGAGAGTTTGTAAAACCCGTTGGCAACATTGCCAGAATTTTGAGTGTTCATAATATTATTTGGTTAGTAATTAATAATTCTCTAATGTAGTGTAATGTAATTAGTTCAATGAAACCGCTGCAAAGTTAAATAAAAAATTTCAACTTTGCAGCGGCAAAGATAAATTTTTATTTCAGTTTTTCAGCCGCCAATTTGCCCATAGCCTCGTAACCCTTGGGGTTGAGGTGCAGCCAGTCGTCCGAAAATTCGGCTTTGAGTTTTGCGGGGTCGTTGGGGTCGCGGACGAGAGCGTCGAAGTCGATGATGCCGTCGCACTCCTTGCAGTTGCGAATCCAATCATTAACATACTGACGCGCCGCCTCGTGGAATATCGTGTAATAGCCGTTGCCCTTGAAAGGAGTAATCGTGCCGAGATATACCTTGATGCCCTTGTTGTGAGCCTTAGCCATCATCTCGCGATAGGCGGCGATGAGGTCGTTGGCACGTTGCTCGGAGTCGTTCTTGGCGCCGCCGATGTCGTTGACACCTTCAAATATAATCAACGACGTAACGCCCTGCTGACCCAAAATGTCGCGGTCAAAACGTTTCAAAGCCGGTTCGCTAAGTCCGCCCTTGATTACGGCGTTGCCACCGATGCCAAGGTTCAATACGCCCACCTTGCCGCCAAGACCCTCGGCGAGGAAGTCTGACCAACGGTTTTGCTTGTTGGTGGTGGTGCCGCGTCCGTCGGTGATGCTGTTGCCAAGGCAAGCCACTACTGGAGCCTTTTGTGTGGTCTTCACTTCGAGAGCAGCGATGTTGTACCAATGATCCACCTTCTCCTGCGGGTCGTAGTAACTCTTTGGCTTGCTCTCGCCGCTGATGATGTACGACGTTGTGCGCGAGCCACGGTGCGAAGTTGCGTTTTCGGGAGTGCGGTCGCCGTAGTTGATGGTGATGCTCAGGAGTTGGAGCGGCTTGAGATTGTAGGCAAACTCATCTGAATAGAGGCTCTCTCCCTTTTTGAGGGTAACGTTTTTTTTGCCGTTGAAAGTGAGGTACTTGGCAGACTTGACATCAATCTGCTGCGCCTCGCCCGCGTCGGCAACATATACCGAGCGGATGTCGGTGTCTGACGAGCCAAATACATTGGAAAGTTGCAGGCGGAGCGTGTTGCCGCCGGTAGAAACGTGGATAATCATCCTGCATGACCTATTGGAAAGGCTCTCCTTGGGCATATCGCCCTGACCAGTCCATTCCACGGCAGTAGCCCACGTGCCCTGCCAATCTTGCGCTTTTGCACCCCCCACAGCCATTGTGAGCGCAAGAAGCGATGTTAAGAAAATATGTCTTTTCATTATTTTTAGTGTAAATTTGTAAGTCAAAACTCTTTGCGCAAAATTAACAAAAATTGCTGAAATACAAAAAGATTTTTTTATTTCGGAAAAAGATTGGTAAATTTGCGTTTGATTAAATACTATATTAAAGCGTGTAACAATGCAGTATTTCAACATAAAAAAACTCTTCGCCGACACAAAGAAGGTGATTATAATAGTGTCGTGTATGTTGCTGTTAATTGGCAACATAGCGGTGTTTGCATATCTATCGGCGGCAATGTTGGTGCCGTCGGCGTTGGTGGTGATTGTAAGCAACATTATCACCATCCTGATAACATTTGCCATCTACAAGCCAATCAATAATATTATAGAGGAGGAGGTGCAGGCGCGAATCAACGACGAAACGTCAGCGCAGATGAAATTGTTAGCGGAGAAAAACGAACTCCTGCAACAAAAACAGCACCTCGAAGAGGTCGCCATCCAGCGCGAGCAAAAAATCAAACAACTCGAATCGGAACTCGACACGACGCGGCAATACAAGTCGATCAGCAGCAACGCAAACACCGTACTCAAACTCGAAACCATGGAATACGAGAAGGAGGGCTACATCGTCAAGGAAGAGTTTGTGCGAGACACCGACCTCGGGCGCGACATCCCAAAAGACAGCATGCTGAAACTGCAATTTAAAGACAAGGGCGAACAGAAAATCTTGTATATCAAGAAGTTTCACGAGAAGGCAATCATCGGCATCGATATAGCCAAAATACGTTTTTGCCGCCACGACGGGCTGATATATTTGGAGGGTGTCAAGGTACAAAACCTGCATCATGAGATGACCGTGCGCAACGACGAGGGCAACTATGAACGCTGCATGATTCTCAATTTTGAGGACAGCGAACCAATAAGCCTAAACACCGCCTCAAAGTACGATTTCTTTAAGCACGACTACCAAATCCGCCAAAAAGGCCTCCTCGAATACGACTTCAACCAAGAGGTGCGCTCCATCTGCGCGTCTTACACCAACGTAATCCAGACCAATCTCTACAACAAATTCCCGACATTGCGTTTTGTAGATGGACGTTTGGAGGATGCCATCGGTCTCACCGACGCGCCTATCTACCAACTCAACACAAGCAACGACCTGAACATCTTGGAAGTGTCGAGTTCGATAGTGCTGATTGCCAACACGATACATCAGACGATGCCAATGGCAAAGCGGTAAAAAGACATATATCTCAAAAGCCTATCTTCCTGGGCTGTGCGTTTGCCATGCCTTCGAGTTTTTCCTTCATGCCCTCATAATACCGCAATGTGGAAGGCTTTACCGACGGCTGGTTTTCGGAAATCACCTGCTCTATAAGTGCCTGAGTGATAAGCGCGTCGTTTTCGGCGGCACGCATAGCCGCCTCGTTTGCGATAAAGGCAATGTCGCTCGCCACATAGTTTTGGGTCAACGCCGAAAGATGCCCGTAGTCTATCGCGCTGTCGATAGGGCGGTCCTTGAGATGCAACTCAAACATCGCCTGCCGCGCCTCGGCATCGGGAACGGGCAGATAGATAATACGGTCGATACGTCCGCGCCGCAAAATTGCATTGTCTATCAAGTCTGGCTTGTTGGTGGAGGCTATCACAAACACGCCGTCCTGCCCGCAATTGTTAAGTTGCGACAGAAACTCATTGACCTCGCCCGACTGCGACGAATTTCTTACACCGTCGCGGCTCGGCACAAAAGAATCAAATTCGTCAAAACACAAGATTGTGGGCGCGTTTTTTCGGGCGTCGTTAAAAAGTTCGGCTATTTTTTCCTGCGTACCGTGGATGTAGATACTTGCCAAATCAGACGACTTGACATAGACATAATTATAGCCGGTCTCCTCGGCAAATTTTTCGGCAAAAAAACTTTTGCCACAACCCGGAGGCCCGTACAGCAACATTCCGTTGGGTATGGAGAGGCGGTATTTTTTTGCCTTCTCGGTATTGCGGAGTATGTTGATAACGCTTTTGCGCAGCAATTCCTTCAGATCCTTCATGCCAGCCACATCGTTGAACCCACCGCCCAAATGTTTGTCTGGCTCCAACACTTCCTTCGGCTTGCCCTTGGATACAACAGCCTTTGTCTCCATGGCTTCCAAAAATTCGCCCGCCGTCTGAAAACGCTGCGAAACATCGTTTTTCAAAGCCTTGTCTATCACGGTGAGGAGGCTGGCATCCAACTCAAATTTTTCGATGTTGGGAATCTTGATGCGCTTTTTGCGTTCTGCGGCAAGCATGGCGTCTATTTCTGCGGCGTTTTTGCCCGCCGTGTCAAAGTACCACGGCAACATGCCAAACACCAGATAATATAGCAACACGCCCACAGAATACAAGTCTGTCTGCACGCTGAACACGCCATCAAACCTTTCAGGCGCGAGATAGAACGGATTAAGGCGTTTAATATCAGGCTTTTCGGGCTGTTGGTTGAGAAATCTTGCGTGCGAAAAACCTACAAGTTTGAGGTCGCCCAATTCGCCCGACAAATCCAACAGTATATTTTGCGGACAAATGGCGTTATGAACTATGGGTTCTTTCTGCTCATGAAGATACTGCAATGCCTCTAATACCGACTTGACGATAATTTTGGCATTATATACGTTAAAATCGTTTTCGCGGATAAGGCGTTTGTCGAGTGTCTCGCCGCTTACGAAATTTGTTACGTAATAATCTGACTTACAATCCGTTACACAAAACAAGTTATGATGACTGAGACGCTTTACAATCTCCATTTCGCAGGTGTCGGAGTTTTTTATACGTTTCAGAAACTTCAACTTGCCGTCGCCACCAAGCACACGGTACGTTTCCGCATAATCGTTTTCATTATGCGGAAACAACACCTTGTAGCCGTCAATATTATCGCCCCTCGTGAGCATGAAATTATGTTTTTATTTTAACAATCCATTAGAGAAATCCTCACGCTCGTCGTCCGGCGCAAGCGTCCATATTTGCGAGTGAATCGACGAAATGGCTTCATTGGGAGCGTCGTTGCACACCATCTCGAATGCCTGGTTTACAAGTTGCTGAGCGCGTTCAGGATTCTTCCAGTTAATGCTGCCAAAATTCATCTTGAAATACATGATGTTGCGTTTGAAAATACTGAATCTTGTAATATGCTGGTACAGATTGCGAGCCTGATTGTAGAGTTCGCGTCCGAGTTTCACATCCTTGATATTGCAAGCCTTTTCAAACTGGGAGTGGAGATGCCTGGCGGCACGATGCGAGTTTTCGTCGCCATTGTCGGCGTCCGCTTCATCTACCTCCATCAGTTTCTCGCGGATTTGAGATTCGAGGCGGTCCCATTCGGTGTCGCTGTCCATGTCCTCTATTTTGCGGAGGAGTTTCTTGATGTTTTGCAACACACGTTTTTTCTCCTGGCTATTTTTGAACTCTTCCTTGATGTCGTCGAGTTCGTATTGCAAATCTTCGGTGTCAACGTTATCGTCTCCAAGACGATGTATGTACCTCTGCGACGTTTTCAACATCTCGGGAATCTGTTGCTCGGCATCGCTCTCAGCCTGTTTTTTGTCGGTTTTGAGTGTCTTTGTAATCGAAAAATCCGTCGTTGGAAAATAGACCTCCATCGTCATCTGCTCCGACGAATCCACCTTCAATGTTAAATCCACAACACTATTCTGCGGAATATGCGACTCCACTTCGTAGCCGGTGATTACCACGTCCGACACATATTCGTACAACTCGGCGGAGCGGCCTGTTTCGGGTCGGTCGTCGCACTGATATACGGGTATGCGCAAGATGTCGCTGCTGTCGCCCGGACGCAACTGATGCGTAGTCCTCAATCCGTTGATAACGCCAACGGCAGGCACGGGCTTGTTTTTTTCCAAACCTCTCGCCGGGATAAAGATAGCCTTCTCCTTCTGCGAATCCCATTTGGCTATACCAATATAATAGGGCAGCGGCGCGGCTCCTACCTTGGCTCCCTGCAATATGGTGATTTCGGCAGGGAAACACGGCATCTGGTCGCCATGCGCATTATATACGTTGATGGCAAAAGAATTAGACTTGCCTTCTACCAGGCTCACTTCCAAGACGTTGCCACGGTCCTCGATTTCGGTTTTGCCGCTCGACCATGCGTTGTCGTCGCGCACAAACTCCACCATCACCTTGTCGGGGCAATCGGTGCCAGAGCCTTGTTTGTCAAGTTTTACAGACACCCATTCTGACTTCTCCACCGATGTAGATTCGTAGCCTACATCGAGTTTTATGGTGCCTACTTCAATATCTTCGTCTTTTACCTCGTTGTCTATGGTGGAGGCGTAGAGTGCAGCACCTGTGGCAACAGCCGTCATGGGATTGATGCTGGTATCCACATTGGGCGTTACCTGCTCGCGGAGCATCTGGCGGATGAGCGGCGACATCGTAGGACCGCCTACAAGTATCAGTTTGTTGAGGTCGTGGCTCGTAAGGTTGTTGCGCTGCAAGAGAGCCTTGCAAATATCCACCGCCTTCTGAAACACCGGACGCATCGCCTCAAACACCTGCTGCTGTGTAACACTGAGGTCAAGTTCGATCTCCTCGCCCTCGTCGTCCTCGCCAAGGTCGCCGAGATTGGAGATGATGTCTTCCTTGTCTTTAAAGGACAATATGTTTTTGACATCCTCCGCATACGTCTTCATTGCATCGCGAAGCACGGCGTTTTTCTCAGTGTCGTCGAGGATGTCGTTGATGGAATAATTGGCTTGGAGATACGGGATTATCACCTTGTCAACAATGGCAGCGTCGAGGTCTTTGCCGCCGAGGTAATTGTCGCCCTCTGTGTCAAACACCTGCATGATGCCGTCCTCCACCTTGAGCAGGGCGGCGTCAAAAGTGCCTCCGCCAAAGTCAAACACCATCCACACGCCGTTTTTCTGTTCGCTCGAAAGTCCGTATGCGTAAGACGCGGCGATAGGCTCTTGCAGGAGTTCCACGCGGTCAAAGCCCGCCATCTTGGCAGCCTCCATCGTAGCCGTCTTCTGATTGACGGTAAACTTGGCTGGCACAGTAATCACCACGGCGCGGATCGACTCGTCGGTTACAAACGACTTCAACATCTTCAACACTTCCGCCGAAAGTTCCTCCGAGGTAAGATATTTGTCCACATTGGCGCAATAATACTTCTTGTCGGTGCCCATCGTGCGCTTAAACTCGATGTAAGTG
Organism: uncultured Bacteroidales bacterium; assembly: GCA_946409405.1. GTDB lineage: Bacteria > Bacteroidota > Bacteroidia > Bacteroidales > UBA3824 > UBA3824. Next base: position 12,026 of record CAMJWL010000069.1, read on the forward strand.
TTGGAAGTCTCCTGACGCCAACTTTTGGTGGCGCGACGTTTGTCAGACTTCATCGTATTGTAAGCGGCGTCGCCTATCTTGGTGTTTCCCTTCTTGTTGATAGAAACGCACGAAGGCATGGTGTCCTTCAATATGTCGGTCTTGATAACCACCGTCTCGCCCTTCTCCATGCGGCAGATAGAGGAGTTGGTAGTGCCGAGGTCTATTCCGTAATCTATTTTTAGCCTTGCCATCCTTATAATTGTTTAAATATTTTGACTCACAGTAATTTGCGCCGATTGAATCATCACGCCGTTGTAGTTGATCTGCGGCTTTGTGATGCCCGTGATTATCTGCGCCCCCTCCGCAAGGGATTCGTCGGTTACAAAATTTGCCACCACCTTCATGCCTTCGTGGTAGGGCTGTCCGAGCATGTCCACTATCTCGTAGCCGTTGGCGGCAAAATTGGTCCTGATGCGCTCCACAGCCTTAGAAAGTTGTTTGTAACCCTTTACAGCCGGATCCATCTTGGCGAGGTTAATCTCTATCCTGATGATTTCGTCCGCCACCTTCAGCACCAGAGAATGGTCTTGCTCGCCGTCGCCACCATACCGGGGCTGGAAGACGGCTTTCAACAACTCCTCCCCCTCATCCTCCTGCGGCTTTAATCTGAACATTATAAACATCATCGCAAACAGAAACGCCACCACCACGGCAAGCAGTATTATAAGCACGGTCTGCAACTCGCTTACCTTGTCGCTCAGAAACTCGACCTCGTTTTCGAGGCGGCCTATCCGCTCAACGTCGGGCGTCTGCCCCATTAATGGTAACGACAAAAATGTCGGTAATATTATCAATAATTTTTTCATAGTATTTTTTTTAATTACATCCTGCTTTTATGGCACCTATAATCAACAACATCAATATTGGACCAATAAGTTCTGATAACAAATCGAGGCAGCCGTTTTTGGTTGAGCCAGACTGACTGCCTGAGTTCGACGAAGTGGAAGTTGACGTGTGCCTGCTGCTCCTGTTCTCAAGTTGACGAGTATAAAAAGCCTTGTTGTTGTCGTACAGTTCCTTTGCCCTCACGCCCATTACCATGCTCTCCCCTATTTGCAGCAGCGTCATCGCGCCACGCGAATCAAAGCAATGGTTGTAATACTGGCGAACACACTCCAATATTTGCAAGGCAAGACGGTCGCCAAGAGTTTCCAGGCGCGGGTCGTCAGCCGGAAGAAGTTTTTTGAGGTGTTCAAAATCCTTCATTGTCTTCTTGATGAGCGAATGTCCCGCATGGTAATATGCGGCGGCATCCTCCATATTTTCGTCAGTAAGAGCCTCAGACGCATCGATTTCGTTGTCTATCCGGGCTATAATGGGGTTGACGGTCTTGTCGCTCAGGAAAGACCTCCATTCGTCGGAAACCAAAGACTTGCTCAGCGTTACAGGCTCAATCTCCTCCGCCAACGACTCGATAAACATCTGTATCAAATCCGTCCTGTCCTTCACGAGCGTCCCCGACGAATCCAAAACTGCAAGCAATTGGTCGGCAAACTGTTCGTAAAGATTTTCTGCCACACGTATCGCGGCATCAAACTCGCCTCGGCAAAACAAAGTTACCATGCGGTTTTGCAGCGAAGACACATTGCTGACGTTTTCCCAAACACCCATCGCACCTTCCACATCGCCTGCATAGAGTTTCTGAAACGCATCCTCGTCGTCCTGCGTCATTTTTATAAACCAAAACTGTGCATACTTCAGATGCTCGCCCGCAATGGAGAGTTGCGCATTGGCATGGCTAAAAGCGTCTGCACTTCTCGGCACGGGCGGCATCATAGCCCTCAAATCGAGAGGGAAATCCACATCCCGACCCACCTGCAAAAACTTTGTAGCCTTGCTCGTATTGGCAACAACATCCTTTTTGGGCGAATTGGCAAAAACGCCAAGCACACGGAAGGGGTTGCTTAATATGATTTGTGGAATCAATGACATTGTGTTCTTTTGTTTTGACCTACAAACGTAGCAAAGTTTTTTTTATCAACAAAGGATTTTGTACGATTTTTTTTATACTTTTGCCCCAAAACTAACTAATTCAAATCATCAAACCATGAAAAGACTCTTAACAATCGGGCTACTCGCCTTAGCCACAGCGACTAACGCACAGTTTAACGACGAAGGCAAAACAATCGACGCCCTCTGCGGACACAAGATATTTGCCACCGTGGAAGGCGACCTCAACAAGGACGGCATCAATGACGTGTTCTTCGCCGCCACATCCGAGGCAGATGCCACAGTTCCCTCTTACTACGGTTTCTATTTTGGCAACAAGAACGGCGGATACACGTTGATAAAGCACCACTACGACATGCCGCTCACCAAAAACGCCAAATTCACCATCAACGACAAGGGCGTTCTCAGGATTCAGAACGACTTTGGCAACGGCAACAGCGACATCTTCCTATTCCGCTACCAAAACGGCGGCTTCTACCTCATCGGTGGCAAAAAGGACCGCCACAAGTTTGACCATTACGACTTCTCCTACAATTTCTCCACCAAGAAGATGATCAAGACCACGGGCGAAGGCAAAAACGCCACCACAGAAACCCTTGAAATGAAAGACCTCCCAGTCTTAAAATTCGGATGGTTTCCGCTCAATTGGGATCAGTTGGAATATTTCTTCGACTCCAACTTAGATTCTGAGTACAAGACCGTGATGGGCATATTCCGATTGTTGCAGGTGAAAGAAGCCATGCACTGGGCATTCTGCGAGTACGACAACGACTACCACAATCCGCACGGCAGCAACGGACGCTACGAATGTACCCTCGACTTCACAGGCGGCTCGTATTGGGTGTATGAAACCCTCAAATTTATCAAAAAGAGCGACGACGTTTGGGACATCGAATATTTTAGCGAAGGCGGCGAGCGCACATACGAGGAATACACCGAAGACAACGGAGAAACGTTTTCCGGTCCCAGCAACGGAGAACCAACAAACAGTTCAACAGAGGATTTCTCCTTTGAGGACGGAATATTTGTCTATGGTTGATTGTCGGGCTTCACCTCAAATCGCAGATTCTTAGGCAGTTCGCTACAATTGCGCGCAACTTCTATAAACTCCTCGGTATCGGTGGCAACCACCTGAATATCGGGGAGTTTTAGTGCAACCAAGAATGCAGTAGCACCATAGCCGCAATTTTCAAAAGTTATCTTATCAAGATTGCGGTAATTTTCAGGCAGATAGACGAAGTTATCTAAACTTTTGCTAACGGCTCGCCAAACGTCCATCCCTTTGTAAAGATAATTGCGGAGAACGATTTTTTTGCAGCAATCCAAGTTGCTGACATCGGCGGCATTTTTAACTCCCGATACAATCAGCGACCGCAGCGTATAAGGCGCAGCCCGCATCGAACCATCACGTTTTTTGGTCAAGAAATCAAACAGCAACGGCGGAAAAATGAACGACGCAGCCACCACCGAAAACATGCCAATCACCACAATTACGCCGAGCGACGACATGGCTGGATGCTTGGCAAAAATTAACGTACCGATGCCCACAAACATTATCAACGCACTGATAGCCACGCTGTTTTTGAAGGATTTGAGGACGCGCTTGCCACGCGCATACTCGTACATCAGCCCTTCTGTCATAAAGACAGCGTAATCGTCGCCCTGACCAAAAATGAAGGTCGCCAAGATGATATTGACGATATTAAACTTAATATCAAAAAGATACATAATGCCCAAAATCCAAAACCAACTCACGGTGAGCGGCACAAAGGAAATCAAACTCAATT
>CAMJWL010000070.1 GCA_946409405.1 uncultured Bacteroidales bacterium
GCTTGTGCTATTGGCGGTGCTTTATCAGGCTTTTAGGAAAATCAAGCGCATCAACAGCCGCCTGGAGGCGCAGAGGGACGAGATAGAATGTCAGAAAAATCTCATCCTTGTAAAAAACGAACAGATTACCGACTCCATCAACTACGCCCGCAAAATACAGGACTCCATCCTTGTGCCGGAGGCTAAGATAAAACGCTGGCTGCCCGACATGTTCATTTATTACAAACCCAAGGACATTGTGAGCGGCGATTTCTATTGGTTTAGCCGTTACGAGAGCAAATGTGTGATTACCGCCATAGACTGTACCGGGCATGGTGTGCCAGGCGCGTTTATCTCGATGATTGGCAATACGCTCCTGCACGAGATTGTTAACATCAAGCACGTCTTTAAGCCCGACCAGATACTTGCGATGCTCCACACCGGCATCACCCTCGCCCTCAATCAGGACAGCGACGATAGCGACGACAGTGGCAGCGAGGGCGGCATGGACATGAGCCTATGCACTGTGGACACAAGATTGAATCGTTTTCAGTTTGCCGGCGCAAAAAACAGTATCTACGTCGTCCAGGGCGACAAACTCAAAATCTTGAAGGCCAACTATTATTCTGTGGGCGGCAGGACGCTGAGACCCGGCATGGAGGTTTCTTTCACCTGCTACGACTTCATGTACGACGACAATACGTCTATCTACATGTTTTCCGACGGCTACCTCGACCAATATGGCGGCGAGAGCAACGAGAAGTTTAATGCGCAGCGGTTTAAGGAGTTGATACTCGCCAACCGCGCCCTCCCGATGGAGGAGCAGAAGGCTGTAATCACCAAAACGATGGAGCAGTGGATAGGCGACCGGCAGCAGATAGACGATTTTCTCGTGATGGGCATCAAACTCGCGGGGCTTGGAAAATATGAGGAGGATTCAGAGCAGAAGATGATTGCGGGGTGAGGTTAAGACATCTTGCCTTTCATCTTGGAGCGGCGTGTGCGGACGGTGGTCTGCGAAATGTCGAGAATTGAGGCAATTTCTGAATCTGTTTTTGTCAAAAAATCGTCGATGATTACAAATATTTTTTCCTCGGTGGTAAGTTCTTGGTAGTTTTTGAAAACTTTGATTGCCTTTTTGGAAAAAGTGTTTTGGAAATAAAAAATACAGAATACCCAATATTCTTTATCGGCGGCAATGCTGCCGTTTTGCTCTATCTTTTGAAAGATGGCCTTGCCTTTTTCGACGACTTCTGCGATTTGTTTTTTGGAGACTTGGTATTCCTCGCTGTCTGCCTGATCCAATAGGTCGTTGAGATACCTCAGGTTTTGTTCGTATTCGTCGATTATATTTTGAGATTCGCACAATTTGTTGTACAACTGTAGATTGTGGTTTTCTGTTTCGAGTTCTTTTTGTAATGCTTTCTGTTTGTCGTGTCTGCGTCTTTGGTAGAGGATTATACATAGCGCAATCAAAGTAGTAATGATAGTAATGCAAATAAAAATGTTTCTTGTATATTCGATTTTCTGTTTTTCAAAATCGAATTTCCTCTGGATTTCGAGCGAATAATTGTTTTTTTCGTATTTCACGAAGTCTTTCAAGATTCCTATCGTTTTGTCAGTTGTGTTTTTGTATGCGGCGATGTTGCGGTCGGCGTAATTAATATGCGCGATGTCTGTCAGTATGTCTATTTTTGTATCATACCAAGCATTTGAGAGTGCTGAATCACAGTATTTTTGCCAGTTTAGTGTGTCGTTTTTCGCGTGGTAGATTCGGGCGAGGTTTTGGTATGTCTGTGGCAATTTTTTGTACCTCAGTGCTTTATTAAAGTATTCTATGGCGGCATCAAGGTTTTCTGTCATACAATTTTCTCCCAAAAGGTTATATATGAAGGGCTTGTCGCTGTCGTTTACTTCATCTACAAGCATCTTGCACTGCATTATATAATATTCGGATGAGTCTCTCTGCCCCAAAATAGAATAGCAAGTTGATAGTCTAAGTAAAGCGTAGGCAATGTCGCGGCGGCAGTTTACCTTTTGGGCGTAGTAATATTCTTTTTTTCCGTACTTTAGGGCTTCTTCTGTTTGATTTTTCGCTCCGTTGGCATACGACAAAGCCGAATATATCTTGTTTTTGAGACTATTGTCAGATGTCTTTTCGGCACTTTGTTCCGCTTGTTTAAGGAGTATGAAACACTCCTTTGGTAAGGTGTCTCTTACAATGAATGTACATGCTTTATAATAATATGCGTTTGCTAATTTTCTGTTGTCGTGGTGTTTTTCGTAGTAATTGATGCTGTAATTAAGTTCGTCTATGTCGGGACATTCCCATTGCCTATAACGAGTTTCGGCGTCCAAGACAAAATAGTAAGCGGAATCTCTTTTGATTAGTGGCTCTACATCTTCCAAAACCGCGATTGCCGAATCCACACAATTGTTGTAAAGCAAAGAATCTGCGTTGACAAGTTGCCAATATGCTTCGCTTTTTGGTTGGCATCCTACGAATAAAAGGATGGTTAGTGTGATTATAATAAATGTTTTGTTCATAGATAGAAGGATTGGTAGGACAAAAGTACCATAAAAAAACGACAAAAGCAAGGTTTAAGGTTTTTATTTTGTAACATTTTATTTCGTTGATGTTACATAAATACTTTGTTGACTGTTTTTTTGGTTTCCATAAAAGTTGTTCCCGTCGGGAACAAAGGTGTAAATCAAATAGTTACGTGTTCCCGACGGGAACAACTACTTGTACGATGTTTTTTCCCACTGTAATTTTGCAGCGTGAATTTCAAACAACGAAAACAAATATGAAAACACTTGTATTAATCGCCGCCTTGATTGCGGCAACGGGCGCAATGACGGATGTGTCAGCGCAAAATAAACAGGGGGATAATGTGAATTGGAGTCCTCATCCTCACAAGAGCGTCAAACCACACAGACCTCCCATTGTTTCTTACGACGAGGCATCAACAATCTTGACGGTGAAGTTCTCCTCTCACTCGCGTGGTGGCTTGGTGGAGGTCTATCGCGACGGTTCAAAGGTCGCTGGAATCACAGCCAATGCGGGTACTACATTCAGTTGTGTACTCCGCGAATACGGCGAGGGCGATTACACTGTGATTGTTTCTAACGGAAACACAGTGGTGGATTCCAGAAATTTTACAGTTAGGTAAATGATTGAAGTATAAGTAATCGTATCTTATTAATTAATTTAATCATTTAAAAGTATGAAAAAAATGCTCTTAATCCTATCATTGGTCGTTTTGTTCATTTCCTTTTTTTCTTGTGAGGAAAAGGAAACATCCAATGGCGAAGACCAATTGTGGTATGGTTTCCCGTCTCTCGTGGATACGTATTACACGCCAAAAACTGTCTCTTTGAGACAGACTGTCATAAAAAATGAATTTTATGCTGATTATCCATGTTTGATTATGGATTGTGTGATGGCGGATGATAAGACATATTCTTTTGATTCCGAGAGTGAGCAGGAAAAAAATGCTTTTGAAAAGTATGCAACCTTCTTTGGGGATACACTCTGCGATGGTTCTCATATCAAACAGCATTATGCTTCTGTGTTGCCAGTAATTTCGATAGAGGTTACAGCCGATAGACAGTTTGACCGGAAGCATCCTGTCGATAGTCTGCTTAACGACATTCTTTACCTTTACGTGTGGAGAGATTATCGCTATGAGTTTGAACTAAAAAGGACTTACGATAAATGGTATAATGGTGAAGAAGAACCAAGAAAGCCTCTCGACTCCATTTCTGCTGACAATCCCGTCTATATGCTTCCCAAATGGTTTCGTCTGCATTTTAAGAAGAATCCCGACACCCTCGGCACGTACAACCTGACAATCACCATGAAGTTTGGCGCAGACCCCGTTACGGGCGAGACCGTGGAGATTGACCCGATAAAGGTGCAGATGGAGTTTAAGTAAAGCAAGCATCTTCTCAACACAATTCAAATTTATCGCCGTGCAGTATTTCATGCCACGGCGATAATTTATTTGTATCAATAAAAAATAATTTCTAATTTTGCAGTCTGAATTTAATAAAAAAACAAACACTATGAAACACACATTTTTAGCAACATTAATCGCAATGCTTTTTGCATTGTCGTTCGTTGCTTGCGACAAGGGTGACGAACCGAAGCAGATGTTGCACTCGGATACTATTGTGAATGCACTGCCGTTTGACATTGCGTTGAACATCGACCAATGGTTTGTGTATCTGAAAGCCTACGAAGGCACTGACTTTCACAAAATAAAACCTGACGACAAGGGTGTTGTAATGCTCAATGCAGACCTTGCCTATAGAGGTGAGTACGACAGAAAAGACAGTATGATAGTTGTTAAGGACTACCCACTCATCCCTGTGAACAAAGAAATTGATGGCGGCGGTTCAAAAATCTATTCTGTAAACTATTACACAATTACAGAAGAAGTGTTCCGAGACATCATCGTAAAGATGAAGGAACGGAGAATCGAACCAACAAAGTACGACTATGATTACTTTGCGCACATTGGAAAGGTTTTCAAGTATAATAATTACAAGAATACAAGTAGTTACGACATCAGTTTTCAAGAACCAATTTCAGAGACGATTGTTCGCAACGAAAATGTGGACAGTCCAATTAATGACAACCTTTTTATGTGCAAGGGTCAGCAGTATCCACATGCTCTGTTGCTTAATTGTACTTTGTACTACACCGACCATATAAACTCTTATTCTTTGGAAATAAGTGATTATATATGGGATGCTTCTGATTATCAGTCTGATACTGATGGACTGAATACCACGGAAACATTCTATTTCGTATTCACAGACAAACTCCTCGAAAGCATCAAATCTTGCATGGCGGAGAAAAATGTTTTTCCGCAAGAAGTTGAGTTCTCAAAGGAATAATCTCTAATTTTTATCGCCGTGCAATGAAAATTCACATTACACGGCGATAATTTTTATTATGCTTCCCCATACGCCTCTATCGTAAACCAGAATGTGGTAACACCGTCGCCGCAAGATGCCACAAGACGCGAGCCTAACGCTTTGAGGTAAGCGTGGCAGAGTTTGAGGCCGATGCTTGTGCCGCTCTCGTATGCCGTGCCGCTCGTGGAGGATATGTCGTGGGCGGAGTTGATGCTCTGCAAGCGGGTGGAGGGGATGCTCTCGCCGGTGTCGGATACTGCGATGCTGATGTTGCCGTCGTTGAAGTCGGCGTTTATCATAATGATGCCGTCCTGGTAACAAAATTTTATCGCGTTTGATATGAGGTTGCGGAGTATGGTGTTTATCTTGTTTTCGTCGGAGAAAATCATCGTAGGCTCCTCGATGCGGTTGTGGAGCGTGATGCCTTTTTTCATCGCCTGGGCGGAAGACAGTTTGAGTATTGAGTCAACGGTCTTAAAGAGGTCAAACTCCTTCTTGACCACCGTCATGTCGCCCGCCTGCGAGGTGGAGTAGTCGAGGAGGTTTACAAGAAGTTCGTAGCCCTCAGACGCTGCCTGTTTGATGATTTCGGCATATTCTGACGCTTCCTCGTAGTTGTGCTGCTGGAGGTTGATGTTGAGCAGTTCGCTAAAACCAATCATCCCGTTGAATGGGTTTTTGAGGTCGTGTCCTATTATCTTGATGAGGCGGTTTTTGGTTGAAATTTCTTCGCAGAGTTTGTCGTGGGTGCGGTTGAGTTCGGTAACGTCCTTCACGTAGCCCACAGTCTTGACGCTCATGCCGTCCGGGTCTTTGATTATTGCGCCCGAAATCTCTATATTAACAGGTTGTCCGTCGTTTTCGCGGATGATGGTGGTCTCTATCACGTAGTCGTCGTCGCCGAGCAGCACGCGCTTTTTGCATAATTCTACTACGCGCTGCCGGTCGTCCTCCACTATGGAGTGTATGAAGTCTGCAAAGGTGTAACGCCGGTGGTATTGGTAGCCAAAAATGTCGCAGATGTTGGGGCTGATTACGTAAGTGTCTGTGATGATGTCGAATATAAAGATGTTGCCAAAATTGAACACCATCTCCGCGTCCACCTTGACGTTCTGTAAGTTGTTGGGCTGCCGCAGGTATTTGCAACTATTGGCGAGAATCTTGCTGCCCGCCTCGCTTATCTGCTTTGTTATCATCTTCACTTTTTCTGGCAGGATTACCGGCACAGAGCCAACCGCCGTACTCGCCGCCTCCTCCGACATGTAAAAAGGTCCCGCCACGATGTAGCCTATGCAGAGGTCGTTGATGTATATCGGAATCTCCAGCATCAGGCATCCGTCGCTGAGTGCGTTGATGGAACTGAGCGGGCGGGCGTTCTGTATCTTATTGAGCGCGGACGACACTATGAGCATGTCGAACCTGTGCGAGTGGTGCTTCTTGAAAAACGACGAATGTTTGCCGTATGGCTGCTGCATCACCGCCGCTATCTCTATGTCGAGGAGGCTGGCTATCACGGCAATGCTGTCCGAATTGCCAAACAACTTCAAGAACATCTCGCTCATGTTGGCGATGTCGGGCAACGCCCCCTGACGACTTTCGTATGACACGAAGTCGTTGTAGATGGATATGGAGTTGTCGTTGCTGTGCATCGCTTGTTCGTAGTTAAAAAATGTATTATGCAAATATACGCGCCTAAGTTAGCAATTATTTTTGGAATGACGAAATTTTTTTGCGGTCTGCAAATTTTTTTTGCAAAAAGGTATTTTTTTTACTTGTATTTCACCAAAAATAGATATATTTGCATTTTGATTTAAAGACCAAGTTTTCAAATATAACAAAAATATTAATAGAATCTTATGCAAAAGATTGACAACTACAATTTTAAAGGCAAGAAGGTGATTGTCCGCGTTGACTTCAACGTGCCTTTGAACAAGGAGACCGGCGAGGTTTCCGACGATACCCGCATCCGTGGCGCACTGCCCACCATCAAGAAAATCATTGAGGACGGCGGCTGCGCTATCCTTATGTCGCACATGGGCAAGCCCAAGAACGTGAACCCCAACGAGGGCGACGCTGCATTCTCCTTGAAGCAGATTATCCCCGCCATCGAGAAGTACACTAAGGAATTTGGCGTGCCAACCATCCAGTTTGCAGAAGACTGCGCCAACGCCGACGCTCAGGCCCTCGCGTTGAAACCCGGTCAGATCCTCTTGCTCCAGAACCTCCGCTACTACGCCGAGGAGGAGGGCAAGCCCCGTGGCATCGATAAGGACGACCCCAAGATGGAGGAGGCAAAGGCTGCCATGAAGACCAAGCAGGCAGACTTCGCCAAGAAACTCGCTTCTTACGCCGAGGTGTATGTAAACGACGCATTTGGCACGGCTCACCGCAAGCATGCTTCCACAGCCGTTATCGCCGATTCGTTTGCCGAGGACAAGAAGATGTTTGGTTTCCTCATCAACAAGGAACTCGACGCTATGGACAAGGTATTGAACGACGCTCGCAAGCCCTTTACCGCCATCATGGGCGGCGCAAAGGTTTCCGACAAGATCAACGTCATCACCAACCTCCTCGACCGTGTACAGAACCTCATCATTGGTGGCGGCATGACCTACACCTTTATCAAGGCTCTCGGCGGCAAGATTGGCAATTCGCTCTGTGAGGAAGACAAACTCGACCTCGCCAAGGAAATCCTCGACAAGGCTAAGGCAAAGGGTGTTAACGTATTCCTGCCCGTGGACGCTGTAAACGCCGACAAGTTTGACAAGGATGCCAACACCAACATATCCGACGTGGACAACACTCCCGACGGCTGGATGGGTCTCGACATCGCCGAGAAGTCTATCAAGAAGTTTGAGGATGTTATCGTCAACTCCAAGACCGTTATCTGGAATGGTCCTATGGGTGTATTTGAGTTTGAGAAGTTTGCAAAGGGTACTTCCGCAATCGCTCAGGCTGTTGCCAAGGCTACTGCAAACGGCGCGTTCACTTTGATTGGCGGCGGCGACTCCGTGGCAGCCATCAACAAGAACGGCCTCGCCGACAAGGTTTCTTACGTATCCACCGGCGGCGGCGCAATGCTCGAGTACATGGAAGGCAAGCAGCTCCCCGGCATCGTAGCCATCAGGGGCTAAGCCACGATTGCTTGACACATTAAATTAATAAGAAAGGACTTCCCGAAAAATGAGGGAGTCCTTTTTTTGGTGAAAAAAGAATTAGCATTATTAATAAAAAAGTTGTACCTTTGCCAATAAAAACAATTGTCTAACCCTCAAAAAAAACAATTCCAAACATCATGTTTCGCCGCATAATATTGTTATTTGTCATTGTGTTTCTAATAATTGCCACTGCCGCCGCGCAGGACATCCGCGAATATATTACCGACGACATCAACAAGGCAGAAACATGGCAGCAAGACAATCCAAATTTTATCTCCGACGGCGAATACATCAAAGACACCTCCACCATATACGGCACCAATGTTATTAGCAGAACAATAGACAATTACCTCCCCGAAGACGGCGATACATATTGGCGGATATTGTTGACATGCGGGTTCGACAATTCGAGTGTCAACAATTTTCAGTTTTATTTGATTGCCAACGGCAGCGACCCTGCGGCGGATGATTTTTGCGGCATAGCGGTAGGCACGGGCTACAAGTCAGATTACAAGAAGGTTAGCCTCATATACCGGCACGATAGAATTACAGAGGTGCTTGCCACAACGGACATTAAGCCTAAGAAAAACAAGGAAACTACACTTGACATCATTCGCACCTCAGAGGGTGTGTGGAGCATCAATGGAGTTGAAATATACGCCCCCGCAGCAACTGCCGTGTCTGCCGCAAAATATTTGGCTGTGGCTTTTAAATTCAACAAAACTGGCGCGGCAAAATTTGCGTTTAAGATAGACAAATTTTATCAAGAATACAATCCGATAGAGATTGCCACATCCATAGACGAGGCGGCGATTATTGACCCGACCACCATAAAAATAGACGTTTCGGGTCGTCTGGATGCCGATGCTGCTATAACCCCCGCCAATTATTCAGTATGCGGCGTTAAGCCCGATTATGTTGACTACAATTTTTACAACATTCTGCTGCATTATCCAGGCACGATACCCAACAAAGGTGAGATTTCGCTTGTAATAGAGGGTCTTAGCGATTACAAAGGCGAGCCGATAGCACCGTATCGCAAGATATTCCGTCAGGCGCGGGCGGGCGAAATTGTGATAAACGAGATAATGGTGGACGTAAATCCCGCGCCGTATTCGCTGCCTGCCAAAAAGTACGTGGAACTTTACAACGCTTCTGACGATGATTTCGATTTGGAGGGGTATGTTTTTCGCGTTGGCGACAAGGATTATGATATTGGCAATGCTGTAATCGATGCCGACGGTTATTTGATAATGGCTGCTGATGAGGCTACTTTTGAAAATTTTGGGCGGTGCGTGGCGGTGTTTCAGGAGAGCAAACTTACTGTTGGCGGCAAGTATATCGCGCTTTTCAATAAGATTGGCGCGGTGGTGGATTCGTTGACGTATTCCGCCACATTGTACAACGACAAGAGCCGCAGCCAAGGCGGTTTTTCGATGGAACGCCTCGACCCCTTCAACAACTGCACTGGCACTCTCAACTGGCACTCGTCCAGCGATTTGGCGGGCGGCACTCCGGGTCGCAAAAATTCTGTATTTAAGATATATGAGGACGACGCTGCGCCGGGGCTTGTAGGCGTTCAACTGCTCTCCAACAGCACATTGCGCCTTGATTTTTCGGAGCAGGTGAAGGACGTGGATTTTGTGGTTAACGGCATCAGTCCGTCGGAATATGAGGTGGAAGGTCGCAGCGTGGTTTTAACGATGTACAAGCCGTTACAAGCCGGCATCAATATCGTGGAAGGCCGCGCAGTGGATGTTTGCGGTGCGGAGTCGGATATTTTGACTGCGGATGTACATTATACGCCGCTCGCTGTTGACAGCGTGTATGCGGTGAGCGCGTATCAGGTGGCGGTAGCGTTTTCTACGGCTGTGAGCGTAATCAAAAACGAATTTTTTTCGCTTGCCAACGATGCCATGCCCTTGTCGTGCAGCAAATTAAAAACAGGCGACAACAATGTTTTCCTGTTGACATTTGACGGAGAATTTGAGTCGGACGCGGTGCAGCGGCTTTCGATAAATGGCGTGGAGACTTCCTTGCACGACCGTATCTCCTGTGAGGTGGCATTTAGTTATCATCGGGCAGTGGAGGGCGACATCCGTATCAACGAGGTTTTGTACAATCCGCAGGTGGGGATGAAACGTTATGTGGAGTTGTACAACAATAGTGGCGGCGATATTTTTCTATTTGGACAAGTGCTGAGCGGCTACACGGCTGAAGGTGTTTTGATAAGGAGTTGCACCATAGATAGGTATTTGATGCTGCCCGCAGGAGGATATGCCGTGGTGTCTGCCGATACGGCGAGCGTGGTGGCCAATTACAATGCAAAGGGCTTGCAGGTGGCGGCTTCAATGTTTCCATCGCTCAATACCGCCAAGGGCTATGTTTCGCTGAGGTCGGCAGAGGGCGTGTCGCTCGATTCCATGTACTACGACAACGCCATGCACGACACCTCTTTGACTGTCTCACGTGGCGTGTCGTTGGAACGGATTGCCTTTAATGTGCCGTCCATGGAGCCAAGAAACTGGGCGTCCGCCTCGGCTCAATTCGGGTATGCAACGCCGGGTTTTGTAAATTCATGCGCGGCAGACACCATCCCCGAAAAACCCGACAATCCAAATATTCCCGACAATCCCGAAGAACCTGAAGAACCCGACAACCCCGACAATCCCGAAGAACCCGACAACCCCGAAGAGCCTGATAATCCAGAAGAACCTGACAACCCCGACACTCCTATTGAACAAGATACGTTGCCGGTTCGTCAGGCAAATTTGGGAGAAATAATCATCAACGAAATTTTGGTGGATGTGAATCCTGTGCCGTTTTCGTTGCCAGCCAAAAAGTTTGTGGAACTTTACAATACTTCTGGTTTCGATTTCGATTTGCGCGGATATGTTTTTCGCGTTGGGGATAACGACTATGAGATTGACGGCGCAAAAATACAAGCCGGTGGATATTTGATTTTGGCGAGCGACACCGCCAATTATCAGCGGTATGGCGTGTGTGCGGCGGCTTTCCAAGAGAGCAAACTCACGGTGGGCGGCAAGCATATCGCGCTTATTAATCGCGACGGCGCGGTGGTGGATTCGCTTACTTATTCTGTGGATTTCTATAACGACAAAGACCGTTGCAACGGAGGCTTTTCGATGGAGCGTCTGGACCCTTACAACTCTTGTACCGGCATCCATAATTGGCACGTGAGCAACGAATTGTCGGGCGGCACTCCCGGACGGCAAAATTCTGTATATAAAATATATGTGGACGATGCCGCGCCAAGTCTTACAGGTTGCGAACTTGTGGGCAACAATACTTTGCGGCTCTTTTTTACCGAAAATATCGACAGCGTGGATTTCTTGGTGGGCGGCGCAAAACCGTTGCAATCTTCTATCGACGGACAGTGTGCCGTGCTTACAATGCCAAGACCATTGCAATCTGGTATCACAGCCGTAAAAGGTCGCGCCATTGATGTTTGCGGCTCCGAATCTGACTTATTGACGGCTGATGTGCGCTATACTCCGCTAACTATTGAGAGTGTATATGCTGTGAGTTCATACCAGGTCTTAGTAAAATTTTCTACGGCGGTGAGCATGGTGGAAAACGAATTTTTTACACTTCAAAATGGTGCGATGCCGTCGCTCAACGAGCCTATCAACGACGATGGCAACAGCATTTTGTTGACATTTGCCGACGATTTCGCGTCCGATTCCCAGCAACGGCTCACAATAAAAGGTGTAGAAAATAATATTCACGACCGTATTGACAATCAAGATGTTACGTTCTGTTATCATAGAATCAAGGAGGGCGACTTGCTCATCAACGAGGTGTTGTATTATCCCGCAGTAGGCATGAAACGTTATGTGGAATTGTACAACCGTAGCGGCAGCGACATTTACCTGTTTGGGTTGGTTTTGAGCGGCTATATTGCGAGCGGCGACTTGCTAAGGAGTTGTATTGTGGACGGTTATGCGATGTTGCCCGCCGGAGGATTCGTGGTAATCACAGCCGATACTGCGAGTGTCGCGCTCAATTATAATGCAAAGGGTTTGCTATTGGAAGCGTCAAGATTCCCATCGCTCAACACTTCCAAAGGCTATATTTCGTTACGTTCTGCGGACGGCGTGCTGCTCGATTCTGTGTATTACGACAATGCGATGCACAGCACCCTTTTAACAAACAAGCGCGGTGTGGCATTGGAGAGGATTTCTGTGGATGCGCCGTCTTTGGACAACGACAACTGGTCTTCCGCCTCGGAACTTTACGGATTTGCAACGCCGGGGTTCGCCAATTCGTGTGCCAAAGATGCTGACGGCAACACAATCGATAATAACGACAATCCTCATAATCAGGACATTGTGCATACCAACAGTTCCGATGTCGTTATCATAGAAAACCGTCTTATGCGTCCTGGCGATTCCGACAAGGAGTTTAAGATGACCTTCGATTTTCACCGACAGACCGACCCGCTGCTGAGTGTTGCCGTTTACGATGACCATGGACGTGAGGTGCGTTGCATTGCGTCCGAGATGTTGGCATATCCGAGCAGCAATGTTGTTTGGGATGGTAGGGATAGGCATGGTTCGCTATGCAAATCGGGAATTTATGTGGTGCTAATCAAGGCCGTGGACGATACAGGATGGTCGTTCACGCGGAAAGAGGCGTGTGTGATTGGTAATTTCAGATAGAGTTGGAGTGCGGGCTTCCAAGCCCGCTTACAAAAAAAATCAGAACGACGACAAGAAGCCAACGCCTATATACATGCCGCCCTGCACATTGCGGGTAACAAATGCGGAGAATACCCTCTCGTAATACGTCACAAAGTCGATGCCGATGCCAAGTGCGCCGAGGAATGAGCCGCTCATATTGTTGTTGTAGATGGCGTCGTCGTCCTGCGGGGTGGTGTAGCCCGCGTTGGCGAAGGCGTTGAGATACACTGCATAGTGTATCTTGTTGAACTTCTTGGCTGGCAGCCATTTAAGATGCAATATGTGCTGGCGGATGAGTTCAAATTTGTATGACGACTTTATGTAACTCAAACTGCGTCCCTTAATCATATTGTGTTCGTAGCCCGGCACAATGTTTGGCTTGAAACCAATCGCCTCCATCAGGTAAAACGGCGTAGAATTGCTGCTGATGCTGCCGTACAATTGAGAAGCGAAGAATTGGCGCGGGGCGAGTTGGAGGTATTTGCGGGCGTCGAGGGTTACTTTGAGTATGTCTATCGAGTTGCTAAAAATGCCGTACTTCTGTATCGTGGCTGAGAGCAGCGAGCCTTGCAGCGGATAGTAACTGGAACTCCTCTTATCGAGCCTAAACTCGTATTTGAGCGTAACGCCTTCCAGTTTGGTCCTGCCGTCGCCAAAATAAAGAGGGTTTACTATTGCCACCGAATCGCGTATTGTGGACGACATGTAGCCCACCGAGAAATTGTTTGTAATGTCGATGGTGGGGCGGTACTTGTAGGTGATGGAGTAGTTGTAGCCGCGCATAGCCTTCTCCTTGCCCTCAAAGTCATAATATTTTGCCTTGTCGTCCTCGGTGTTTATCATTACGCTGTTTTGCTTCTGCACAGATGCAAAAAGGCTCATCAGGTGTTTGTGTTTGCGGTCGATGGCAATGTTTTCGTATGAGATTTGGGTGATGTTGTTGAACCCCCGACGGAAAAACAGACCTATCACCTGCCGCCGTCCGAGGAAGTTGTATTTCTTGATGCCTATGTAATAGTCTATTAGGTCAAAATCCGGGTGGGCAAACCACTGGTTGAGGTTGCCAGTATGCGGCGTGATGTCAAACAATGGCCAAGTGTACCAACATTCCTCCACGTTGATGTCTATTTTGGTGCAGTTGAGTCCCACGTGCAGCGAATCATCGTCAAATGCGTATGTGATTGTTACATAATTGAATATGGAGGTCTTTTGGAGGTTAATTTTGCTTTTTTCGATGGCGGCGGGCAGTCGGTTGAATGAGATGGTGTCGCCTGGGTTAAACTCCAGTTCGCATAATATGATTTTGGGCTTTGTCTTTTTGTTGCCGGTGATGTTGATATCGGTAATCAGGCAGATAGTGTCGTTGCCGTACATCGTCATCGAGTCTGGCTGAGCATACACCTCCCCTCCACGTGCCATCAATATGACCGTAGCCATTACAATCGCAAGCAATGCGGAATATTTTTTCAAAAAAACTGTCATGTTTGTTTTGGTTATCCGAGTTTAGTCGGCTTTTGGTTGTGGTCTGAAAATCTTGCTCTTGTAAATTCCAATTTTTGCCAGCAAATATTTGAAGGATGTCGCCAACACGCCAAGTCCGTATTTGCAACTGCGCTTGAAGTTGATGGACGACGCCTCCTTGAAATATTTGGTGGGGCAGGTGATTTCGGCGATTTCGTATCCGGCGTAGAAAATCTGCGCAATCATCTGGTTGTCGAATACAAAATCGTCGCTGTCTGCCTCCAAGTTCAACGCCTTGATGACCTCCGCCGAAAATGCGCGGTAGCCAGTATGGTACTCGCTGAGTTTCTGGTTCATCAAGAGGTTTTGGATTAAGGTCAATAGTCTGTTAAAAAAATATTTGTACAGAGGCATGCCGCCCTTCAACGCGCCTTTGCCCAATATCCTCGACGCAATTATCACTGGATATACGCCCTCGGCTATCGTGTAGCACATGGAGCGGATGAGTTTTGGCGTGTATTGGTAGTCGGGATGGAGCATCACAACGATGTCGCAGCCGAGAGCCATCGCCTTCTTGTAGCACGTCTTTTGGTTTGCGCCGTAGCCCTTGTTGGTTTCGTGTATTGTGATGTGCCTGATACCAATGCGGGCGGCTTCGAGTGCTGTCTTGTCGGTGGAATGGTCGTCGGTGAGGATTACCTCGTCCACAATGTCCGTGGGAATCTCCGCAAATGTCTGCTCCAACGTCTTTTCGGCGTTGTATGCCGGCATCACTACGCCTATTTTTTTGTTTCCAATCATAACATGCCTTTGCTGCTTGGGATGGTCTGCAATGTGAAGTCGTAACTAATCGCGTGCTTCAAACATTTTGCCAAAGCCTTGAAAATTCCTTCCAATTTGTGGTGTTCGTTGTCGCCTTCCGCCACGATGGAGAGGTTGCATTTTGCGTTGTCTGCCAGCGACTTGAAGAAATGGTAAATCATTTCCGTTGGGAAGTCGCCAATCTTTTCGCGTCGCCATTCTGCCTCCATCATCAGCCACGGGCGTCCTCCGAGGTCGATGGCTACCTGAGCAAGGCAGTCGTCCATCGGGAGTACGAATGCGTAGCGGTTGATGAGTTTGCGCTCGCGCCACAATGTGTGGATGGCTGTGCCGAGTGCAATGGCAACGTCCTCGATGGTGTGGTGCTCGTCAACTTCGATGTCGCCCACGCAGCGCAAATCCATGCCAAAACATCCGTGTACCGGCAGTTGCATCAGCATGTGGTCGAGGAATTTGACACCTGTATCCACTTTGCGGATTTCGGGGTTGCCGGGGTAGATTGTGAGGTCTATCTTGGTCTCGGCGGTGTGGCGCGAGAGCGTTATCTTGTTGTTGTAGGAGATGATAGCGCGTTCCGCCTCCACCCAGTTTTGGGCGTGGAGCAGGCAGTAGGGCGCGAGGTTGTCGGGGAGCGGATCTTTGCCGAGGTAGATAGCCTTGCAGTCGAGGTTTGCGGCGAGCATTACGTCCGTGGGGCGGTCGCC
>CAMJWL010000071.1 GCA_946409405.1 uncultured Bacteroidales bacterium
GTAAAATCTTTGTCTTCAAGCACTTGACTCTTATAACCCGGAAAAACATCCCTTTTTACCAAACCATTTTCCGACAGGAAACGGATAATCGACAGCCAAGTCTGTTTGGCGGAGGTTTTGTCGATGACGTCGGTAGTGCCGGCGTAAATGGAAAATGCCGCCGTGTCCCAAATTTGCCAATTATAGTTAAGCATCACAGTATCAAATGGTTCGGGCGTTTTGAGATAGACATACGGCAACCCGAAAACCTTTGCGCCAGCCGAGATGTCAACGGCAGTTTTGATTACCCTTACGTGCGGCACAAACTCACCCGCAAAATGGTAACTCGCCAACTGAACGCCTGTCTTATAGTTTTTTAACTTCTCAAACAACGCCGATGCAATCCGCTGCGTGGTCTCGCCCAAATCGTAACCCGGAAACATCCGATTGATGTCGGTATTGTCCATCGGCCAAAAACGCTTGCCGATATTCATCGAAAAATGGTTTGCGGAGGGTATGACGAGGATTTCGCGGTCGTGCGCCAACATTCCGCGCTGTTCCAAATCGGTCAAAATCCTCACCAACTGACTGCAAACAAACTGTTGCTGCACCTCGTCGCCGCGCATCGCGCCAACAATCGCCACCGACTTTTCGCCGCCGCCAAATACGTATCCGCTTATATGAAACGCCTCACGGTATGGCGATTTCATCGAAAATATCTTTATTTTTTCCATTTTTAATCCTTTATAATTCTTGCTAATAGCGACCCTTCGTAAACTATCGGATAGGCGCGGATGGTCATCAAAAGTCCGTCTTCGTTGGCAATGGCAACAGAAAGTACCTCGCCTGTCAACGCACTGACAATCCGCCCGATAACATCGCCTTTGTGAAGTTTTACTCCATATTGTTTTTCGGGTAGGAAAACGCCCGACTTCTCAGCGTTGACAAAATCTACGCCGTCGCCCTCCACCAAAAGCGGTCGTCTGATTTCCGCGCCGACCTCGCCCGTCCACATCCCGACGTTTTTCATCAGGTTCAATATGCCGTGGAAAAGCCGCTCGCCATATTCGGGTGTTATCCTCATACCAACGCCCATCTCCACCACTATCGTCTTGACACCGAGAGAGTTAAGAGAATGTGCAAGGGTCGATTCCAATACCGTTGCTGCCGGATGCACCCATATCAAATCGATGTTGAGCATCCCCGCGTATTTCACCAACGACTCGGCATTGTTGACGTTGATACGCGCCTGCGGCAGTTCGCGCAGGAAAATGTTGCTCGCGTGGATGTCGATTGCAAAATCGGCGGTCTTGATGTCCTCGATGATTGCCGCCGCCGCCGAGTCGGAAAGCGACTGTTCGCTGCCCGGAAAAATACGGTTCATATCCAAGTCAAACCCCGGAAAGCCGCGTGTGATGCTGTCGATTCCGAGCGGGTTCAGCGCAGGATACACATCCACCTGACCGCAGATTTTGTCGGTGTTTCGCTGCAAAAAATCCGTCAGGAGATAACACACATACTGCCCCTCCAACTCGTCGCCGTGCGTGCCGGTAACGATGCAAAGCCGTTTGCCGTCCGCCTTGCCACGGATTTCGTTTTTCTGAATGTGCAACTTCTCGTCAACGGGCAGCCCCGCCGAAAAAATGGTCTTAATCATTTTCTACATTGATTTCAATTTCGTTGTTCTCCACCGCCGTGCCCGTGAAAATCCCCCTGTTTAGCGGACAATCGGAAGCGTCGCGGCCGTGTGCTATCTTGATGTAATGTTCTAATTGACAAGTATTTTCTGTGGCGTCGTAGCCGTGCCAACAGCCGTTGTAATAGACCTCCGTCCAAGCGTGGCTCAGCCGCAACCCTCTGACGTAGCCCGCCACATAACGCGCCGGAATTTTCAACGACCGCAACGCCGCTATAAAAACGTGCGCAATGTCTTGACACACACCACTTTGCTGCCTTACAACAGTTGACGAATCCGTCAAAACGTCCGTCGTGCCGCTTTGATAGGTGATTTTGTGGTTGACAGCCTCGCAAAGTTTTTTTACAGTGGTTTCAACGGAGGAGGCGCGGTATTCCAAAGCATAATCTTTGATTTCGTTGTTCATAATTACCAACGGCGACTGATAGAGAAACACGGGATTTGAAATCATATCTTCGCGTTAAAAAGCCCGTTGATGCAGTCGATGATTTCGTCGAAATCTTCGCCGTGGTTAAGATTCAGAACCTCACACCGTAGCGAAACATCCAACTGTTAACGCTGTCTCTTTGTGTTATCAAACTGTCCATAATCGTAATTCTTTAAGTTTCTTGACACAAAGTAAGACAGTTTTTTCAGGGCGTACAAGCGTTTTACGGTGCTTTAAGAGAATAACTTAGTGCAAAGCCGTGAAAAACGTAGGAAGGCGGCTTAGTACAGCACCCCCAACATCCACAGCGGGATTTTGTTGCCTCTTGGCATTTCCAAATCGTCAGAAAAGACATACGAATCCTTCACGCCTGCAATCTGACGGAAAGTCTTGCTCTTGCCGCCGATTTCAAATGTGTAACGACCGTCAACCTTAAAATCGCCTTGTTCTTTGGCGTATTCCACCGTGTGCGCCACGCTCAACTGATTGACAGTGAAACATTCACGCGCTGTACCAATATGTACCGGCACAGTGGCGAGTGCGTAGAGCATATTGGGATTTTCGAGGAGAATCTTGTCGGGTTTCTGCATTTTGCCGACTGAAATCAAATCGCTGTAAATCAGGTTGATAAGTTTGGCGTCTGCCAAATGGTTGAGGTATTCCAAAACTGTATTGCGTTGCAGTTGTGCAAGTTGAGCGAGTTTTGTAATGTCGGTGTCATACGGCACATTTTGCGCAAGGACGTTAATCAACGCCTTGATTTTACGACAGTTAGCCGGATTAACGTTTCTCTGTTGCACGATTTCTACATCGATTACATAATTTTCGGTTTGTTCGATAAGTGCGTAATAATCAATCGGATTCTTCAAATAAAACGGATAGTAGCCGTATTTGAGGTAGTTGTGAAAATGTTCCAACGGACGACAGACCTCGTTGACGGCAGCGGCGACGTCTTTTGTTTTGTCCAAAATATCTTCCAACGAGAAAAGCGGCAGAGTAATGCCTTTGTAAAACTTCAAATACTCCCTGAACGACAATCCGGGCATATCGTAAGCCCTGCAACGTCGCGACAAATCCGCGTCGCCGTCGATAATTTTTAACAGCGACGAGCCGCTGAGTACGAATTGAATGTCGGGATACATTTCGGCGGCTTCCTTGATTTCGCGGCTCCAATGAGGATATTTGTGAACCTCGTCGAGAATCAGGAGTTTACCGCCTGATTGATAGAATTTTGCGGCGACTTCGAGTATCGAATGTTGCGCAAAATACACCCAATCCAACGAGCAATAAAGAGCCTTTCGACTTGTTTCGCCGAAGTTTTGTTTGATATATTGCCTCAGAAGTGTTGACTTGCCCACGCCCCTTGCGCCACGGATGCAGAGTAGCGGCGCGCTCCAATTGACGGTGCGCATAAAATCCCTGACAATTTTCATATCAGTGGAACGGAGCATAACTTCCTGTTTTTCAAATAATACGTCCATATTATCTAATTTTTCGTGCTTTCCGCAGAAAGCAATTTTACACAAAAAATGCTTTTTACAGAAAGCAAAATTACATAAAATTTGCTTTCCGCAAAAAGCATTTCGCGAAAAATTTCGTGTCTCTACAAAAATTTTTTGATGAAGAGTAACGCCCTTACCTCAAATTCCCCTCCAACCAATCTGCAAATGCCTCCATTTTTTCCTTGGTCATTCCCGGAATGGCGGAATTGAGGCTGTCGGGGTAGGCGTCTGAAAGGCTGTAATAGAGAAACGCATCCAACATATTGTTTTTTAGGAGTTTGTCGTAAAAATTGATGTAAAACTCCTCATAAAAACCTTGGCGGTTCTCTATCGAATTGCAGATGTTGGTGAGTAGCGAGCGGGAGTTATTAACAAAGTTATCAACATCGGGAAGTCCTGATTCTGAATCAATTGTGGGAGTTTTCAACTCAGTTATAAACAACATTCCCCAAATCAAATCGAGTTCTTCCTTTGTGAGTTGCGACGAGTTGGCGGTCTTTTCCTCGATGACGGAATTGACATCGCGGCGGCTCATCAGGTCGTATATGGCGATGATGGTCTGTTTGCCGTAGGTAACGGGATTGGCAAACAGATACATATAATACGCGAGCAACGAATTGATATATAGGTGCTTGTCGGCGTTGAGGGACGCGATAAGAAGGTGCATCGTGGGATTTGCTTTCGCCTCGTTTGGATAGGTAACTGCAAGACGTTCAAGCAATTGGAGTTCCTCGTCGGGTTTTTCGCGGATGCCGAGGCAGAGGGCTTTCACTATGCCCGCCTGCAACACATACTTGCTCCCCTCCCCCATCGCTTCGCCCGCAAAACGCTCCGCCTTCTTGATGTCGCCGATGCGGTAATAATTGTTGGATAGTTGCCAACAGACATAATCCTCCATAAAGTGCAGCGCGTACAAGTCGGTGAGTTTTTGGTTGCTCTCCGCGAGTTTGCCTTCACTTTGCAGCGCAATAGCCTCTTTGAGGGTCTTGGCGTTTTCCTTTTGGATTTTGCTCGGCTCTTGGGCGGCGGCGGCAATTCCAAAAAGCAAAAATATTACTACGAAAATCTTTTTCATTTCAACAAATCTTGTATTTCTTTATACAAATTGCCATTTTGAGGCATATTGATTGTTACAAACCCCATTTCGCGGCCCATTGCGGCGTTGTCGGGGCGGTCGTCAATGTATAGTGTCTCGGCAGGGTCGATTTTTGAATCGTTAATTACATACTCATAACATTCGCGATGAGGCTTGGCGAAGTGGATTTCGTTGGAATAATATTTTTTAACGAACAGATTCTGAGGCCATTGCGCGAGCAGTTCAACATAATCGACGTGAAGTTCGTTGATGTTGCTGAGGATATATAGATTGTAACCCTTGCTGCGCAGTGCGTCGAGAATCCTCTGATGCTCAGCGGGATAGCCGAGAATCATCGCGTTCCAACAGCGAGTGAATGTCTCCAAGTCCAATTGGCTGCCGCAGACCTCGTTTAAACCGTCCAAAAACTCCTTGGTGGTACATTCACCTGTCTCGTAACGATTACCTAAATCGTTGTATTTAAGCCACTTGTCCAACTGTTCCTGCGTTGTGTTCGCTGCTTTCATCAATGCCTCAATCGTTGCGGGCACCGACAGTGGAAACAGCACACCGCCAAGGTCGAAGAGTATGTTTTTAATTTTTTTCATAAAATTTTTATTTAAAATTTTGTTTTTCTCAAAATTGTGTTTACCTTTGCAGTCGCAAAACGAAAAATGTTCGTTTCGGACCCATAGCTCAGTTGGTTAGAGCACCTGACTCATAATCAGGGAGTCCAAGGTTCAAGCCCTTGTGGGTCCACATGATAGGGATGCAAATTTTTTGTGTCCCTTTTTTTATTAACGTAAATTTCTGCGTTTTATTTGCTATACGATTATCGTCCGTTTCAGCGACTTAGAGAGTTGCATTTCAATTGATTTTAGTTGTTTGAGTTGTTCCATTACGTTTTTGAGTTCTTCTTGGTTAACATTTTTTAACTTCTCCATCGTTTCTTTCTTGGCGCGGCTGATAATTTTCATCTTCCAACTGTTAATCGTTTTTGGGATGTCGGCGCGAAAAGTTTCTTCTGGGGTCAGACATTCTACGCCGCGCCGTTTCCAAAGTTCGCTGAGACTGTGCTGCGGGATGGTGAGTTGCACGGCGAGGTCGCGCACTTTTTCGTCAGGACTATTGAGGAAGTACGACGAGTCTATCCTTTTGTCTTCTTCGAGATGTTTGCAATAATCCTCAAAAATGCTCTTATACACCAAATTATTAAACTCCATTTCGTCGTTGATGATTTCGCCGATGATGTAAATCGCTGCATTGACGCTGTTGACGTAGCCCGTCGTGGGGTCTTGGATTTGTTCAAACTCCCTATCGCCAAAGTTGATGAGGTAATTCACTATTTCCTTTTCTTCAACTTCGGAGTACATATTGTTAACAAAAGACGGAATCGTTGTCCCCTCCCCTACCCCATTTTCAACGGGTTGATTTTCAGGTGTTTCTCTATCTTCTGTAACAACCTTCAAATCCGGCTGACCGATGCCTTGGCGCATCTGTTGGCGGATTTCCTCCTCGCGGTTTTTCTTGATTTCGCGACCCGTTTCGGCGTAGAGAGCGTCCTCCTTTACGTCGAGGAGTTTGCCGCACTCCTTGATGTAAATAGAGCGCGTTACTTGATTGGAAATCTTTGATATTGAGATAATTATGCTTTTGATGACCTCCGCCTTCTTCAATGGGTCTTCGGCATCTTTGAGCAGAATCCGAGTCTTGAACCTTATAAAATCTTCTTCGTGGCTGTCGATATACTCCTGCAACTCCTGTGGCGTATGGCTAAGTGCGTATGAATCAGGGTCTTCTCCATCGGGTAATAATACCACTTTTACGTTGATGTCCTGCGCGAGAATCAGGTCTATGCCTCTTAACGAAGCCTTTATGCCCGCCCAATCGCCGTCGTAAATCACGGTCAAATTGTTTGTAAAACGCTTAATTACAGATATTTGCCCCGGTGTCAACGATGTTCCCGAACTTGCAACTGTGTTCGTTACGCCCGATTGGTGCATAGAGATAACGTCGCAATAACCCTCGCAGAGATAGCATTTGTCGCGTTTTACGATTTCGCTTTTTGCCTGATAGATGCCGTAGAGGACATTGCTCTTGTGGTAAACTTCTGATTCAGGCGAATTTACGTATTTTGCTTGCTTCTTGTCGTTGGTCATAATGCGGCCGCCAAAAGCCACTACCTTGCCCGCAACTGAATGTATAGGAAACATTACACGTCCTGCAAACCTGTCGAATTTGTAGCCGTCTTCCTTGACGATTGTAAGACCGGTTTTTTCGAGGAATTTGAGTTTGTAACCCTTTGCAAGTGCCTCATTAGTAAGTGCTTGCCTATTATTTGGCGAATATCCGAGCATAAACTTCTCTATCGTCTCTGGACGGAAACCGCGGTGTTGGAAGTAAGTTAAGCCAATCGCCTTGCCCTCTTCTTCGTTAAGTAACTGATTATGAAAGTATTGCTCGGCAAACTGATTGACGATGCCCATACTTTCGCGATCCTCGTGCTCCTCCATTTCCTCGGCGGAAAGTTCCTTTTCCTTCACGATGATGCCATATTTGTTGGCAACATATTTGAGGGCTTCGGGATAGGTCATATTTTCGTGGCGCATCACAAACGAGATAGGCGTACCCGCTACGCCGCAGCCAAAGCATTTGAAGATGTTTTTGGACGGCGACACGGAGAACGACGGCGTTTTCTCGTTGTGGAATGGGCAGCAGCCGATGTAATTCGCGCCGCGCCTTTTGAGCGTCATAAAGTCCTGCACCACGTCGAGTATCTGCGCCGAATCTATGATTCGTTGTACGGTCTGATCGTCAATCATGTTATTTTTGCTAAAAAAATCAAGTGCAAAGTTAAAATAATTTTCGATTTTGGCGGATAAGATTTAATTTTGCAGTTTGGATTTTGATTATTTTTAACAAACACAATTTTACTTTACATGAAGAAAGGCAAATATATACGTGGGACAGACCTCTCGGACTCCCCTACCCTATCCTCCGGCACAGGTGGCATGGCGTTGGCCTACAATGGCGACGGCTTCATTGCACGTTACATGCCCATCATCGTTATCCTCATTATCACGGCTTTTGTTTATTCGTATAGTCTTGATAATCATGCTACTAACTGGGACGACGACAAATATACCGAGCAAAGCACGTTGCTCAAAACCCTGGATAAAGAAACGGTGTGGCGGATGTTTACGTCCGACGACCCCGACGAGATTTATTGCATGGGTAACTACCACCCACTCACGATGTTAACTCTTAATATCGACTATCATTTCTCCGACAAACAGCCCAACGGCAAGGCCTACCCTATCAGGTTTATTGTAGTTAACATAATATTGCACATTACGAGTTGTCTGTTGCTGTATCTCATTTGTTTACAACTATTTAACAACAAAATCTACCCTATCGTCATCGCCCTACTCTTTGGCATACACACCCTGCACGTGGAATCTGTTACTTGGATATCAGAAAGAAAAGACGTTTTATATACTATGTTTTACTTTTTGTCGATGTTGCTATATATTCTCTATCGACGAAAGAGTAATGTCGTGTACTATGTACTTTCTCTTATCGTATTCATTCTCAGCGCGTTATCTAAGGGACAGGCTGTTTTCTTGACAGTTTCGATTATTTTGGTTGATTACCTGATTCTCGAAAATTATCTTGATTGGAAAAAACATCTCAACAAGATACCTTTTATAATAGTGTCGATGGTGTTTGGCTTGATTTCCATCAAGGCTCAGGCGGCATCCACGGCTCTCGCGGAAACCGACCAATACGAACTCTATCAGCGCATTGCCTTTGGCAGCAATGGATTTTTGCAGTACATTTGGCGTTTCATTTTGCCAGTTCATTTGGCAAATCTCTATCCTTATCCCGACATCATTCACCGTACAGTTCCTGTATTGTATTGGCTTACAGTGCCGATTTTTGTAATCGCGCTCATCAGCGGACTGTTTCTCTATAAGAAAAACAAGATTGTAACATTCGGCATATTGTTCTTTATCGGCAATATATTTATGTTGCTCCAATTTATCCCCGTGGGCAGCGCGATGTACTCCGACCGTTATATATACATACCTAGCGTTGGTCTCTCAGTATTAATGGCTTGTGGACTCGAATGGCTCTGCAACAAATACTTCAAGTACCGTCAAGTATTTAACATAATATTTTCTATATATGCTTTACTTTTGTGTTATTTAACTATACAACGTGAAAAAGTTTGGCATGATAGTTTGACATTATGGAGCGATTGCGTGTCAAAATATCCAGAAGCCGTGATAGGGTGGAATAATCTTGGTACGCAGTACAATCTTCTTGCCGATTCTCTATACAAGAAGACCGACCCCGAGCGTTTCGTGGAATACAAGAAAAATGCCATACAGTGCTTTACAGAAGGCATCAAGTACAAGCCAGACTACACTAACGCCTTCTTCAATAGGGGAAAGAGCGCGCAGGATGTCTTCGAGGTCAACAAGGATTCCACATATTGGAAGTCGGCTTTCGACGATTTTAACACCGCGATTGTGAGCGACTTGAAGTTTGCGCCCGCGTTCCATAGCCGTGCGCTGATATACGACGGTAGGGCAGAGGCGTTCCAGGGCGTCAATGAAGATTCGGCAAAATTTTATACCAATCTTGCGATTTTTGACTTCGACCGCGCCATCGAGTTAGACCCAAAACTAATAGAGGTCTATATCAACCGTGGCACCACTTACGGCAAGTCGGGCAATTTCAGGAGGTCGATAGAGGATTTCAATCATTACGAAACCCTCAACCCAAACAGCCCCGCGCTGTATTCCAACCGTGGATTGGCGTACAACGGCGTGAAGGATTACGACAACGCTTTGAAGGACTTCGCACGTTGCTTGGAGATGGATTCGCTGTACGAGGGCGCGTTGTTCAACCGTTCCATAACGTACAGACTGTTAGGCGATTCTCTATCGGAAAAGAAGTATTACCTCCTTGCCGCCGGCGACCTGAGCAAGTGCATCTCCCTCTCGCCCGACAAGCCGTCGTATTACTATTACCGAGGCATTTGCTACCTTGTGGCGGACGATAGGGTAGGGGCTTGCTCCGACTTCCACGAGGCAAGCAACATGCACTTCACGCCCGCCGACAATCTGATTAAGCAATATTGCAACGGCAGGTAAGCGCGGTCAAAATGTTAAAAAATACAAAAAACTTTGCGTCAAACAGATACTATTTTTATTTTTGTGAGATAACAAAATGATACCTATGTGCAATGCGATAAGAAAGTTGGTGTTGATAATGCCCCTGATGCTCGTGGCTGTCGGGGGCATGTCGCAGACTTACATGATATTTGAGGGCGACACTGTGAACGTGGTGGACCTCGATAGCATGAAGCAAGGCAGGTGGTATTATTTTTACGACAGCCTGCAAACCGTGGTCTCCTGCACAGGCAACTATGTGGACAACAAGAGGCAGGGCGTCTGGACGGATTTTTACCGCAATGGCAACAAACGCTGCGAGATTTCGTATCAGGACAACCGCAAGTACGGCCTTATGAAGTCGTATTACGAGAATGGCAACATCGCCGAGGAAGGCTCGTGGGACGGTCAGCATTGGGTTGGCAACTACAAGTTTTACTATTGGACGGGCGGCATCGCGTACAATTGGAACTACGGCGACGAGGGCAATAGGGTAGGGGAGCAGTCCTACTATTACGAGAACGGGCAGACTATGCGCCTCGGCACGTGGGTGGAGGGCTATGCCGACGGGCTTGTTACCGAATATTACGACAGCGGGACGCTGCGCAGCGAGAGTCAGTGGAAGATGGGGCGCGTGGACGGCGTGATGAAGGAGTATTACAACAGCGGCAGCCTCAAGGCGCGTTGGGTGTATAACGACGGCGTGTTTGACGACCGTGCGTCGCGCACTTACCGCGACAAGCACAAGCCGCAGGATGATGGTGTCATAGCCGACACCACGCTTGTTATCCCCGAAAATCCCGAAACTCCTATCGTAGTAGAAGACAAGAATCCCGAACTTTTTACCGGCACGGGCTATTACAAACTTATCAATGCCGACAAGCGCGTGGATCGCGAGGGCGAGTTTGTGAGCGGCACGCTGATGACAGGCAAGCGGTATTATTACAACTCGTCGGGCAAACTCATCAGGATTGCCGTGTATGAGGGCGGCAGGATTGTTAACGTAATAGATAAATAACCAACATAGAGAATTACTATTTAACACACAATAACGATGAACACTAACTTATTGGTATATAACTCGTTGAGCAGGACGATGCAGAAGTTTGAGCCGATTAACCCTCCGTATGTGGGCATGTACGTATGCGGCCCCACGGTGTATGGTCCGGCGCACTTGGGACACGCCCGTCCGGCTATCACTTTTGACCTGATTTTCAGATACTTGAAATATTTGGGCTACAAGGTTCGCTATGTCCGCAACATCACAGACGTAGGACATTTGGAGCAGGATTCTGACACCGGCGACGACAAAATCGCCAAGAAGGCTAAGTTGGAGAACCTCGAACCGATGGAAATCGTGCAGATTTACACCGAGGACTACCACAAGAATATGCGCCTTCTCAATGTGTTGCCGCCGTCGATAGAGCCTCACGCATCGGGTCATATCATCGAGCAACAGCAACTTGTACAGAAAATTCTCGACAGCGGTTACGCCTACGAGAGCAATGGTTCTGTATATTTCGACATAAAGAAATACGCCGAAAAATACCGCTACGGCAAGTTGTCGGGCAGGAATGTTGACGACCTTCTCGAAAAGACTCGCACTCTCGACGGTCAGGACGAGAAACGCAATCAGTGCGACTTTGCGCTGTGGAAAAAGGCTGCGCCAACTCACATCATGCATTGGCCGAGTCCGTGGAGCGAAGGTTTCCCGGGTTGGCACTTGGAGTGCACGGCAATGGGTGCGAAGTATTTGGGCGAACAGTTTGACATACACGGCGGCGGCATCGACCTCCAATTCCCGCATCACGAGTGCGAGATTGCGCAGGCTGTTGGCGCATACGGACACGACATCGTGAAGTATTGGCTGCACAACAATATGATTACCATCAATGGCAAGAAGATGGGCAAGTCGCTTGGCAACGCTATGAGTCTCGAGCAGTTTTTTGCGGGCGACCATCCGCTCCTCGAACAGCCCTACACGCCCATGACGGTGCGATTCTTTATCCTACAAGCGCATTACCGCAGCACGTTGGACTTCTCCAACGAGGCGTTGCAGGCGTCGGAGAAGGGGCTCGAAAAACTTATGAACGCCATCCACGCCTTGAAGGAAATCAAACCGGGCAGCACTTCTTCGTTCTCGGTTCAGGAACTTTCCGACAAGTGTTTCGACGCTCTCAATCAGGATTTTAACACGCCTGTAATGATTTCGCATCTTTACGACGGTGTCAAGCACATCAACTTGATGAAGGACGGCAAGGAAACTCTCACCGAGGACGACCTCAATGCAATGCGCAAGTTGTACGATGACCTCTGTTTTGAGATTCTTGGTCTCCTCGACGAATCTGCCACCGCCGTCTCCGGCAACAACAATTCTAATAGCGAAGTGCTTGGTAATCTTGTAGATATGATTCAAAAACTCCGCGCCTCCGCCAAGGCAGAGAAAAACTACGCCCTCTCCGACAAACTCCGCGACGACTTGAAGTCGGCAGGAATCGCGATTAAGGACACGCGAGACGGATACGAGTGGAGTGTGGTGAAAGATTGATGCTGAATAGGGTAGGGGATTCCCCGATTAACGCAATATCAATTAAATAAAAATCCCCTGCCTTGCGCGCTGTAGCGCAGGGCAGGGGATTTTTTAATCTTATATCTCTGCAAACAAATCCTCCGCCTTTACTTCGTTCCTTACTATACCTGAATGGGTGTTGGGCATTATGCCCGAAATAGTTATAAAGGTGATAGACAACGCCTTGTTTGTTTTGGTCTGCGACTTGAATATGGCATTGCGCATCAGGAGTTTAGATTCGTAATCCTTGTCGATAATGTACGGTTCATGCGAAAATTTGGCTTCGCAGACGTTGATGATGTGGTCGCGACGGTCGATGAGAAGGTCTATTTGAGTGTTGTCGCCGTCGGTTTTGCTGCGCCATGTGCTTATAGATGTAGCGATGCCCGAAATGCCGAGAGCGTTTTTTATTTGTTGGATGTGCGTAAAACACACCAATTCAAAAGTATAGCCCTGCCATGAATATACTTTGGACGTGTCGTAGTTGATGGTCCAAAACTGAGGGTCTATATTTTTTTTGCCGTCCAAAAAGTGGAAATAAAAAACAGTGTAGAAGTCTGTCAATCTGTAAATTGCGTTTTTGCTGTTGCTTTTGAACTTTGAAAACCCCGATATAAAGTCGCATTGTTCGAGATTGTCAATGATTCTCGAAAGCCCTCCGCCAGACAATTTGGTCTTTTGCATTATTTCATTGCGTGTAAGTCCTTCTCTTTTAGACGACAACGCCCTTACTACAGCAATGTATTTGTCGGCGTTGGAGAATAATGCAGAATATAATTTGTCAAACTCACCCTTCAACTTTGCGTTTTTTGCAAAAAATAATAGGTCAACGTTTTGCACAAAACTTTTCTGTGGATCGATGAGGCTGTAATAGAAAGGGACGCCGCCAAGTACCATATAACATTGCACTATTTGATGGCGTGTCCAGATACATTGGAGGCTGCGGAGATATTTTTCGCATTCGCATAGCGTGAATGGGCGCAAGTATATTCGCCGTGTGATTCTGTTGTGCAGACCGCCCTGATTTTCAACGAGTTTGTTGTTCATCCACGATGTCGCCGAGCCACACGCTATGAATACTATGTCGTCGCGGAGAGCCGCCCAAGAGTTCCAAAAAGCCTCCAATGCCGTTACAAAATCCGACTTATGCGTGTCTATCCACGGCATTTCGTCTATGAATACGACTTTGCGCTGGTTTTGAGGGAGCGTTTCCAAATATTCTTGCAAAAAGTCAAATGCCTGGTACCAATCTTTTGGGCGTGGTGTTATTTTAGACTTGGAATACTTTTTTATTGCTGCCGAAAATCGCTCCAACTGATTGACATACGGCATATTGTGTGCGCCTGTGTAATAGAAAGCAAATTTGCCCTCGAAGTATTTGCGCACCAAGAATGTCTTGCCTATGCGCCGCCGCCCGTAGATGATTACGAACTCGGATCTTGGCGAGTTGAGACATTCGCTAAGTTGCTGACATTCAGATTCTCTGCCTATTAGTTTTTCCATGGTTTGCAATGTTTTGTACACTGCAAATATAATTATCTTTGTCCAAATCTCAAAAAAAAATCGTGTTTTGGACGCAGATAATTTTTATCCTCGTCCAAAACACGAAAAAAAATCGCGTTTTGGACGAGGATAAATCAAAAAAACATTATTACTTTCTGAAATTCAGTGGTTTGAGCAGATTTTCGTACTTTACAATATCCAACTTTGCGCTGCCGACAACGAGGCTCATTTGGGCGCGGATTGGAATTTTGTTTTCGTCGGCTGAAATCCACAGTTTCAGGGCGTTCTTGTCGGTGAATACACCTGATACTTCAACTACCGGCACAAACTTGTAGCAACTAATTTTGCCGCGTTTTGAAATCTTTACGTCCTCGGTGCAGACATATTTGAGGATGAGAGGCCAGTTTTCCTCGCTGAAAAAAGTGTTTATCTGGATGGTTTCGCCGGGTTTGAGGTTCGACAAATCCATGGCGCGCACCTTGTAACACGCCGCCACGATGTCAAAACAGTCTGGCTCTATCTTGCTCTCGCCCGACCGCGAACTTTTTACGGTGTGGTTTTCGTGGTCAAATTGATAGGTGATATATCGCTTGTACTCGGCACTTTCGCGGACGTTTTTGAGGGCGTGTTTGGGCAGGAGGGTAGTCTTGTCTGCCCACGATTCGTAGTCCTCCATTATGTTGTAAATCTTGTCGATGAGGCCCACGGTGTTGCCCTTGGCGACGAGGTGGATGAGTTCTTCGCCGTTCTCTGTTACGAGATCGGTCTGCAACGTCATCCTCGCGCCGGTAACGAATGCGTAGTAGATTTCGTATTCTACCTTTTCGTTGGTGCCGATGGAGACGCCTACCTGTGCGTTTGATGTCAACGTGCTTAATGTCAACAGCAACGCGAGGATGGCGATAGTCTTGTTAAGTGTTTTCATGATGTTTGTTTTAAAACGTTTTTCTTGCTGACGGTAGCCACGTAGTCTTTCAGGTAAAACGGCTCGAAGTACGCTACGTCTGCGAAGTCGTTGTTGCTGAAAGCCTTAGCCGTCAATTCCGCCATATACACCGCCGAGGGCTTAATCTCCGGCATGAAGATGGCGTTTGGGTTTTGGATAATTTTGCTAATCTTCTCCGCCCCGTTGCCTACGAAAAACATCTGTGTCTTGGCAAGTGTTTCAGCATAACTCTCTGCCGTGATGATTTCTGCAACGCATTGACGCACAGGGCGGTTGTCAATGTCAAACAATTCCGAATATACCTCGTTTCTGCCCGCGTCGATTGTGGCGCAGACGATTGCTTCGGGGTTGCTTATCTGTTTTGTTGCCTTCAACGCCATCGCTTGAAGGGTGTCGATGGCCAAAAGCCGTATGCCCGCCTGATATGCCATGCCTTTTGCCGTGGATGTGCCGATGCGCAGACCGGTATAAGAGCCGGGACCCTTGCTCACTGCAACGCCAGACAAGTCCTTGACTTTCAAATTGTTGCTTTCCAATAATTCTTGGATGAAAAGTCCGAGGGTGGAAGCATGATTGCGCGATTGGTTTTCGCGGCTGTCGATTACCTCGCGGTCGTTGCTCAGGGATACCGAGCAAGTGTCGGTGGAGGTCTCTATATTAATAAAGTGGTTCATCTTTACTCCTCCTTTTCGTAATAGAGTTGGTAGAATTTCATGCCGGTTTCGGGGTCAACGCCTTTTACAATGCGGCTCTCGTCGCCGTGGATATAGACGTGGAAATTTTTGTCGAGTTTAAGGACGCT
>CAMJWL010000072.1 GCA_946409405.1 uncultured Bacteroidales bacterium
AATCATCAAGCCCTGAATACTTAAAGTGTCCGCCTGTTTTTGTACAAATCTAACCGAAAAATATTTTGCATAACGAGAACCTTTTTTTGTTTATTCTTCTGCCAGCAAATTCCTTAATTGTTCTATATCGGGCAGGACATTGCGGAATTTTTGGGGTATATCCTCTTGCGTTTTGTATGTAGCGACACCCATTGGAGCATCATATTTTTGAATTACAAACTCAACGTACGCATTGTTGGCCTCTCGGCACAAAATAATTCCGATAGATGGGTTTACATTCTTTTTGCGTACATCAACATCAAGTATTTGCAAGTACGACTGCAACTGTCCCAAATAAGCGGGTTTAAATTTGCCTTTTTTCAATTCTACCGCCACAAGACACGCAAGTTCGCGGTTATAAAACAAGAGATCGATAAATTCGTTTTCACCAAATTTTTCTAAGTGGTATTGGTTGCCGACAAAGGTGAAGTCCTTGCCAAACATCATTATAAAGTTCTTAACGTTGTGTATAATCGCTTGTTCTACAACCTTTTCATCTGTATCTGAGCGGTCGCGGGCATTAAGTTCCTCTACATTGATGAAATCCAACAAATATTCGTCCTTGAACATCTCAATCGCCTTCAATGCCTGAGAGTGTTTTGGCAATGTCTTTATGAAATTGTTTGGCATTGCCGATTGATGATGGTACAAGTCCTGTTTCAAAATGTCGCGTAATGTATATTTGTCCCATTTGTATTCAGTAGTTTTCTGAATATAAATAATCCGTTCTTCCAATGTTTTGGTTTTGAACAGGATTTCTATATGATGAGTGAAACTTATTGAAAGAAAGTTGTACGCAAGTGTTACATCAAAGGTTCCTTCTTTGAAGTTCAATTTGGATGCAAGCACCGGCAATTCAACAGCCGACGGCTGTTGAATTGTAATATTTTGACTGTCAGTTGATTGTAATTTAACAGCCAATGGCTGTTGAATTGTAGCCGAATCCGTATAGATATAATCACGCCACTCTTCATAAAACTGCCTCATATTTCTGATACTTGACACTCCGAAGCCTTTCAGACC
Organism: uncultured Bacteroidales bacterium; assembly: GCA_946409405.1. Taxonomy (GTDB): domain Bacteria; phylum Bacteroidota; class Bacteroidia; order Bacteroidales; family UBA3824; genus UBA3824. Next base: position 1,063 of record CAMJWL010000072.1, read on the forward strand.
TGGCAATTCCTTTTGCAATCTATCGCTGATAGTGTCTATTGCGCCGCTACCCCATTGCTCCATACGGGAATGGTTGGAGATGTACCTGCCAATCGAAAAATAAAGCGTCAATTGATTTGCATTTACATTTCTTGCCGCTTTGTTTTGGCTTTGTAGAATTGCGTTTTTAATATCCTCAACAGCACGTATGAGGCTGTTAGGAATATCCTTGATTTCCATGTCAGTATCGTTTTAATATGTTTTCTGGCAACAAATTTAATCATAATAATTGATAGCGGCAAATGGAATTGAAAAATTTGTTTTCAAAAAAAAACAGTTCGGGAAAGACTTATGTCTGTTTACATGAGCCGCCTCTACTTGATGTCAAATTTTTTGATATCAAGATTTCGTTATTTTGATTATCATCTGATAACGAGTTAATTGCATTTAATTTTGAGGTCAAAAATTTATTTGATGTGCTTGCTAATTTTTCACGCCGTAAAGATACATATTAACACAAATATAACCTATATCAGACATTCAAATCGGCAACTAATGGCTGCCGATTTTAGCGAAGAAGATTTCAGTTTTTTTTTGAGCGTAGAATTTTTACGCATCGCAGAGAGATTTTCCGAAAAAACAAAGATAAAAATATTGAGGATTTGAAAAAATAAGTGTCCGCCTATTTTTATTACTCAAATCTAACCGAAAAATATTTTGCATAACGAGAAACTTTTATATATCTTTGGAGCGAAAAAAAATAATCCAAAATGGGAAAAACTGCATTGATACGATTAATTGCGAACTACTTTAAAACGCAACCTGTTATTAAAGCGTGGCTGTTTGGTTCTTATGCACGTGGCGAAGAAACCGAAAAAAGCGACGTTGATATAATCGTCTCGCTTGATTATTCCCGTAGAATTGGTTTGAAATTTTTCAAAATGGGTTTAGAATTAGAAAAACTAATCGGTCGTCCAGTCGATTTGGTGGAAGACGGACAACTTTTGCCATTTGCAAAAAAACTGCCGAAAAAGATAAAACGTTGATTTATGAGAGAGAAAGTTAGGGACAAAGGGCGGTTGGAGTATTATAGAAGATGATTTACCGCCATTTAGAGACCAAATAGAGAAACTTTTAACTGAATAATGAAACAAATCATCAAATTGTCGGAGCAATTCGGCACAAGAATACACATAAGGGCGCAAGTAGCGGCTTTTGAAAAGACACTTTCGCCTACGAATAGTTATTTGCTTGATTTTTCGGGCATTGAAACTGTTTCAAGGTCTGTTGCAGACGAATTTTATACACTTGTTCATTCGGGAAAGAACGTCGAAATGTACAATATGAGCGATTTTGTGCGCAAAATGTACGATGCTGTTACATACGGACGTTTTGTTCCTCGCGATTTGCAGTATTCGTTTGATGAAATTGTAGTTTGTCCCGATATGGAAAGCGTTAGGCGTAGTTTGAGAAGTTTTTGACAGTCATCAAACACGTTACAATTCTAAGGTCAAAAAAAGGCCTTAATATGTTATCGCTTGATTTTGCATTTAGAGTACGCCAAAATTACTATCATCAAAATATGGCAAAACTGAAAAACGAAAAGGAATATCGCCCGCACAATAAGTCAAAAACTAAACATTGAACCCTCAATCGTTTTGGGCGTATAGGCGTTGTGGAATAATCTCCCCGTTGGTCGGGGAATAGTTGGCGGAGAGGTTTATTTTTCCTAAGAGACAGACAAAATAGGCGGATGCTTTCAAGTGTCCGCCTATTTTATTGCATAAAACTTTACTTGACATTTTTTGTAGTTTCGCAGAAATAACCTATTTTTGTAGTGTTAGAAAATCCACAATATTAAGCAGAGATTATGGAGCAAAAACAATTATCAGCAAACTATTTACCGGCGGTGAAAGCCATCAAAAAGGCCATCTTGGAAAGCCGATACCGCGCCGCGAGGTTGGTCAACAAAGAAATGTTGGCATTGTATTATTGGGTGGGCAATTACGTGTCAGTGCATAGCCGTGTTGACGCTTGGAACACTCACGCCATCGCCGTTATATCAAAAATGCTCCAACAAGAATTGCCGGGACTGACAGGCTTTTCGGAAACTAACATCAAAAATATGCGCACGTTTTACGAGACGTGGTGTCCCGTCTTAAATCGGCAGTTATCAGCTGCCGATTTAGATAACAATTTGAATATAAGCGAATTATTAAATCGGCAGATAACGTCTGCCGATTTGAGTGAAGAAGATTATAAAAGTTTTTTAAGTGTCGGTTTTTCAATACATAGAGAAATTATTAGAAAGACATCGACCTTGGAAGAGCGTTTGTTCTACATTCGTCTAAGCGCAAAAATTTCATAATGGCGTTTGGTCAGGATTTTTCGTTCATAGGCAACCAATACCGACTTGAAGTTTCTGACACGTCAAAGCCTATGGGAGTTGCCACCTACCGCACGTCAAAAGACCTGCCTGAGCGTTTGCGCAACGCTTTGCCCGATATTGAGGAATTGAAAAAATTAATGAACTAATTTTGACCTTTTCCTTCAAGACGTAAACAAATTGACTGAAAAATAATAACGACACACACCATGCTCCTCGGCTCTACCATCTTCACCTGCGACGACTGCGGCAAACGTTTCGTCGCGCCAAACATCGAATATCTTGCGACGGCATTGAGTATGCCGATGCAATGTCCCAAATGCGGCAGTATGCACACAATGCCGGGGATTATGAGTGGTGTGCTAAATTTCAGACGGTCGATATACCAGAAAATTTGGGAGAAGGCGGATGAAAAAGGCGACTGAAAATTTGTATTTCAACAGGAATAAACTAACTTTGCCACCGAAACAATCAAAAAGGCAGAAAACATGGCAAACAACAGCACCGACAGCAACAAACATAAGATTTCGTGGCTTGTGAAACCCAAAAACCTCACCCTTGTGCAGTGGCAGAGGGCGTTGAGGCGGCAGGTGGCGCAGGAGGAACAGATGGACTGTCGCGAGGTGGACGCCGAAAACCTCCCTGGCGAATACGAAGTTACAAGTTCCTGGAAAACACAGAGTTACAAAGTGGTTTTTCGCGGCGAGGACTGCACGTGGAATTATTGTTCGTGCATGGATTTCAAGACCTCGCACCTCGGCACGTGCAAACATATCGAAAAAGTAAAGCAATGGGTGTTCCAAAACGGACTGCCCGTACATACCGAGTTGCCGCCGTATTCGTCTGTGTATCTGTCATATACCGAAGGGCGACAAGTGAAAATCCGCGTCGGGAGTTATTGCCGCAAAGAGTTTCTTGCGCTTGCTGCGCAGTATTTTGACGAAGACGGCGTGATGTTGCCACGGATGCTCGACGAGTTTGACATCCTCTTTATCGAGGGCAGAAAAATCGACCCGTCGTTCCGTTTTTATCAGGACGCCATCGACTACATCATCGAACTCCGCGAACGCAAGTACCGCGAGGAGATTGTAAACAATTATACCGACGAAAAACTCGACGCGCTCCTCTCCACAAAACTCTACCCGTACCAAAAAGAGGGCGTGAGGTTTGCATTCCGCAACGGACGCTCGATAATTGCCGACGAAATGGGTCTCGGCAAGACCGTACAAGCCATTGCAACAGCCGCATTGTTGCGCGAGTCGAGCCTTGCAGAGAGCGTCCTCGTGGTGTGTCCCACGTCGCTTAAATATCAATGGCAGAGGGAGATAGAAAGGTTTGTGCCGGGCGCGTCAACCCTCGTTATCGAAGGCTCGCCCAATAAGCGAAAAGAACAGTACGAATCCACCGAAACATACAAAATTGTGTCTTACAACTGCGTCGCCAAGGACATGAAATTGTTGGGCAAAATACAGACAGAAATCCTGATTATGGACGAGGTGCAACGCCTAAAAAATTGGAAGACACAGATTTCGATGGCGGCGCGCAAGATTCAGTCGGATTATGCCGTGATACTCTCCGGCACGCCGTTGGAGAATCGGCTGGAGGAACTATACACCGTGATGGAGTTTGCCGACAGTTTCTGTTTGAGTCCGTTTTGGCAGTTTAAGGCGGATTGCATCTTGACCGACGGCAGCGGCAAAGTGGTTGGTTATCAAAATCTTAATAAAATCGGTGAAAAAATCCGCAACCGTCTTATCCGCCGCACAAAAAAACAGGTGGCACTCCAAATGCCGCGCCGCATGGACAAGAATCTTCTCGTTGCCATGACCAAGGAACAGAGCGACATGCACGAGGATTTGAAGGCGCAGGTGGCGCAGATGGTCTTCAAATGGCGTAGGCTGCATTTCCTGCCCGAAAAAGACCGTCAAAAACTCCTCATCCTCCTCTCGCAGATGCGCATGGTGTGCGACTCCACGTTTATCCTCGACCAGCAGACCCGTTTTGACACCAAAATCGACGAGACGATGAATATTTTGCTGCCGTTTTTTGAGGAGGGCGACGAGAAGGCGGTGATTTTCAGTCAGTGGGAACGCATGACTCGCCTGATTGCCGCCGAACTCGACAAGCATCATATCAAATATGTGTATCTCCACGGCGGCATCCCGTCGTCGAAGCGGAAAGACATTATCGCCAATTTTAACGACGACCATGACTGCCGCGTGTTTCTCTCCACCGACGCGGGCAGCACGGGTCTCAACTTGCAAACCGCCTCGATGGTCATCAACCTCGATTTGCCGTGGAATCCGGCGGTTCTCGAACAGCGCATCGCCCGCATTTACCGTCTTGGTCAGGAGCGTAACGTACAAATTATCAACCTGATAAGCAAGGAAACTATTGAGGAGTCCATGCTCGACAAACTGCGCTTTAAGTCGGCGATGTTTGAGGGCGTCCTCGACAACGGCGAAGACACTATTTACCTCGGCGACAAGTCCAATTTTGAGTTGATGATGACGTCGCTTTCGGAGGCGATGGACGAAGACAGCAAGTCAACCCGCCGCACCAATGGCGTTCTTGACGCGCCAATAGACGAACCCGAACCAGTCAAAGAATCCGCCAAAGAAACTGTTGGTGAGCATGTTAACGATGCCACCGTTGTTGCGCCGCAGGATTTGTTGGCGCAGGGGATTTCGTTTTTCAGCGGTTTGGCAAAGACGCTCCAATCACCCGAAGCCACGCAAAAGTTGGTGGATTCCATCGTTGAGACCGATTCGGCGACGGGTCAGTCGTATCTGCGGATTGCCGTGCCAGACAAGGACACTGTTGGCACGTTGCTTGGGGCGATAGGAAAATTATTCGGTGGAAAATAATTTTCATTTCCGACGCGCTATTACAACTATTTAGCCGAATGTCTAACCCTTTAAAACATTACAGCCATGTTTCCAAAAGCAAAAGTAGGACTGATTTTCGCGGCAGGAATCCTGCTCACATTTGGCGGAATGGTCGCCGCCCTCGCTTACGCCAACAAAGTGCTTGGCACCAAGCCCGCACCCGACCCGACACCCGATTCAGGCAGCGGCCCGGTTAACGCCGAGGAGCCGGAGAACATCAAGGACGAGACTATGAACGACTAAACTAAAAGCCCCAACGCAATGCGATTTGCGTTGGGGCTTTTAGTTTATCGAGTACGTGGAATGGGCTTAATTCCAGATTGTTGACGCAAATCATCTATAAAAAACATCAGTATTCCATCTGTTTCCCCGTTATTAACTAAATCAATAAACTCATCCCATCCTCTTTGCACAGCATTATTAAACGAGTCTATTCTATCTTTTTCATTATACGGATTAGACGCAGAACCCATTAGAGTTGTTTCCAAGAAAATCACATTTGCATCTTCTTGTCCTGCAACATCAGAGGTTTTTGGACGTACAGCCAAGAAACAATGACTTGGAATTAATACCAATGCAACGTCTAAGCCTATTTTTTTATAGATTGATGCGAGAAGACAACTTCCATCAACGCAATTTGCTTGGTTGTTGTCAATGCACTGATCAAAAAATCTTACATATTGGCTATATACTTTGGTATCATTTGACGACGTATTTGTAATGCTACTATATCGAGTGTTTCGAAGAGCAAAATATTCCCATATCCAATACATTTGGTTTACTACATCCTGTTTAGTCCATTGATTACCAACGAATTGTCGAGTATTATCCCAAGCAAGGCATTCTTGCAATATTTCATCAATTCTTGGATTATCCTCGTTTACATACGCACAAAATAGCCACCTGGAATCAACATATTGGTTTTTATAAATGAAACCGTATACACAATCATTTATGCTATGGTAAATAATGCGTTTTGTTATACGTTTTACCTCCTTGTTGTTAACCTCCAAGACTGCATTTAAGTTGAAGAACCCAGGCTGATCTGCAGAAAGGAGCGCTTCTTGATTCCAATTGATAGTTGGAGAGTATTTCCAATTACCATCTTTTACTTTGTCGGCAGTAACATTTTCTGATAAAACTGTTTTGTCCATAAATTGATTGGCATCGATGGTCAATGTTATTTTCGACCCAACAGCATCCTTTGGAATAGTTACAGTGATACATTCCGATTCTTCGCTAAAAGCTGAACTAAGTAGTTGCATATATGTGAAACTTGGATAAAATTCGTCACTGATATAGTCCCACTCAATATTACAATCAAGTGTAGGTTCATTTATTGGGTCATTGTTGCCATCTGTACCGTCCTTAGCGAGTACGTTCCACGCATAACCGTTGTAAATGTAGGAAATGCCATCGGTAGTGTTGTAGTATGCCCAATTAGTCCTGGGGTTCGCGGGAGCGATTGACAAATCACCTTTCCACTCAATGCCCAAACCATCTTTGCCATTTACGCCGTCCTTGCCGTTGACACCGTTTTTGCCATCCTTTCCGTTTACGCCGTTTTTGCCATCTTTGCCGTTTGTACCGTCTTTTCCATTGACGCCGTCTTTTCCGTCCTGTGCCATCACTTGCCAAGAACTGCCGTCATAAATAAACGACTGCATTTTCTGGGTGTCATAATAAGCCCAGCCCACCTCTGGATTAGACGGTGCGCTTTCCAACGATCCTTTCCAAATAGGAACAATGTACTCTACCTGTGTGATTTCCTCTTTTTTGCAACTCGGCATTGCAACTGTAAAAATAAGGAAACTCAATAAAAAGATAAATGTTAAGTTTTTCATAGATGCTTACAACATTGATGATTAATTGTATTTGCAAATTTACGGTTATCCAATCATTCCGCCACCATAAAAACCGTCAATAAAATTCACACTTCCGTCAATAAAATTCACGGTTTCAGTTTAGGCTTGTAATAGATGAAGAAATCAAAGTTTAGCACCTCGGATATTTTAAGCAATAGGTCGGTGTCAATGTGAGAACGTTCAAATATGTCATATACATTGGTACGCTCGCACTGAATCTCCCTCGCGAACCATGCGATGGTGCGCCCTGTCGCGTCAAATTGTTCTTTTATTTTGCTGCCTATGTGAACCATATCCTTAATATATTAATTTGATAATCAATTTGTTAATAATATCATTCTAACTTACAATCAATGAACGGCAGTTAACAAAAAAGGCGTTGAACCGCTTTTGATTGTACCTTTTGTCGCTGAGAGGATTATCTGGACTACCTATTGAAGACCAAAAAGCACGAAAGCAGTCCACGCCTATATGCGCGGACTTTTTCGCACCTATTCTGCTTCAATAGAAAGTGTCCAGTTTTCTCAGCGAGAGAATAATGCGTTAAGTCTGTGTGTTATTGGTGCGGGCAATGCCACACCTTATACAAATATGTTATGTCAATTTCTTTTTGTATTGTCTTTTTATTGTTACAATATGCCACAAATTTACGATAAAAATTGATACGATGAAAGGAAAATATTTATTTTTTTCAGATGGCAAGTTGTATCTGTGGATTTACGTCTCGGACAGGAAGACACGAAAGTAAGGCTGTTCGGGCAATAAAAAAGTTAGGGATATGAAACTATGGGAGTTTCTTATCCCTAACGCCTTTTTCAAATTAGTTAGGGATATAAACCTCATATAGGTTTGTATCCCTAACACTAAAAATAAATGTGTTAGGGATAAAACTTAACATTAGTTCTTATCCCTAACTCAAAAATATTGTTTATCTTTGTGCCGTAATCAAAAAAACTTTGCCGCCATGAACAATATGATAATAGGACGCAAACGAGAGCAAAAGATATTGGAAACCTGCGTAAATTCCAATAAATCAGAACTTATCGCCGTGTATGGAAGGCGGCGTGTGGGCAAGACTTTCCTTGTGAAAAAGTTTTTCAACGACAAGTTTGACTTCTATTTTACGGGGTCGCTCAACAAGACAAAACGTGATATGTTGATGCTTTTCAACGAGCAGTTGTGTCTGTATTCCAAGCGTCATTACGATGTTCCAAAAAATTGGCATCAGGCTCTTAACCAACTGAAAGACTATATTTTAACATTGAAAAAAGATAAGATTATTGTCTTTATCGATGAGATTTCGTGGATTGATACCGTTAATTCTGCGTTCCTCGCTGATTTTGAGTACTTTTGGAACTCTTGGGCATCTTCTTACGGTAAAATCAAGTTAATAATCTGTGCATCAGCGACTTCGTGGATTATAGACCATTTTTTTGCCGATAGAGGCGGACTGCACAACAGGGTAACTCGGTCGATTGGCGTACTACCATTCAATCTCGCTGAAACTGAGGAGTTTTTTAAGTCTAAGATGGTGAATTTGAATCGAATAGATATTGCTCAATGTTATATGATAATGGGCGGAGTGCCGTTTTACTTGGACATGATGGAGCCAAGTTTGGGATTGGTGCAGAATATCGACAGGCTTTTTTTTGAGGAGGCGGCAGAATTGCGCAATGAGTTCGACTATTTGTACCGTTCCTTGTTCAACGATTATGAATTTTATGTGAAGATAATCGAATGTATCTCTCAGAAAAACAAGGGTTTGACGCGCAAGGAAATTTCTGACACCCTCAACCTCAAAAAGGGTGGCAATCTCACCAAAGCGTTGCGTGAACTCGAAAACTGTGGTTTCATCAGGCGTTACAATGCTTTTGGAAAGGTGGAGCGCGGCGCGTTGTATCAGGTAGTGGATTTCTACTCGTTGTTTTACCTCAAATACTGCAAAAACCGCAGAGAAAACGACCCTCTGTTTTTTTCCAAGTTCAACGGGTCGCAGACTTTGAGCGCGTGGTATGGCTATTCGTTTGAGGTCTTGTGCCTTTTGCACGTGGAGCAAATCAAACGCGCCATCGGCATTGGCGGTGTGATAACCAATGTTTGTTCGTGGAATACGATGCCTAACAAGGAGTTAGGCACCGAGGGCGCACAGATAGACCTTGTAATCGACCGCACCGACAACACCATCAACCTCTGCGAAATGAAGTTTTCGAAGGCTAAATATGCTATCACCAAAAGGTATTACGACCAACTCAACGACCGCGTAGAGATTTTCCGTCAAAATACCAAGACCAACAAAACATTGCACACCACCCTCGTAACCACCCTCGGAATGAAACCAAATATGTACAGTTCGGCTGTTCAGAGCGAGGTAATGTTGGATGATTTGTTTGTGAATTTGTAAATCCCTTACCTCTCCTTATTCTTCTCCAACAACACCTTCATCTGACTTGCGAGTTCTTGTGCCTTTTCGCCGGCTTTTTCGGCGAAGTCGGTGCCGTTGGAGGCGTAGATGATGCCTCGGGAGGAGTTGACGAGAAGGCCGCAACTATTGTTCATACCAAATGTTGCAACGTCTTCGAGACTGCCGCCTTGTGCGCCAACGCCGGGGACGAGGAGGAAGTTGTCGGGGGCTATCTTACGGATTTGTTGGAACTTGTACGCCTGTGTCGCGCCGCAGACAAACATTATTTGGTCGGTGTTGCCCCAACGCTGTCCAAATTTCAGGGTCTTTTCAAAGATGTATTCGCCGGTTTCCTTCTCTTGTATGATTTGGTAGTCGGTGGCGGAGGGGTTGGAGGTCAGGGCGAGGATTATCGCCCATTTGTCCTTGTATTCGAGGAAGGGCGCGATGGAATCTTTGCCCATATAAGGCGAGAGAGTTACCGCGTCAAAGGGCATTTGGTCGAAGAAAGTTTTTGCGTACATCTTGCAGGTGTTGCCGATGTCGCCGCGTTTGCAGTCGGCGATGAGGAAGATGCCCGGATATGTTTTCTTGATGTATTCGGCGGTCTTTTGGAGCGATGTCCAACCTTTTGCGCCCAACGATTCGTAAAAGGCAGTATTGGGTTTGTATGAAACGGCGTATTCCTGCGTGGCGTCGATTATCGCCTTGTTGAATGCAAAAATCGGGTCGTCCTCTTTGAGCAAAAATTCGGGTATCTTGGTGATGTCGGTGTCGAGACCAACGCACAGAAACGAGTTTTTCTTCTGAATCTTGTTGTATATGTCGCGGTAGTTCATAACGGTAAACGTTAAAATTGTTTTTGGAGTTGGCGACCACCTTGCGGCGGTCTTTTTTCTTAAATGAAAATTACCGTGAATTTTTTGGGCAATTACCGTCAATTTCCTTATTAAAAAATTGACGGTAATTTTTGTGTAATTGACGGTAATTTTTGTTTATAAAGTCTTACATTCCGCTTGCTTTGAGGCGTTCGGCGTTTTCGGCGATTTGGAGTTTTTCGATGAGTTCGTCGATTTCGCCGTCCATCACTATCGGCAGGTTGTAGAGCGTGAGGTTGATGCGGTGGTCGGTAACACGCGACTGTGGATAGTTGTAGGTGCGGATTTTGGCGGAACGGTCGCCGGTGGAAACCATCGTCTTGCGCTGCGAACCCACTTTGTCCAAGTATTTTTGGTACTCGATGGCGTAGAGGCGCGAGCGGAGTTCCTTCATCGCTTTTTCGAGGTTTTTGATTTGCGACTTTTCGTCCTGACACGTTACCACCAAGCCCGTGGGAATGTGCGTAAGGCGTATTGCGGAGTATGTGGTATTGACGCTTTGGCCGCCCGGACCCGACGAACAGTAGGTGTCTTTGCGGATGTCGGATTCCTTGAGGTCCACGTCAAACTCTCCGGCTTCCGGCAGTACTACCACCGACGCCGCCGATGTGTGTATGCGTCCCTGTGTCTCTGTCTGAGGCACGCGCTGCACGCGGTGTACGCCCGATTCGTATTTGAGTATGCCATAGACACCGTCGGTGCTGGAGGATACGGTAAATACGATTTCCTTGTAGCCGCCCATTGTGCCTTCGGTCATTCGGGTGATTTCGATTTTCCAACGGCGTTTTTCGCAGTATTTGGAGTACATACGGAAGAGGTCGCCGGCAAATATAGCCGCTTCGTCGCCGCCTGTGCCGCCACGGATTTCCACGATTGCGTTTTTGTCGTCCTCGGGGTCTTTGGGCAGGAGCATCAGTTTTATCTCCTCCTCGCGGGCGGGAAGGGCGTTGACGAGGCTGTCGAGTTCTTCTTTCGCCATTTCGCGCATTTCCTCGTCCTTCTCGTCGCGGAGTATCGCCTTTGCGTCCTCAATGTTGGCGAGCATTGTCTTGTATTCTTCGTATGTCTTCATTAGCGGCTCCAAGTCCTTGAACTCCTTGTTGAGCGCGACGTAGCGTTTCATATCCGCCATCGCGTCGGGGGAGTTGACCTGCGCCGAAACTTCGTCAAACCTTTGCTTAACGCCTTCAAGTTTTGTAAGTATAAGATTTTCTGCCATTTGTATGGTGTTTTTTGTTATAATCAATAATTAAATTCTCCGTGCTCGCTCTTGACGGTAACTCGCTTTGCGTCAGATGCTTCGCAGCGTCCGATTATCTGCGCGTCCACGTTGAATGACTTGGATATTTTGATGACTTCCTGCGCGGTCTCTTGGTCGGTATAGACTTCAAAACGGTGTCCCATATTGAACACTTTGTACATCTCTCGCCACGGCGTTTGGCTCTGCTGCTGAATCATTTGGAAGAGCGGCGGGGTGGGGAAGAGATTGTCTTTGATGACGTGAATGTCGTTGCCAATGAAGTTGATGACCTTGGTCTGCGCACCGCCCGAACAGTGTATCATCGCGTGGATTTTGGAGCGGTGGTGTTGAAGTATTTGTTTAACTATCGGCGCGTATGTGCGTGTGGGGCTGAGTACAAGTTTGCCGGCTGTGATGCCGTCAACGCCTGGTGCGGGGTCGGTCAAGTTGTAACCGCCCGAATATACGAGGTCTTCGGGGATTGCGTGGTCGTAGGTTTCGGGGTATTTGTTGGCGACTGTCTTGTTGAATACGTCGTGGCGTGCCGATGTCAAGCCGTTGCTGCCCATACCGCCGTTGTATTCGGTTTCGTAAGTGGCTTGTCCTGAGGATGATAGTCCTACAATGACGTCGCCGGGCTTTATGTTGCACTCGATGACGTCGCTGCGTTTCATACGGCAGGTTACGGTGCTATCGACGATAATTGTTCTCACGAGGTCGCCAACGTCTGCGGTCTCGCCGCCCGTGCCGTAGATTTCGATGCCGTGGCTGCGGAGGGTCGCCATCAGGGTGTCGTTGGCGTTGATGAGTTCGGAGATGACGCTGCCGGGGATGAGGTTGGCGTTGCGTCCGATGGTGCTGCTTACCAAGATATTGTCGGTTGCGCCCACGCATATCAGGTCGTCAACGTTCATTATCAACGAATCTTGCGCGATGCCACGCCACACCGACATATCGCCGGTCTCTTTCCAATAGGCGTATGCGAGGGACGATTTGGTGCCCGCGCCGTCGGCGTGCATTATCACACAATATTCCGGGTCGCCCGCGAGAATGTCCGGCACGACCTTACAAAATGCGTTTGGGAAAACGCCTTTGTCAATATTTTTGATTGCGTTGTGTACGTCGGTCTTGGACGCCGACACTCCACGCTGCCCGTATCTTAACTGTTCTTCCATTTTGCAAAATGTTTTTCAATCTAAAAGCGGTGCAAAGGTACGAGTTTTTGGGGAGATGTGCAAATGTTTTTTTATTGGATTTGTAGGGGCGCACCTCGTGTACGCTCCGCAAAATTTGGGCGGTGGATGATGGTATGATGCGGAGCGTGGACGAGCCACGCCCCTTACATACCGAGGGCTACTTCGGGCGAAATGTTCAATTTTTTACAGATGTTCCTTGTCAACGAAAGGGATGGCTCTGTTTTGCCGCGCATAATATTGTTCATTTTTGGCGTACTAATCTCCAAAAGACTTGCAACATTTTGAAGGCTAAGCCCCATTTCGTACATCCTAAGTTTAATAGAATCCATCAGCGACGGTTTGCCAATAGGATAATGTACAGCCTCGTACTCCTCCACAAGATCTATCAACATATCGAGTTCCAATGCGTTTGGATCGTTTGGGGCGGTGTCGTCATCCACAAAATCCTCCAAATACTCTATTCTTTTGAGTGCTGCATCGTATGCCGCCTCCGATTTTATCTTTGCCATAATGTTACAGATTTTGAATGTCCTTAATTTTGTCGTATTCTTCGTGTGTTCCAACAAAACGTATCAAAACGTGGCTTATAGTAAATTTGATTAAAACTATAAGTCTGTAATCATTGCCCTTAATGTTAAAAACATAACGATGGTTGCCCACGCTTGACACTGTTGCAAAAGTGTTTTGAATATCTGCAAAATTCTTCCACTCGGCTTTGGAAGTGGTTTCGTACCAACTTTCTAATGCCGATTTCGCTTTCGGATTTTTTGTATAATATTCCACGAGGGTTCTTTTGGCAATAATTCTCATTTTGTGTTCGTTTTGCCGTCAAAATTAAAAAACTATCTGCAAAAATCCAAATTTTTTTTCGGAGCGTGGACGAGCCTCGCCACTACGCCAATGCCCGGAATGTGAAATCGCTCTGTGTGCAACAGGCTTTTTTGTAATCAAAACCATACAGCCGCATATACGCCTCCTTGACTTCTTCCGCACCGTTGTAAAACGGGTTGGAGACGTGCTGCTTGGTGGTTACGGTTACTTTCATTTCCGGGGTTAGAACCGTGTTGTTGCTGCGCTTAATGCGCTTGGGGGTGATTTCAAAGACGCGCATAATAATATTATTTCCTAATTTAAAGTACTTTATTAGCAAGTTCAGTAGCAAATTTTCTGAGTTGTTCCGGTGGAATTTCTGATTTCAGACAAACATCATTGTACAACTCATCGTTTCTCATATTGTCAATCCTTGACAAAAATCCTTCAAAGCACTTCATAGTTGCATCAGAATTCATACCCAACCAACGGTTTAGCACTTCATCAGCAAATTCTTGTTTGTAGCCCCATTCTATGAACTGTTTGCTTGCAAATTTTCTTATGCCATCTTTGTTTGCAGGATTTACCTTGATTTTGTCATTACCTTTGGCAATCATAGGTAGAAAGATGATTTTTCCTACTTCTTTTGCCAAATCGTTGACGCTGCAATTCCTTTCTATTTTCTTCTTATTTTTCCGATTTTTGAAATAGTATATGCCGCCGACAAGTGCCGCCGCAGGAAGAGCGACTGTCAATGCTGCTGTTGCTGCTGTTGCCGCTGCTGCTCCTGCAAAATATCCTATTCCAAGAGAAGATGCAA
>CAMJWL010000073.1 GCA_946409405.1 uncultured Bacteroidales bacterium
AATTGCGGAGGATAAGATTTTTTTGTTCTTACAAATAATAATTACTACCTTTGCGCCAAATACTGAACGCCGCATACGCTGAACGGAATTTGGCAACGCGGCACAATTAAACTAATCGTAAATAAAATGGGCTGGTTTAACAGATCACAACAAGGTATCAATACCGAGACAAAAGACAAAAAGGAAATCAAAGACGGACTTTGGTACAAATGTCCGCAATGCAAGGAAATCCTCACCACCGACGACCACCGGGAAAACCTGTGCGTATGCCCCAAATGCGGCTACCACGAGAGGATTAGCACCGCCGACTATTACAAGATACTCTTCGACGACAATCAATATGAGGAACTCTTTGCATCGCTCCATAGTTGCGACCCCCTCGGATTTGTCGATCGCAAAAAATACACCGACCGTGTAGCCGCTGTAGAAAAACAGACCAACCTCAAAGATGCCATCACCGCCGCAACAGGCTTGTTGGAAGGCCGCCAGGTGGTGATAGACGGCATGAACTTTGAGTTTATAGGCGGGTCGATAGGTTCGGTAGTGGGCGAAAAGATAGCCCGCTCTGTCGATTATTGCATCGCCAACCGCATGCCGCTCATCATCATATCCCGTTCTGGCGGCGCGAGGATGATGGAAAGCGGATTTTCGCTGATGCAGTTGCCCAAGACCTCCGCAAAACTCACACAACTGAGCGACGCACGATTGCCATACATTTCGGTGCTTACAAACCCCACCACGGGCGGCGCATCAGCGTCTTTCTCAATGCTCGGCGACATCAACATGGCAGAACCTGGTGCGCTCATCGGATTCGCGGGTCCCAGAGTCATCAGGGAATTTACGGGAAAAGACCTGCCCGACGGTTTCCAAAGTTCGGAGTTTTTGCTCGAACACGGCTTCCTCGACTATATCGTCAACCGCAAAGATCTCAAGCACACACTCGCCCGTATGCTCAACATGATGATGTAACACATTTAACCACTTAACCTGACCGTTATGAAAAGACTAATTATATTGCTCCTCTGCCTTGTAGCATTTAGCATGGGAGCCAATGCCCAATACAACACTACGAAGGTAAACATGGGATTCCCCGTGCGAAACCTGCCTTACAACTACGTGCCTGAATCTCAGCGCACATACAGCGTCAGTTGCGGTTTTGCAAGGCAGGTAAGCCCGTATTTTGAACCGGCGGAAGTGGCTGCGCTGCTGCATCTCGACGGATGGACTCAGGTAAACAATCCCGACCGAGCCACCCTCCGCATCACCGTAAACGCCTACGACTTCCTCATAGAGGGCATCCACGAAGACAAGTTTACCGAAATGGTGCGCCGCCATGGCGAAATGGTACCGGTGGACTGGTTTACGCCGGTAATAGACTATTCGATAGTGCTGGAATACAACCTCGACACCGACAATTCGCACCAGACCTTCACCAACGTAGATCCCTTCACGCACCGTCCGCCTATCAACACGTTCAGGATGGACAAAAGATTTTTTAGTCCGAGGGATTGCCACGACTTTGTGAGGGAAAACAAGGAAGTCTTCATCGAGAAGATAGTACGCACCGAGTTGACCGCCAAAATAGAGGAAATCAACGAGCGTCTTGTGCCGGCATACGTGTATTACCCCACCACCGACAATATCAAGATAGCCTTCTTCAACTCCAAAAAAAGTCCCTATTACGCCAAGCATCAGAGCGCACGCACGGAGATAAAAAACATCATCAATTCGATGCCTTTGGACGGCAGCCTTGCCTCCACAATACGCCAAATGCAGCCGTGGATAGAGCATTTTAAGGAGATAGAGAAGTCGCTCTCCGCCACCAACAAAAAGCAGAAAAGTGCCAAGGCAGACATGGTATATAACCTTGCCATGATATATTACGCCCTCGAAATTTTTGATGTAAGCCGCGAATATGCCGGCCGCCTCATCAACGAATTTGACGACGCATCCACTGGCAAACGCCTTCTCCGCAATATCAGCAACACCGAGGAGGAAATGAAGAAACACCACGTACAATCGAGGCATTTTTAGCGGCAAGGAATCGCCAAGACAATTGTTGAACCATCAAAACCTAAACCTATGGGAAATATTCCAACAGAAAATATCGACGACCTGCGAGCGTTTATCCTGAGCATCAGGAAAAAAGTAAGAGATCATTACAAAGAAGGCGATCTTGCTACCGCCGTGTCTCTGATAGAATTGCTGGCAAAGGACATTGAAGAAAATGTGCTGCCAGAAAACGACGACGAAACCGAATACCACGATTTCACACAGATGATAGAATATCTGCTGTACAAGCATTACAACAACAACTCCGAGAGAGAAATCAACTGGATAGAAATCCCGGGTTCGCATGTATTTTTTGACTACGGAGCACTGCTTCTTGACGCCAAGCGGTACGACGAATCCCGCGCCGCGCTCCTCAAATCGCTCGATTGCAATCCCGCCAACGCAATGGCTTATTATGAAATTGCGGAGACATACAAGGCTTCTGGCAATATGTGCGACGATTATGTAGCCAACATCAAAAAAGGTTTCAAATACGCATATACGCCGGAATTATTCGCCAAAGGCATCCGCAGCCTTGGATATTATTTCTCTGAAAAACAACAGTATGATGCGGCACTGTGCTGCTACGAATTGAGCAAATACTACGACCCGAAGTCCCAAATGGCGCAAAACGAAATTAATTACATTGCTCAAAAGACCGGCAAACAAATCGAAACGCCTTCCATAGACGAAATCAAAGCATGCGCCGAGAAATACGACTTCCCAGTACTGCCCCCCTCCGAGATTCTCAACTGCATCAACAGCCATCTCAAATTTGCCATAGACCAGCACACCAAATCCCAGAGTCCCAACGACTACGAAACTGTAAAATATTTTACTCTCCTGGCAGGAAGGCTGATATTTGACGACATCAATCACCAGCCCCGTCTGCCTAAGAGTTAAAAAAATTCTTTTGTTACCTTACTACTACCCTCTGACCTATTCTCAGCGTCTTGGTAGCGGAGAAACCATTGAGGGAACAAATGCGTGATACCGTGGTGTGATACTTGCGGGCGATTGCGCCGAGGGTGTCGCCGGAGCGGATAACGTGTACAACGCGCTCGGTGGTTTGAGACGACTCCTTGTCGGTCTGTCCGTAGTGGGAGTAGATGTTGAAATAGTGCTTTTTCAAGGTAAACAACGTGTCGCGGAGTTGGCCGTTTTGGAAGTCAAAAATGCGCTCTGCATCAAAAGGCTTGCCCATGTAGCGGCACTCAAAATGCAAGTGAGGGCCAGTGCTGCGACCCGTGCTGCCGCCAAGTCCGATAACTTCGCCAGCCTTCACGAGTTCGTTTTCGGCAACGAGGTGCTTGGAGAGGTGGGCGTAATAAGTTTCAAGGCCGTTGGCGTGACGGATTACGATAAGGTTGCCATAGCCACCTGCGTCGGCTACTTCGCGGATTACACGCACCTTGCCGTCAAAAGCGGCGCGGATAGTGTCGCCAGTGGTGAGGGCGATGTCGGTGCCTTTGTGGTCGCGGTGGCGGCGGAATTTCCAGCCCGAAGTTACAGGGCCTTTGATGGGACACGCCCAACCGTGAAGGCTGTCTGTCAACAACAAATCTACCTCTGCGGGCAACGATGCCAACGTAACGTCCATGTAAGCGTGGATATGCTCCTGCTCCCAAGCGTCTTGAAAATCCTCGTCGGAGATGTTGGGGCGTTCGAGTTCGATGTACTTCCAAGTGTAATCCTCAAAGAGGACTATCTTCTTATACTTGTCGTCGGTGTTAACGGTGTCGATGGCTCTGACAGAAGATGTCTGGGGTTCGGGTTCTTCGTTGTCGTCTATGGCTGTGATGTCGAATTTCTGTGCGTATGCTCCTAACGTGAGCATCACGGCAGCGAATGTCAAAAGTCTCTTTTTCACGATATTATATACTTGTTAATGGTTTGAACTAAAAAACGGGTAAAGGAACTGTTTTTTTGTAGAGTAACGCTCCTTTACCCGTATCATTTCATATAACGTGCCAAATTTTCATTGCGCGGCGATAATATTGTAAATCATCGTTCTACAACTTTTTCCTCGAAGGCTTCCAATGTGTCGCCTACTTGGACATCGTTGAAATTCTCTATGAAAATGCCGCACTCCATGCCCATATTGATTTCCTTTGCGTCGTCTTTGAAGTGTTTGAGGGCGGCGATTTTGCCAGTGTGCTTTACCACGCCTTCGCGGATTACGCGCACCTTGTTGGTACGCAACACCTTCCCTTCCACTACGAGGCATCCGGCGATGTTGCCCACCTTGGCAATCCTGAATACCTCCTTCACTTCGGCAGAACCGCAGATTTCTTCCTTGGTCTCCGGCGCGAGCATACCCTTCATGGCGTCCTGTACGTCGTTGATGGCATCGTAAATGATGGAGTAGGTCTTGATTTGTATCTGCTCCTTCTCGGCGAGTTTCTTGGCACTTGCCGACGGACGCACCTCAAAGCCAATGATGATGGCGTTGGATGCCGATGCGAGCATGACGTCGCTTTCCGAAATCTGACCCACCGACTTCCAAAGTACGGATACGCTGATCTGGTCGGTGGAAAGTTTTTCGAGAGCGTCCTGCAATGCCTCCACAGAACCCTGTACGTCGGCTTTTAGCACGATGTTGAGTTCCTTGAAGTTGCCGAGTTTGATACGACGGGCTATTTCGCCGAGGGTGAGGTGCTTCTTGGTGCGGAAACTGATTTCACGCGCCAACTGTTCGTGCTGAGCCGCCTTGTCGCGGGCAGAGCGTTCTTCGTCCATCACCTCAAACCTGTCGCCCGCTACCGGCGAGCCGTCGAGACCGAGTATTGATGCCGGCTCTGCGGGATGCACCTCTTTGATATTTTTGCCACGCTCGTTGAACATAGCCTTCACCTTGCCAGAATGACTGCCCGCCCATACTACGTCGCCCACTTTGAGCGTGCCGCGCTGTACCAACACCGTTGCCATGTAGCCGCGTCCCTTGTCGAGGGTGGCTTCCACTACGGTGCCTTTTGCCTTGCAGTTGAAGTTGGCTTTGAGTTCGAGCATTTCGGCTTCGAGGAGGATGCGTTCGAGGAGCGCGTCCACGTTTTGACCCGTTACCGCCGAAATTTCTACGCAGCCATATTTGCCACCCCAATCCTCCACGAGGAAGCCGTGTGTGGCGAGGTCTTGCTTTATCTTATCCACGTTGGCGGTGGGGAGGTCTATCTTGGTGATAGCAAACACGATTGGCACACCCGCCGCCTGTGCGTGGGCTATAGCCTCCTCGGTCTGCGGCATCACGGTGCTGTCTGCCGCCACCACGATTACCGCGACGTCGGTTACTTTGGCACCACGGGCGCGCATGGCGGTAAAAGCCTGGTGTCCTGGCGTATCGAGGAAGGTGATATGTTTGCCGTCTGGCAGCGTAACGTTGTATGCGCCAATGGCTTGCGTAATGCCGCCAGCCTCGCCCGAAATCACGTTGGTCTTGCGGATATAGTCGAGGAGTTTGGTCTTGCCGTGGTCCACATGGCCCATCACCACCACGATAGGTGCGCGGGTCTCGAGGTCGTCGGGGTTGTCCTCCTCGCTGTCGGCAGATTCGTCTTCCTTTTCTTCGCTGATAAATTGCACTTGGAAGCCGAAATAATCTGCCACCAAGGATATTACGTCCGCGTCAAGGCGTTGGTTGACGGAGATTATGTTGCCCAAATCGAAGCATACGGATATGATGTCGTTGCTCGATACGTCCATAAGCACGGCAAGTTCGTTGGCGGATACAAATTCGGGGACTTTGAGGATTTTTTTCTCGTCCTCCTCGCGCTGCATAGCCTCCTGCAACCTCTTTTGCTCCTCCTTGCGCTCGTCGTGTCGGCGTTGCGCGGCTTTGTTCTTGACCTTCTGCTGCTTGGCGCGCACTTCCTTAATCTGCCTGTCGATGTCCTCCTGGCTGATTTCTTGGATTGCCTGCTTTTTGTTGCGCTTTCTGTCTCTCTCTTTGCCGCTGCCACTGCCGCCGCCCTGCTGACGTTCGCGGTCGCGGTCTTTTGCGCGGTCGCGCTCGGAGCGGCTGCCCGACTTCTGGTCGTTTTTGTCGTTTTTGCCACCGTTTTTGCCGCTGTTTTTGCCGCCGTTTTGCTGCGCCGTTGCTTCGCTGATGTCCACGCGCTGACGGTTGCGACGTCTGCGGCTGCGGCGTCTGCGGCTGTCCTCGAGTTCTATCTTGCCGAGTACCTTGGGACCCGTGAGTTGTATCATGCCCGGACGGAAAACTTCGCTGCTTTCTGTCTGCGGCTGCGAGGTCGTTGTGGTGGCGGTAGTGGTGGGTGTGCTTGCCGGCTGTGCAGTCTGCTGAGGCTGCGCTGCGGGCTGAGACTGTTGTTGCTGCTCAGCCGCCGTCTGCTGCGGCTGAGCCTGCTGCGTATCGCTACGTTGCTGTGATGGCTGGGGCTGAGGCTGACGGTTGCGGTCTTGCTGCTGTTGCTGCTGTCCCGATGATTTCTTGTCGGGGCGTGTCTTGGTGTTGAGTGCGCTCAGATCTATCTTGCCTATCACCTTGGGGATGGAAGGCTCCTGATATTTCTGGCGGTGCTTGTCGTTGCGTTGCTGATTTTGAGGCTTCTGATTATTATTCTGTCGTTGGTCTGACACTTTAGTTTCCTTTTTGTCTGAGTTAGAAACTTGATTAGTGTTTGCAGCCTTGTTGGCCTTTTGTTCAGCATTGATTGCTCTTTTGCGTTCTTTTTCGATTTCCGCCTCCTTTTCGCTTAGTCTCTTAGCCATTTGGTCGGAGGCATACTCGCGCTGTAAGAGTTCGTACTGCTTGGGGGTAATCTTGGCGTTGGGGCTGTTGTCCACTTCAAAGCCCTTCTTCTTCAGAAAATCCACAATAGTACTTACTCCTACGCTGAGCTCCTTGGCTACTTTGTTTAATCGTGTTTCTTTTTCTATGCTCATATAAGGAAATTAAAGTTAATAATTAGTGTGCCTGTAATCGCTTACTATTCTTGCTCCAATTCTTCCTTGAAGATCTTGATTACTTCGTCTATTGTCTCCTCCTCGAGGTCGGTGCGACGGATGAGTTCCTCTCGCGGAATGTTGAGCACGTCGCGTGCCGTGTCGCATCCTATCGACTTGAGCGTGTCGATTATCCAACCTTCGATTTCGTCGGTGAACTCTTTGAGATCCACGTCGTCTTCCGCACCGCCTTCTATGTCGCGGAATACTTCGATGTCGTAGCCGGTGAGTTGTCCGGCGAGTTTGATGTTAGAGCCGTTTTTGCCTATTGCCTTCGACACTTCCTCCGGGTCGAGATATACCTCCACCTTCTTCTCGGCTTCCACTACGCGGATGTCGTTGATAGTGGCGGGCGCGAGTGTGCGCTGTACGAAGAGCGGTATGTTGGTGGTGTATGGCACTACGTCGATGTTTTCGTTGCGAAGTTCGCGGACGATGCCGTGTATGCGCGAACCCTTCATGCCCACGCATGCGCCTACGGGGTCGATGCGCTCGTCGTAACTCTCCACGGCTACCTTGGCCCTCTCGCCCGGTATGCGTACAATCTTCTTGATGGTGATGAGACCGTCGAGGATTTCTGGTACTTCGAGTTCAAAGAGTCTTTCGAGGAACGCGGGCGATGTTCTCGACAGGGTGATGGACGGTGTGCCGTTTTTCATCTCCACGTTGGAGATTACGGCTTTGAGCGCGTCGCCCTTGCGGAAGAAGTCGCTCGGTATCTGCTCCTGCTTGGGGAGGGTGAGGTCGTTGCCGTCCTCGTCGCGTACAAGGATTTCTTTTTTCCACACCTGATATACCTCGCCCGACACCACTTCGCCGATGCGGTTCTTGTATTTTTCGTAGAGTTTCTCTTTCTCAAATTCAAGAATCTTCGCCGTAAGGTTTTGGCGCAGGGTGAGTATGGCACGGCGACCGAAGTCTTGGAACTTGACTTCGTCCGTTACCTCCTCGTCGATTTCGTAGTCGGCATCGATGCTCTTGGCGTCGGAGAGCGAAATCTCGAGGTTGGGATCCTGCACGTCGCCGTCTTCCACAACGACGCGGTTGCGCCATATCTCGAGGTCGCCTCGGTCGATGTTGATGATGATGTCGAAGTTTTCGTCGGTGCCAAACCTCTTGGCGAGGATGCTCCTGAAAACTTCCTCTATCACGCGCATCATAGTGGCGCGGTCGATGCTTTTCTGCTCCTTAAACTCGGCAAAGGATTCTATCAGATTGTTGATTTCCATGTTTTTCCGCCTGATATATTATTTAAAACGCAATTTTTAACTTGGTGTACTTGATGTCGCAATATTTGTATGGTGTCTGCACCTGCACCTTGACCTTCTTGCCGTCTTTGCGTTCGGTGTGTGTCTCCTCGAGGGTAAACGACTCTTGGTCTGCGCCCGCTATTGTGCCGCGCAATTTCTCGCCGTCGATGGTCTCCACCACCACTTCGCGGCCGATGTTTTTGCGGTACTGACGCGGCAGCCTGAGCGGCTCCGAGAGCCCCGGACTCGACACTTCGAGGTCAAAATCCTCGGCATCGCGGTCGAGCGAAGCCTCTATCGCCGCGCTCAACTCGCCACATTCGTCTATGGTGATGCCTTGGTCGGTGTCTGCCTTTACTACAATGCTGTTGTCTCTGGACACCTTGACATCAACAATGAAAAATTTTGACAGGGCGGGGTTTCCCTCCACTATCTGCCTGATTGCTTCTGCTGAAACCATATATTTTTTGCGATAAAAATAGGGGACTTTGGTGTCCCCTATCCCGTGCCGCAAAGTTATATATTAAGTTTCAAATATGCAAATAAATTGCAAATATTTTTTATTTTGTTGTACAATAACGCGCCACAATGGCTCTGAGGGCGTTTTTAATATGCGGTTTGGCGCGTGGTCTGGTCGATTACCTTGATTTGGTATGTCTTGCCATGACGGTTGGTGAGTTTGGTGTCGCGCAGCCAAGGATTAAGCATTTTTAACATTTTGTAGTTGACGCTTACCTGCTTGCCAAACTCGTAGAGGTTGCTTATCGAGGAGTCTACTTCGATAGTGCGGGTCTTTAACTCGGGGTAGAGGTCTTTTTCTTTATATACAAAGCCGTATTTTGCGGGGTTTTGCATCACGAGTTTCAACGCCAATATCCTGAACACGTACCTGCCCGTCTCGGTGTAGTTGCGGAGGTCGTAATAGGAGTTGACTCCCTGACGATCCACCAACTTCTGCAAGCCCGCCTGTCCGCAGTTGTATGCCGCCGCCGACATCGTCCAACTCCCAAATTTTTCGTAGCCTTGGCGCAGGTATTTGCAGGCTACTTTGGTGGATTTTTCGATGTTGTAACGCTCGTCGACCTCGGCGTTAATTTCCAAGCCGCCTTCCTTGCCTGTGGATTCCAATATCTGCCAGAATCCAACAGCCTTGGCTGGCGACACCACGTGATCCATGCCGCTCTCCGCAACGCAGAGGTAGAGAAAATCTTCGGGCATGTTGTCCTCGGCAAGGGCGCGGCGGAGGGTTGGGAAGTAACGGTTGGCACGTTTCAAAAGTACGAACACCTGCGAATGCCAATACATCACTTTGATAATCTCGGCGTCGAGTGCTTCGCGCACGTCAAAATTTTCGAGCGGCACCCGCTCTCCGCAAAATGTCAACGTATCAGGCAGTTCGGGGAGATAATTGCCGTAATTTTCGCGCATCTCGGCGTTGTAGGCGGAGTCAACGGCTTCCGCGCCATTGTCGGTGGCCTGTACAAAAAGGCTCACAGCCACATACGCCACCACAAGAAATGTGAGCGCGTACACAAGTATCAGCAATGCCCTTTCCAATTTGGGATTCTTGATGTTCATGTTGTTGCAGATGTTAATGGGTTCGTTAAATATGATAACTATGCCAAACATTTTGCAAAAAACAGACCACTTTTACAATGCATAATGCATAATTCATAATGGGGCATACGCAAATTGCTTTAACACCGAATTAAACAATAAAACGAAATTGTCTTACAGAAGGTTTACATTAAACCAATGCCGCAAGCGGCAGCGAATTTAACGAATAGAAAATGATACGGCACTTTCATTTAACAACGAAAAACACGAAAAACACGAAAAAAAAACCGCACTTCTGCGCCTTGCGGCGGTGATGTGCGGGGTTTGTTGTTTAGTAACTAATCTTATACGCCTTGCCGCCGATGATAACTATCACGATGCCATAAGCCTTGCCGCCGAGGCGGATTTCGTCGCGGTCGGATTGCGTGGTGGCGGTGCGCAGGGGACGTCCGGAGGCATCGATGATGCGGTAGGCTGTGCCGGGCGCGGCGGCAATGTAGATGGTCTTGTCGTATGACCAGACTTTTACATTGGCGGCGGGGGTGAGTTCCGAGGTCGGGGTCTCGATGTCGTCGCCGGTGGTTGAGGGGTCGTCAACAGGATTGTCGATTACAGAGGCGGTCTCGTTGGGGAATACCACGATGATGCGGTCGGGGAGCGAGAGGGCGGATTTGGAGAGGGCTGCGTCGTTGCCGCTGTATTCGAGGTAGGCGCGTGTGGCACGGACGGAGGAGTTGATGCCCGCACGTACAAATTCGCCGACGGCGATGTCGCCTATTACGTTGCCTTCTTCGTCTCTGCCAACGCCGGTGGTGGCGGCAAAGCCGTAGATTTTGGGCTGGCGTTCAGTCCATACCGTCTTCTCATATACGCCGCGCAACGTCCATTCGTCATTTTCGTCGCCGAAGGTAACGTCTTGGGGCGTTGTGGGGTTAAGCGTTACGCCATAGAATGTAATCGAGGTGAAATCCTTTGCGGGAACAAAAATGTAAGGCGTGTTGGCTTCCACTTTGTCGCTGACAATGTAGTCAAGCCAACCTTCCCATTGTTTTGCACTTTCGTTGTAACGTATGGTCTGCAACGAATAGAAGTTGCCGTAGTTGGTCTTGAAATCATCGTCAAGGGTGAAACCAAACGGCAGTATTATCGTTGAATTGACGCCTTGCGTGAAAGTGCGGTTGAAAACTACCATGGCGGTTCTGATTGTTTGGGAGAAAGAAACAGGGTCGCCGCTCTCGCCGTCAATGGTGTAAATTGTTGTGAATTTGGCAGATACCGTAGCGTCTGACGATGGCACGAAGGTTGCGCTGCGCTTGTCGGCGGCAATGGTGGCAATGGTGCCATCTACATCTTTGACGTTGACTGAGGTAAATGCTTTGTTGTCATCGGCGGGGGTTATGGTGAATTCCGTGCCTTGGGCGTAATAATCCTTGCCGAGGTATGAGAAGGCGGGGGTGGCGGGGGTGGTAATGGTAATGCCGTTGCCGAGGGTGAGGAGGAAGGCGGGGGTAGCACCGTTGTCGCCATCACTTCCAGTACCCCACCAGTAGGGGTCATAGAAGCCGTATGCCATGCCGCATCCCTGATAATAATTGTTGGTCAGGGTGCCTCCGATGGTCTTGCCACAGATGGCACCGGGTATGCTACCGCTGCTAATGATGACGGAATTGGTGACGATGGTGTGGCTTATGGTGCTGCGTTGGTTGACACCCACAATGCCGCCGACCTTTATATTGCCTTGTATACGGGCATCGGTGAGATGAATGTCATGGATGTTGGCATTAAAGACACAACCGAAGAGTCCTTGACAATTGTCTTCCTCGTCATTGCCAGTCTTACGGATGCGGATGCCGCTTATTATGTGACCGTCGCCGTCGAAGTGTCCATAGAAGTTGTATTGTGAATTTCCTATTGACACGTAGTTCTCCGTGTATTCGATGTCCTCGTTGTCTGGGTGGTCGAAGGCGATGTCGGCGGTCTGTCGGAATGTGAGGTTGGTTGTGTTTTCGCCGCTGTTGACTGCTGCGGCGAGTGCTAAGAGGTCATCTGCGGTGGCTATTGCATATGCGAGTGTCGCGGCGTTGCCGTCGCGGTCGGTATCGGTGAAAGGGAAGATTTGTGAGCCGAATAGAACGCGGAGTTTGGAGGCGTAGGCAGTATTCTTGTACTGTACGGCGTATTCGAGCGTGGGTATTACGATGAGTGCGTTGTCGCTGAGTTTGTCGAATGGATTGCCGCTGATGGTAAGATTGATGTTGTTGATGTTGACGCGCTCAATGGAGGCGGCAAAATAGTCAGCCCAAGGCGATGAGGAGATTTCTCCATTGCCGTTGATTGTAAGCGTCTCGTATGTATGGTCGCCGTCCTTGTCGGTCATAAACCAACTAACTCCACCGCCACTGCCTGACAGCGTGGCTAATGTGGCGGAGATGGATGTGATGTTTGCAGAGCCTATGGTGAGGATGATACTCTTTTTGTCGTCGGCAACGGTGAGGGTTGCTCCCGCGCCGTTAACTGTTGGCGTGCCAAAAATTATTTGATTGTTGGCGTTGACGGTGAGGGTATAGGTTTCACCCTTTTTGTAGTATTTTGTGCCGCCGATTGTTTTGTATTCCTTGCTGATAGTGAGGTTAGAGGGGACGCTCACAGTGTGCACTTCGGAAGTAGTGGCGGTAAGGGTGAGGTCTGAAGTCGGCATGAAGAAGGATGCTGACTTGTAGTTGGGGGCTAATGAGGCATCATAGACGATACCATCGAAGCCGTCTATGGCATCAATGATGTCGTTGGAATTTTTGGCGGAGATTGTGATGATGTCATCATACTTGTAGTATTTGTTGCCGTCGGCATCCGTGAAGAGAGGGTCGGTGATGTTGACATCGCCAGTGATTGCTACGATGTGCGCTTCTTCGAGCGTAGCCGAGGGGGTAATTGCCTGACTGGGCATCTTGAAGGAGAAACTGCGCTTGTCTTGGGCGATGGTTGCCTCGCTGACAGTGCCATCCGTCGCGGTGATTACGTGGACGGGGCTTGTGGGGGCGATGGTGATGGCGGTGTTAGGGTGGAAGAAGGTCTTGCTTTCGTGGGCAAAGCCGTTGGTGTTGACGATTTTGAGGTCGGAGGCGGGCGTTACCAAGTAGTAGGGTTGGTCGGTTAGTTCCACGATGAATTCGTAGGAGATAGGGTCGTTAATGCTGCCAGTGCTACCCGCACCTTTTGCGACAGGGACAACGACGGTATTTGAGTTGATAGCGGTTACCGGTGTAGAGGTGGAGCCCTGAGATGTCTTGTAGTTGATGGTTACTTTTCTGATGTAGTAGCCGTCGCTTTCAGCGGTTGCAATTGTGAATGTACCCTCCTCTTTAAAACCGTAGGTGATGCTTGCAGAAGGTGTGAAATTGATTGTGAAATCTGTTTCTGTAATTGATTTGGTTGCGTTTGCAGTCCAAAGCGTTCCACTTTGCGCCCTCCACGTAATTTCTTTGGTGGACGAAGAAGTTATCTTCGACGCTGCTTGATGATCCGAGGTGGTAGTTTCTGTGTAGGTGTATGTGTAGGTTACGTCAGTTGCCCACGCTGCTATTGAGGTGAGCATCGCCACGAGGAGGAGCATTGCCGCTCTGGCGAGGTGTTGTGAGGTTGAATAGTTTTTCATTTTGTTATTGTTAAAATATTTGAATTTCGGGTGCAAAGTTAGCAAAAAAAATTAAAAATAAGTTGGCGGGGAGGACAATAAATGTGTGGAAGATTTGTTTTTTTTATGTCTAATGCTTATTTTTGCGGAAAACATTTACAAATCATGTGGAATCACCTCACCTTATTATTAATAACCTCCGCATTGCTACTCTCGTGCGCCGCAAGCAACGTGGACTCTGGCAACGGCACCTTTGAAATCGCATTGTCGGGCAAGGGCTGCAACAACATTATTGCGCGTCTGTACCGCGACACCGACAGCGGGCTTGCCTTTGTGGACTCCACGCGGTTTGAGATGCAGCGCGGCAGTCTCCATGGTAATCTCAAACACCCCGAACTGATGTACATCTACATCGACAACGCCACCGACTACCTGCCTGTGTTTGTAGAAAACGGCAAAATAAACATCGACATCAACTACGCCAAGCCAAGCCGCAGCGTGATAACGGGTTCGGAGTCAAATAAGATTTTCACCGACTTCCTGCAATCGTACTCCGTATATAGCAGCAAGGAAACCGGCAACCTCAAAATGCTCCAAAATGCGTACCTCAACCTCGACACCCTGATGATAGAGCGGCTCCAGCAGGAACGGCTCCTTATCAAGCAAGAGTCTGACGGTCTGCAACGCCTTTTTATCCAGAAATACATCGACCATCCGATAGCATGCTACATCCTGAGCGTGAGCCTGATGTACGACATGCCACATTCGCTACTTCAACAACTCGCCGACTCCATCCCCGCCAGCAACCGCGACAATATCTATTACCGGCGCATCATCCGGCATATCGCCGAACCAGATACATCCAAGCCCGCCGCCGCATCGTTGCCGTGGTTGACAGAATACGAAAAAATCATGCAGCAACTCCGCCCTTTGACCTCCACCGCCGCACGGATTGCAAAGGCTGCAAAACTCCTCGAAAACCGTCCCTACGTAGGCGGCACATTGGACGAGGGCGACGTGGAAACCGTTGTAATAGACCTCAAACGCTTCGACTGCGTTACCTTCCAGGAGACCTGCCTCGCGCTCGCATTGGACGCGGGCAGCGACGAGCCGTCGTTCTACAACTTCCGCCGGCAGGTAGAAAACCTCCGCTACCGCAACGGACGCAACACCGGCTACTGTTCGCGCCTGCATTACACCACCGACTGGATAGCCGACAACGCCCTCCGTGGCAACATCACCGACATCACACAGGAACTCGGCGGCGTGGAGTTGACCTCCCAAATAGACTTTATGACCACCCACAGCCACCTCTACAAGCACCTCAAAGACAACCCCGCCGCCACCGACTCCATACGCGAGCGCGAGGATTGGCTCAACTCTCACCACGCTTATTATATTCCCAAAGACCAGATAGCCGCCGTAGCCGACAAGATTCCGAACGGCAGCCTAATTTTTATCACCACAAGCACCCCGGGACTCGACTTTGCGCACGTCGGCATAGCCGTGAGAGACCACAAAGGCGCGTTGAAGATGTACCACGCATCATCCACCGACCACAAGACCACCCTCTCCCCCACCCCGCTTGCGCAGTATCTGGGAGGCATCAAAAAGTTTACGGGGATAGCCGTAGCCGTGCCGCGATAATTTTTTTACGGAAATAATTGCACATATTCCACAAAAAACATTATCTTTGCGCCTGAATTGTGAAAAACATTCTAACACATTATAAATTATGGTATCATACAAAGAATTAGGCCTTGTTAACACAAGGGAAATGTTCAAGAAGGCAGTTTCTGGTGGCTACGCCATCCCCGCTTTCAACTTCAACACAATGGAGCAAATGCAGGCCATCGTTCAGGCCGCAGTAGAGACAAAGAGCCCCGTAATCATGCAGGTTTCCAAGGGCGCGCGCAACTACGCTAACGCCACCATCCTCCGCTACATGGCTCAGGGTGCCGTAGAATACGCCAAGGAACTCGGCTGCCCCAATCC
>CAMJWL010000074.1 GCA_946409405.1 uncultured Bacteroidales bacterium
ATGATGACAACACTAAAATCAGACTATTGACTCGAAAATTTCTTAGATTTAGTACCCGCCCGAAAAAAAATGTAAAATTCCTTTACACCGCTGTAAAATTTTTTTACACTTTACAATCTGGTGCAAACTGTATAATCCTCTCTCTCAATCATTTAATTGTTTTGGCACGGTGCGTGATGAGTTGAAATTGTAATATTCAACTTAGAAATTCGTAATTCTTAATCCGTAATTGAAAATGAAGATAATATTCATGAACCTATTGAGCATCATGCGCCGTTTTAAGTTGGCGTGGGCGATGAACTTCCTCGGCATCTCGGCTGCGTTGGCGGCATTGATGTTTGTGGCGATGCAGATAGTGTACGAAGATGGTTTCGACCGTTGCCAAAAGAACGTCGACCGCATCTACCTCATTGCCGAGGACATCAGCGAAAAACCTTTTGACATAATCCTCGACCGTTACAACATCGAACAATTTGGCACCTGTTCGCCCAAGATAGAGGCGTATTCGTCCGTATTGGACATGATACAGGATTATTATGTGGAAGTAACGGGCAGCGACGGCAATAGGCACGGTTTTTACGAGCATGTGGTGGGTGTGGATTCGGGTTTTGTGAAGATGTTTGATTTTGACATCATCGTGGGCGACCCCAAGCGTCTTGCCGTGCCGGGCAACGCGATGATTAGCGAATCTACGGCGAAAAAAATTTTTGGAACCACCGATGTCGTCGGGCGCAATATCGGTGTCAACGAGAATTGGTGCATGGGTGATTCGGTGCTGACTGTAACGGCTGTCTATCGCGATTTCCCATCCAACACGCAGATTAACAACGCGATATATTTCGCCTTGGACGAAACCGCGAAGGACGGCAACTCTGGGCGCAATTTCATGGCTTGGGTGATGCTCTCCTCGCCCGACGACAAGGCGGAGGTGGAACAGATGATGAACAGTTGCACTCATCTAAGGCGTTATATAATGGAAAACAACGCGCAATACAGGCTCGAACCACTGCGGCAGACTTATTACGGCAACGAGGGCGACGTGGGATTTGTAAAAAGCGGCAGCCGCAGCACCACAGCGATGCTCACGGCGATAGCGATTGTGGTCTTGCTGATAGCCGCCGTCAATCACACCAATTTTAGCATCGCGCTCATCCCTCTGCGCATCCGAAATGTCAATACGCAAAAAGTTCTCGGCAGTAGCGTCGGGCGGCTGCGTTGTCAGTTGTTTGCCGAAAATGTAATAGTAGGCGTTGCGACGTGGGCGGTGGCGTTGATAATGGTGGCGTTGCTCAACGGCACTTGGATAACGTCGTTTCTCATTCCCAAAGACCTCTCCATATCCGGCAACATTGGGATTTGCATGGCGGCGTTGTTGGTGGCTCTTATAATAAATGTGTTGGCGGGCATATACCCGGTAGTGAAACTCACGTCGGCAAATCCGTCGTTGGTCTTGAAAGGCTCCTACGGACGGTCGATGGCGGGCAACAGACTCAGGACTGTGTTGCTTGTGTTCCAGTTTTTTGCGGCTATGTGCTTCATCTCTATTGCGGTGTGCATTTGGCTGCAAATAAGACACATGGGCAATGCCAATCCGATATTGAACAATAGTCAGGTGGCTGTCTTTAAGACCAATCAGCATTTTGGCAGCAAGTGCGACGTGCTTATCGACCGCCTCAAAGAAAACAGCGCGATAGAGGCGGTGGCGTTCACTGCCAACAAAATCGGCGAAACCGACGTGTACAACACTAATTCGCTGTCTTGGCAGCCCAAAAACAAGGATGCCATGTCGCAGGAGGTGTTTAGTTTCCACAATATCTTCTGCACCGCCGAATTTCTTGACGTGTTTGGCATCAGTCTTACAGAGGGCGATGGTTTTGGCGACCGTGCCGATAGCGATGTCTCTTTCAACAACAGGAGGGAAGACTGTGTGATAAGTCCGAGTATGGCAGCGTATGGCATACAGGTGGGCGACACGGTGTTTGGCGTGGTGAAGGGCATCTGTGAGGACGTGCGCATCCTTTCGTTCCGCACAGAAAATATGCCGCTGATGTTTACCATTAGTCGTGCGCGGTGGCTCAACTATTGCAACGTCCGCATTGCCAAGGGCGCGAACATCCGCGACGCCGTGGCGCACATCGAACAGGTTGCCGCCGAAATTGCTCCCGAAATGCCGTTGGAGATTGAGTTTTGCGACAAGGTGTTTCAACAACAGTACGAAAAGGAAATCAGCACCTCGGCTACTACGGTATTTATGGCGGTGTTGGCTATTTTGATTTCCATCATCGGCGTGTTTGGCATGGTGATGTTCGACATCGAGTACAAGCGGCAGGAGGTGGCGGTAAGGCGTGTGTTTGGCGCGTCGGTCAAAGACATTCTGCAAAACATCAACCTCAAATATCTTATAATGGTATTCTCTGGCTTTGTGCTTAGCCTCCCGTTGTCGCTCTACGTCATTTTGAATTGGCAACAGACTTTTGTGGAAAAAGCCCCGATGCCGTGGTGGATATTCGCGCTGATATTTGCGGCTGTGGCTGTTGTAACGGCTTTGATTGTAACTGTGCAGTCGGCAAAGGCGGTGTATCAGAATCCGAGCGATGGGCTGAGGCGGGAATAATCATCAAAAAAATTGGCGCGGCGTATCTCACGACAGCCGCGCCTTGTAAAGAATAAAGAAATCTTAGAACTTGTTATTAATATAATTGATTGTAATTGAATACTATTTTACCTTGTCAATCGCCTCGCAAATGGTGTTGAAGATGTCGGTGATTTCGCCGATGCCATTGATTTCCACCGATTTGCCTTGGTTCTTGTAGTACTCGGCAACGGGGAGGGTCTGTTCGTTATAGACCTTGATGCGGTTTTCGATGACATTGACATCAGCGTCGTCTGCGCGGCCCGAATCCTTTGCGCGGTTCAGGAGGCGAGCAACGAGAGTGTCGTGGTCGGCGGTGAGGCAGAGGAATGTGTCGAGTTTCAAGCCCTTCTTCTCAAACATCACGTCGAGAGCCTCGGCTTGCTTTACTGTGCGGGGGAAACCGTCGTAAAGAATGCCTTCTGCATTGATGTTTTCGTCAACTTTCTTCTCCAACATACCGATAATCAAATCGTCGGGAATCAATTGACCTTGCTCCATATACGACTTGGCCTTCAAGCCGAGTTCCGTACCCTTGGAGGTCTCCTCGCGGAGAATGTCGCCCGTAGAGATGTGTACGAGGTTGTACTTTTTCTCAATCAGAGCCGATTGTGTGCCCTTGCCAACGCCCGGAGCACCAAAAATTGCTATGTTTAACATTTTATTTATCAGTTATTTAACATTAATTTCTGTCTTCAATTACCGCCTTGCGGCGGCTTTTCTTTTAAACGAAAATTAAAACGAATTAGAACGAATTGAAATGAATTACAATAATAAATTCGTTTTAATTAACTTTAATTCGTTTAAATTTTTGTTCCAAAGCCCCAAACGCCGTAAGGCGTTTGATTCCCGTTTACTCCACGAGGCTGTAAATAGCGGGGAGGTTGCGGTAGTAGCCGTCGTAATCGAAACCGTAGCCGATGATGAAACTTTTGGGCAGGCGGAAACCGATGTAATCGATGTTGAACTCGTCCTTGAACGACTCAGGCTTGAACACCAAAACCGCAATTTTCACCGATCTCGCGCCAAGATTCCGCAGCATTTCGAGCACCTTGCTCATCGTGGTGCCAGTTTCCACGATGTCTTCCACGATGACCACGTCCTTGCCAGCGATGTCGCTATTGAGTCCTATCAACTCCTTGACATTGCCTGTGGTAGATGTGCCGGAGTACGACGACACCTTTACGAAGTCGATGTTACAGTCCACCGTGATGTTTTTCATCAGGTCGGCAGCAAACATAAACGCACCGTTCAGGATGCCCACAAACCGTATGTCGCCGCCCTTGTAGTCGCGGTTGATTTCGTCCGCCACACGTTTAACATTTTTTTGTATTTCGTCGGCATCAATTCTCAGGCGAAATTTCTTATCTTTGACGATGATTTCTTTGTCCATATTTTGGCAACGGGCGTTTTGCGCCTCGTTACAAGGTGCAAAGTTAATCAACGTAATGAAAACCACAAAACATTTTTATAAAATTATTGCAAAAAGATGACACCAATAGTCAGCATTATTATGGGCAGCACCTCCGATATGCCTGTAATGGAGGCGGCAGCCAAGTATCTCAACGATATGCAGATACCTTTTGAAATCAACGCTCTTTCGGCGCACCGCACGCCCGAACTCGTGGCGGATTTTGCCAAAAACGCCGCGTCTAAGGGCATCAAGGTGATAATCGCCGCAGCAGGCGGAGCGGCACATTTGCCGGGCGTAATAGCCGCATCTACGGTTTTGCCGGTCATTGGCGTGCCTATCAAGACCACGATGGGTATGGAAGCGTGGGATTCGATGTTGTCGATTATACAGATGCCCCCCGGCATACCTGTTGCCACCGTCGGAGTGAACGCAGCCCAAAACGCCGCAATCCTCGCCACGCAAATCCTCGCCGTCGGCGACCCTGAAATCCGCGAAAAGGTTGCCGCCAAGAAAGCTTCTCTCGCCGACAAAATCACCAAGGCAAACGAGGAGTTGAAGAAGGTGAAATTCGACTACAAGACCAACTAATGCTCACGCACGACCTCGCGATAGGATACGCCAAGCCGTTGATTTCCAATATCAACTTGACGCTCCCAAAACGCAGTATGACTTGTCTTGTCGGTGCCAATGGCACTGGCAAGACAACTTTTTTGCGTACTTTGGCGGGGCTGCAACGTCCATTGTCGGGCGTCGTGGAGGTGGACGGAAAGGCAATATCCACGCTGTCGCCCGCGCAGATTTCGCGCCTTGTTTCGGTGGTATTGACCGACAAGGTTGCCGACTCGTTAATCACTGTCAATGAACTTGTTGCAATGGGTCGTATGCCATATACGGGATTTTTGGGACGGCTTCCGGACGACGACCAAAAGATTGTCGCGGATTCTATCGCGCGGCTTGGCATCGATAATATTTCGGATTGTAGATTGCAAGAGATTTCTGACGGTCAGCGTCAACGCGCCTTCATTGCCCGCGCCCTCGCGCAGCAGACACCTATTATAATTTTGGACGAGCCTACCGCCTTCCTTGATTTTCGCTCTCGGGCGGAGGTAATGGAATTGTTGCAACATCTCGCACACGACGACGGCAAGTCGGTGCTATTGTCCACGCACGAATTGGACCAGGCAGAACGGTTTGGGGATTGGTATTGGGTGATGGAGGAGGGGAGGATTATGAGCGAAACTCATCTGCCAATGCGTTTACGAAATTCAACATAACTTTCGCCGGGGAGCATTGCATACGTTTTCCCTTGTCGGTATTCTTCCTCGCCCCTTTCCAACTTGGCGAGAAATTCCTCCTTGGTCATCAAGGTCGGGTCTTCGGCTGTCGGTTTTGATGACGCCAGTTTTTTGATGTATTTCAATGCCTTAGACATCAGCGATTCGTCATTGGCGATTATGCCCATCGTCTTGTAGAACTCCGCGTTTAATTCCAATGCTGTCATAATTATAAAAATTTTGGTTTTACAGCCGCAAATGTACAAACAAAATTATTTAGTTGCAAATAATTTTATTTCATCCTTCTCCCCCTCGTCGCCACCCAAATCACCACCGGCGCACCGAATACTGGCGTTACGGCGTTCAGGGGCAATTGTCCCAACGACGGAAAACCGGTGCAAATGATATTGCAGCACAATGCCACAGCCGCGCCGCAGAGCATTGTGGATGGCATCAAACGGCGGTGGTCGGAGGTTTTCAAAATCAGCCTCGCGACGTGCGGCACAGACAATCCGATGAACGCCACGGGGCCGCAATACGCCGTTACAATTGCCGTCAAAATTCCCGTTGTGAGCAACAGGAAAAGTCGGCTTTTCTTGACATCGACGCCAACCGACGCGGCGTAATTTTCGCCCAAGAGAAGTGCGTTAAGTTTTTTCGTCATTAATGTTCCTGATAATAATCCTGCACCGCAAACAATCAGAAACACAGGTATTTGTGAAAGTTGAACGTTTGCAAAAGTTCCCATTCCCCACACGGCAAAAGTCTTAACGGATTCGGCGGGCGACCAAAAATTGAGCAATTCGATTGCCGACGCGCCCATACTACTTATCATTATGCCGATTATCAACAACATCGTGTTGCTCCTGACCGCCGCCGAGAGCGACATTATCAGCATCAATACCGCCGCCGCCCCAATCATTGCGCCCGAAACCACCGCGCCCGCCGCCATCGTGCTGGTAATCATCGTTACCACCGCCGCGCCGACCGATGCGCCTGTCGAAATTCCCAAAATCGAGGGTCCCGCCAACGGATTGCCGAGTGTGGTCTGCAACATCAATCCTGCCGCCGAGAGTGCCGCACCCGCCAAAATCGCCGTCAGACATTGCGGTATGCGGATGTCAAAGAGAATTTTGGCGATGACGGGATTGGTGTCGGGGTTTTTTATTACCGTTAATAACTCCCTCAATGGAATGTCCACAGAGCCATTTACGAGCGAAACTATAATCAATGCCAACAATATGAAAATCAATATGATAGTTGTCTTTCGCATTATTGTAAACGTTGGAAAAATTGGGGTTGGTAATCCTTAACCCATTGAGGATTAGAAATGTAGGCGAGTTCTCGCAGGAGAATGTCGGGGCGGAAGGGTGTAACGTCATAATAAGGCGTCGCCCAAGTGTTGCAGGCGTATATTTTGCGCTCTTTGAATGCCTTAAAATCCTTGTAATTGGGATTTTCGGCGGACAAGAGATTGAGCGTAAGGTTTTGATTTTCACCGTAATACTTAAAAATCCAAATATCGGCATCGTGCGCCTTGGCATATACTTGTTCAAATGTCAATGGCACGGAAACGCGCCCATTGTCGGCGGTCAAATCGTCAAAAACATAAAAAAATCCCGCATCCCTGTAAAACACGCCCGATGTGGAGCGACCCGTTGGCACGTACCAAGTCTGTTGATACATTTTTTCAGTGAGCAAAGTCGGGCGGTACGACGATGCCGCAATTTGCAAAAAAATTTCTTCATAGTTGCGCTTAACGACCTCAAAAATGCTGTCTGCCTCGCGCTCTTTGCCCGTCAGGATTCCGTAAAATTTAATCCATTCAGCCTGTCCGAGTGGCGTATTTTCCATATAATCAACGCAATCCACGACGGGAATTTCAGTCGCGCCATAGAACCCCGTGGTCTGCATACCATCGTATGGCGACATCAAAACCGCGTCAGGCGCAAGTGTCAAAATTTTTTCGCGGTCAGGGTTAGCAGTGTAGCCGCAGTCTTTTATTTTTTCTTTTTCAATTAATAATTGCAACGTGCTGTCAATCACGTATTTTGCATCACAAACGCCGCCAATTTCGTCAGTTGCGCCGAGAGTTTTAAAAAGTCCAGCGTGGAGCGATGTGCAGATAAGCGCATTGTGGAGCGGCACTCTGATAATTGTGCCTTCGGGTGCATTTTTCGGTGCATTTAAATTGCTGTCAATCAAAATATAACGCCGCGCAATTTTTGCAGTGTCGGCAGGATTGCGCACCTCGGCGATGCGGTAGCCGTCGGCATCGTCGTAAATGCGGAGTAGGGTGGAGTGCCGCAACTCCAACATTGTCGCGGAGGAAATATCGCTTTTTATGGATTGACGGCAACTAATTGATAAACAAATAATTGCCGCAAAGAAAATGATTTTTTTTAGCATACGTTTTATAATAAAAAATTTAAGCGAATTTAAAAAAAAATTCGTTTCAATTCATTTAAATTCGCTTAAATTATTGTTTTAAAATTGTCTGCAATCCAATTAGAAAATCACCGCCTTGCTTGGGCTGATGCTGCTGGTCTCAAATTTGTCCAACAACTTGCCATCCTTGTCAAAATGGTAAATTGTGCCATTGGTTTTGTAGTCGGTGGTGCCGATGTAGAGGTCGTGGGATGCGTAGTCGATGTCAAACAGATAGACCGTTGCGGTGGCGAGTTCGGGCGTTGCGGAGAGGTCGAGGAGCGGAGTGTCCTTGCCGGTATTGACGTTGCGCACGAAGAACGACGTGTTGGTGGTGGCGTTCCAATTTTCGTCATAGACCGTGGCGACGTTGGCGCAGAAGAGTTCGCCTTCGGAAGTGGCAATCATCTTTGTTGCCGCACCGGTGGGGGTCAGCGTACCTTTGTTGATGTCGAGGTTGAGCATTTCCACAGAGTACGACGGCGTGTAATACGTGATGTAAATGCTGTCTTTCACCACGGCAACACTCTGATAATTGCCGTAAACCTCTGATGTGATGTGTTTTGCGATGGTGAAGGAGGAGAGGTCAACGATGGAAACTCTGTTGTCTGACACAGACATACCGTCCGAACCTGTCTGCTGCGAGTTGCAGACTACGAGGTAGTTGCCCTTAACGGCGATGCCTTCGGGATTGTTGCCGACCTCCGCAAAAGCAACCGGCGCAGAGATTGACGTGGTGTCAAACTTTGCAACCTTGCCGCCGTAGGTGGAGACATAGACGAATTTGCCGTCAGCGGCGAGGTGGCGCGGCTGACCTTCGTCGGCCTTGAACTGATATTTTTCTATCACTTTGCCGTTGCTGTCCAACTTTGCCAAATAGTTGCTGCCCCACACCGAAAGGTAGAGCCTGTCGCCGTAAGCGATGAGGTCTTGACCAGTGTCGCCAATCTTCTCTCCGTTGACAGTCGAGAAGACATCCTTCTCCAAAAACGTCGGTTCGGAGTAAGGATGATAGACGTCGAGAGTGGAGTTGTTGGCGTTCCAAGAGCCTTCATTGAGGATGAAAGCCTTCCTTGTACTTGGGTCGGTGACCTGCTTGTCGTCGTTGTCATCGTCGTCGCTGCACGATGTGAAAGCGACCGAAATGCTCAGCGTCAACGCGCCGAGCGTGAGAAATTTGTAGAATTTGTTTGTCATTTTTTTGTTGTTTTTATAATGTTAAACTTAAATTCAGTTGAAATTGTCGTCCGGGCATAGGATAATATTTTATCACATCGTACTGACAATTTGTAAAATTGATGCACGAAAATTTCAGCGAAAAATCAACGTCTTTTATGTTGAAATTCCTTGAAATTGAGGCAGAAAATTCGGCGTAATTTTCGATTTCGTTGTCGGGGATGTTGTACTCCAAAAAGTAACGTTTGCCCGACAAAATCGCCGTTACATTTGCCGCCCAATCATTGTATTTGATTGCCACCGAGCCACTGCCCGAATGAAGCGGCGTGTATGGAATTTGCGATTTGTAAAGTTTTGATTTGTTGTCGGTTACGTCTTGCGCTTTTTGATATGAATATCGCGCCGAAAGGTCAATCAAAACGTCAGAAATTGCCACTTTTTTGTCCGCCGCGAGGTCTACGCCCGTGATTGTTACCTTGCCGTAATTTGCCATTTTCCAAATGTAAAGGGTAGGGATTGCGACGATTTTGTTTTTTATTTTGTTGTGATAACAATTGACCGACGCGCCCCACTTTTTGCTCGAATACGACAGCCCAAAATCCATTTCCCGCGCATCTTCGGGTTGCAGTCCCGTAGTGCCTAACGTGGTGTAATACAGTTCGTTGAAGGTCGGTACGCGGTAAGTGTTTTTTAGCATCAGGGTTGCAGTAATTTTTTTATTTATTTTTACAACAACATTTGCAAATGGCGACCACCTGTCCAAATCTTGAAAATGCGACCCATTTTCGGTATGTTCTCTCAGATGCGTGAAAACTTCGCCAATAGTTGCCGTAAATAATTTCTTATAATTATAACGCAAATTCGCTGCCGCCTGAATCGTGTTTCTCGTTGGTTGTCTGTCGGTTATGTTGCTTACTAAGGTATTAATATTTTCGTCAATTGCCACCGAAAATGTAAGCGGCTCGCAGATTTGCCAAAGATTAATCCACGATAAGAACAATTCGTTTTGCGTGGATTTTTGCACCAATTTCCCGTCGGAGTACATCACGTTTATGTCAGAATATCGGCTGAAAGAATAATTGTATTTTGCAATTATTTTTGTAGTCAAATTGCTGAAAATCCGATATTTATAATTGCCTTGTACAAATAAATTTTCGTCTTTCAAACGTTCTTCGGCGCGAGGGTTGTAGAGGACGACGCTGCCCGGAAGTCCGCGCTCCGAGAGGTAGCCGTAGATTTTCAAGTCTAATGATTTGCGCACCGTGTCGTTGTAATGTAACGCGAGTTCGAGTTTGCCGGAGCGGATGTCGGTGTTTCGGCGTTTTTCGGTGGTGATGGTTTTGTAATTTTTCAATGTGAAATTGTACATCCCGTCGTTGCGCATATATTCGCCTTCAGCCTTGATTGTCAGTCGGTTTGGTAGTTTTTGAGTATAATTACAATTAGCAAAAAAATACCCGAAAGATCCTGTCCGCAATGTGATTTTCAGGCGGTGGTTGCCGTCAAAATTTTCCTGAAAAGAATTGATGCTCAGCACCGCGCCCGACGCAAAAAGTTTGGCGGGTTTTAGCATATTATCATCCTGACCCACAGAGAGTTTCAGTTCAGAAATAGAATTGACGTCAAACCTCGAAATATCAATCTGCCCCGCCTGTGTATTTGAGACCGGCACGCCGTCATATTCCACGGCTGTATGCGATGCGCCGAGCGACCGCACCGACACTGTTTTAAGACCGCCAATGCCACCGTAATCCTTGATTGTCAATCCGTTGAAAAGCCTCAACGCTCCCGCCACGTCAATCGTTGGAAGGAGCGCGAGACGCTCGCCCCTCAGCAATTGCACGGCGGAAGTATTGTTCCTTTCTGCGGGCGCAACAATATCTATCCTGTCAATATCGCGGTGTATGGTGGTGTCGTTCTGTGCGTTAGCAACATGGCAAAACAACACAACCCACGCCGCGAGAAAACAGCATGGCAGATTAAGGTTCATTACCTAATTGTTTGACTGAAAATACGTTACGGACATCATTTCCATCCTCGTGGCTGATTGTCCAATAGTGGTCTTGCAGGTCTTCTGACTCGCCTTGCCGCCCACGCCTTCCCGAAAAAGCAAGTTTTCAGTGGCATGAGGAATGTGGACGGTTTTGGATAAGGCACACAGCAGCGGGACTGTCCGGGATTCGCACCCGATTCCCTTTTAATGCCCACGTAGCGGCTGCTCGCGGGCAACAAAACCGGGCGCAAAGGTACAAAAAAAAGGGACGCTATATATATTAACGTCCCTAAATTTTTTTGTTGTAAGGTGAGCCGCTTATTCGTCCTTGAAGAAATTGACGGCGTTCTGGAGGTTGTTGGCCTGGGTGGCGAGGTCTTCTGCGCTTGCAGCGAGCATTTCAGACGATGAGGAGTTCATGCGCACTACTCCGCTGATGCGTTGTATGATGTCGTTTACCTGACGCACTCCGGCACTCTGTTCGCGGCTTGCTGTGGCGATTTCGTTGACGAGGGAGTTTGAGTTTTGGATTTTTGGTATAGCCTCCTGCATGGCATCGTTGGTTTCCTGCGAGAGGTGGAGTCCCTGCTGCGTCATTTCGATAATTTCGTCGGCGGCAAGTTTCGATTTTTGGGCGAGTTTGCGCACCTCGTTTGCCACTACCGCAAAACCGTTGCCAAACTCGCCTGCGCGGGCTGCCTCCACTGCGGCGTTGAGCGCGAGAATGTTGGTCTGGAAGGCGATGTCGTTGATTACGTCTATTTTTTCGGCGATGGCCTTGTTGGTCTTGAAGAGGTTTTCGGTGTTCTTTACCACTTTGCTAAACTTGTCGTATGCCTCCTGAGAAGCCTTGCTCGTCTGTTCGGCGTTGTAGGTGTTTTGCTCGATGTTACTGGTCATCTCCTCCATGGTGGCAGAAAGGTCTTCGATGCCACTTGACTGATGCACAGAGCCTTGCATCACTTGTTGCGACGACGTATTTACCTGCATCGAACTCGAAGCGAGGCTCTGTGCGCCGGTCTTGATGGTCTCCACGATTTCAGAGAGGTGGCTGCACATTTCCTTGATGTTGTCGCTCATTTCGCCTATTTCGTCGTTGGATTTGTAGTCGATGTTGCTGTTTGCAACTTGTCCGTTTGCCACCTTCTTGATTACGCCGGAGATTTTTTGGAGCGGTTCGGTGAGCATTCGTTTCATGCAGATGTTTACCGACACAAGTATCACTGCAATGATTACTACAAGGAATATAATCATTATTGTAAGGTTCCTGTTTGCGGTGCTGCGGAGTGCAGAATCGGGCAAGTTGCCTACCACAAACCATCCTGGAGTGTCTGGTATCTTATAACTCATAGCGTACATCATGGTGCCTGTGGCTTTTTCTTTGGCATATACGGCGGTGTTTTCGCCGCGCAGTACCGCCTCGCCGAGTTTTTCTACACCAGGATAGTCTTCTTTGCCGTTGGTAATGAGGTTGTATTGGAGTATCATCTCGTCGTAGCCGCAGCCGATTACAGTGGCTTTTTCGTCCACAATGTACGCCACGCCGTCGGAGCCAAATTTGCTCTCGGCGGCTATGCGTTTGAGGTTGTCGAGGCTCACGTTGGCACAGAACGCACCTACAACATGTCCGCTACGTTTGATTGGCACGGCGAGGGTGTATTTTTTTATTCCGGTGGCACGCGAAATGTCGGGGCTTGTCATCGCGAAGTCCTTGTTTTGCTGCATTATCTGTTTAAAATATTCTCGGTCTGTGATTTTTGCGGATGCCATTCCTTTGCCGGCTATGTAATAACTGCCGTCAGGGAAGGCGATGAAGAGCATGGTGTAGTTGTTTTTTTCTTCTTCGGCCAGTAATGCGAGTTTTTGGCTGAACCACGCAGTATCCATGCTCTCAAAAATGTCTTCGTGCGCAATGCGTTTGAGACCTTCGCGGAGCATTTCGAGTTTTACAGACACCTCCTGCGCCGATTTGGCGGAGAGTTCCTTCATACTCGATTCAAAAAATTGTTTCTGACTATTGAAACTCGTCTGATAACTTACAATCATCATCAATATAAGTGTGATGCTGATTAGCGGTATCAGTAATTTGAATATTTTTGTCTGTACAGATGTCTTTGCCATAGTTTTTTGAGTTTTTAACAGAGTATTTGTACGTTTCTATGTCGCAAACATACAAATTATGTACCTTTTTACAAAAAAAATTTTAGACATTTTTTAAATTTTTTTTTCGTTTTTTTTGTGTACTTTTGTGGCAACAAAACTTAATTTTACCATGGCAAAAAAGTTAGAAGATTATATCATCACG
This sequence comes from uncultured Bacteroidales bacterium, assembly GCA_946409405.1. Lineage (GTDB taxonomy): Bacteria > Bacteroidota > Bacteroidia > Bacteroidales > UBA3824 > UBA3824. The sequence goes on from CAMJWL010000074.1 coordinate 13,222, forward strand.
ATTCCTGATTTCCCTGAACCGGGCATCATGTTCAGGGATGTAACGAGCGTTTTGGACAGCAGCGAGGGACTCAGGCTCTCTATTGATTCGCTTTATGGACTGCTGGAAGGCGTTGATTATGATGTGATTGCCGGTGCTGAGGCGCGCGGTTTTATTTTTGGGATGCCGCTGGCGTACAAGGCGGGCAAGCCTTTTGTGCCAGTTAGGAAGAAGGGCAAACTCCCTCGTGCTACTTATTCGCAGACTTATAATCTCGAATATGGTACTGCAACCATTGAGATTCACAAGGATTCCATCAAGCCCGGTCAGCGTGTGGTTCTCGTTGACGACCTCATTGCCACTGGCGGCACCATTGAGGCGGCGGCGCATCTTATAGAGAAGTGCGGCGGTGTGGTGGTCAAGATTTTGTTTCTTATAGAATTGGAAGGACTTGGCGGCAGGAAGAAGTTGAGTCAATACGATGTGGCATCGGTAGTGAAGTATGAGGGAAAATAAGGGGCTTGTCTATTTATGAATAATACTTCTCAATCTCCCGACTTGAAAGGCGAATTGAAGTCATACGTCAAGCCGATTTTTGTGGAAATAGCCCTTGTGATGCTTCTTGGCGCGGTGGATACGGTGATGCTGAGCCATCTCGATACCGGCGTGGAGGGCGGCAGCGACAATGCTGTGGCGGCAGTTGGGTTGGACAACCAACTGTTTAACCTTGTGATATTGATATTCCAATTTGTGTCCGTTGGCACGGGCATCGTTTGCGCTCAGTATATCGGCGCGGGTTTCAGGAAAAAACTCGTGCAGGTAGTCGGCATCTCTCTGATGGTCAACGCTGTTGTGGGTGCGTCGATGAGCGCGTTTTTGGGATTGAAGACCGAGGCGGTGCTCGAATTTATGGATCTCGCCCCCGAACTTATGGACGACGGCGCCACGTATCTGCGGATAATTGGAAGTTTTGCGTTTTTTCAGGCGATAGGGTTGGCATTTTCGGCGTCTTTGAGGAGCGCGGGAATGACCAAATATCCAATGCGCGTTACCGTTATTGTCAACATTATCAACATTATAGGCAATTATTCTCTGATATTTGGACATTTTGGATTGCCCAAACTCGGCGTGGAGGGCGCGGCGATTTCTACGGTGATTTGTCGCGGCATATCGATGTTGTCGCTGGGCATCATCCACACAAAAAAACACATCAACAAGTATCCCTTGGCGTGGTTTAGACCGTTCCCTTGGGCTGAACTCAAAAATGTCCTCAAAATCGGCGTGCCGGCGGCGGGCGAAAATTTGAGTTATTGCCTTTCGCAGGTGGCGATTACGTACTTTATCAATCAACTCGGCAATACGGCTCTCGCCACGCGCACTTATTGCGCCAATTGCATTATGTTTGTCAACCTGTTTTGCATAAGCGTGGTGCAGGGCGGTGGCATTGTTGTGGGGCATCTCATTGGCGCAAAAAAGAAAATCGCCGCCTTCTTGATGGGCAATTTTGTGTATCGTTATGCATTGATAATCACGTTGATAGTTGGCACTGCGCTTGCGTTGGCGGGACATTCGATATTGTCGTTTCTTACCAGCAACGAGGAAATCATCAGGCTCGGCACGATAATATTTTTCATTGATATAATCCTCGACATCGGGCGCGTCGGCAACATCTTTGCCACCGGCACTCTCCGCAGCACCGGCGACGCTGTGTATCCCGTGATTATCGGAATCTTTTTCCAATGGTCTATTGCCGTGGGTGTCAGTTACTTGCTTGGTATTACATTTGGATTGGGATTGATAGGAATGTGGATAGGCTTCACCCTCGATGAAAACGTCCGCGCATTAATCCTTCGCCGCCGTTGGAAGTCTAAACGTTGGGCTACCAAATCATTGGTAAAGTAATTATTTTGTATAATTTTGTTCAAAATTTTGAATAATTTCCCGCTGTAGGCGGCTAAAAAATAAGTGCCCTTACGGGCAGAAATTTTACAAAATTAGGTTCAAAATTTTACAAAATAAAACAGCAATTTTGAATAATTTTGATAAAAATTTTGTATAATTTCCCGCCGTAGGCGGCTAAAAAATAAGTGCCCTTACGGGCAGAAATTTTACAAAATTAGGTTCAAAATTTTACAAAATA
>CAMJWL010000075.1 GCA_946409405.1 uncultured Bacteroidales bacterium
GCATTGCTCCGCCACCAACCAGCATAAAGCAATCTTTCACACCTTGTTTAACCAGAAAATCGGTAATGAAGTCAGATACTTTAATCATTACTTACAAATCTTTCTAATTCTTCCACTCAAAGCCGGCAAGGGCTTCTCAATCTACTATTTTTTTATCTTGCAAACTTCCACATGCGAAAGTTGTAGCAATTTGTACTGAACCTTCTGCAATATTGCGGCAACAGGTATGTGTTTGTCTTGTTGTCCGCCTTTGAGGTTTTTGCCGTCACAGCGTGTAAAGATGCCTGCATGAGATAGATAGTTCTTGTCGCGAGGTTCCACTTCTACTACAACATCTGCGACATCTTTACCCAATTCTATTTTGATATTGCGAACATCGCCAACACCTAATGAGGCTTGTTGATATGATGAATTTTCTGAAATCAAGAAATCTTGATGTTTGGTTATGAAATCCAATACATCGTCAAAAAATGAACTAATTGCAGGTCTATTGACAGATATATATGTTTCATTCAGGCGCAAAGAGAAAGCGTTAATTTGCACTTGCCCTTCAACGACCCAATCCCTGTGCAAAATGCGCACTATCTTTTCGGTATTTGAAACATCCTGCATAATCTCAACCTATCTGACGCATAATTTTAAGGAACGACGAAATTGCAAACTTAACATTGTCTGCCCACGTCTCGGTATTGTTGATGCAACTATAATAAGAAAACTCTTCGTCACCAATGCTGATTGAGGCTGTATGACGTTTAGATTGAAGCGTGAGCGTCCCGTTAGGAGTCGGGGAAATCATCCAGACCACCCAATCTTCGTCTCGCGACGAATCAACTGTTTTTTTCAGATTGTCAATTACAGCATTAGAAATAGGCAACGCACCGTATCCATCCCAATCGTATGCAAGTGTGGACAAATGTTCCAAACGATTAAGGACTTTGGCTTTATTTTCGTTTTCCGCTTCAAAAATCAACTGACGACCAACAGACTTCTTGTCTTCTCGGGATATATTAATCCCGTGCAGATATGTCATCACGTCTGCAAAGGTATACGACTTGTCTCTCGTCGGCTGTATTGTCTTTATTTTGGTTACGGTCTGTTGCATACTATTTATTCAATTTTGAGCCAAAGGTAAAAATTAATTATATTCTCACCAAATATTTACTCAAAAAAATGCTATTTTGCTGCAAATCTTTCAATTTCTTCCACGCACAGGTTGTACACATCCTCTGATTTGTAACGCTTGTTCCAATCGGCGACAAGGCTGATGCACTGTTTCATATTAAGCCTCGGATTCCAATTGAGACGTGTTTTCGCTTTTGTAATGTCAAGCATCAGCAATTTGGCTTCGTGCGGTGCATTAGGATTAGAACAATCTTTGAGCGAGCCTTTACCGTATTGCCTTATAAGTTCCGACGCAACATCCCAAACAGTTGATACAGAATCATTTTCGGGACCAAAATTCCAACCTTCGCAGTATTCTGTGGGATGTTCCCACATCTTTTTTGCAAGCAACAAGTAGCCAGAAAGCGGCTCCAAAACGTGTTCCCACGGACGAACGGATTTTGGTGAGCGTATTTCAATAGGTTTGTCCGCCTCCAACGCTCTAATACAGTCGGGGATTATCCTGTCCTTGCTCCAATCACCGCCACCAATCACATTGCCAGCCCTCACAGATGCCACAGATTTGCCATGCTTGTCATAGTCCTCGGGATTGAAAAAACTGCGTCGCCAACTCTGAATGGCAATTTCACATGCGCCTTTGGAAGAACTATATGGATCGTATCCGCCAAACGGGTCGTCCTCCTTGTAGCCTTGCAACTGTTCCTTGTTGTCGTAGCACTTATCGGTGGTAATCATAACGCCCACTTTTACGCTATCAGTTGCACGGATTGCTTCAAGAATGTTCACCGTCCCCATTACATTGGTTTCGTATGTTTCCACAGGCTGTTCATAACTCAACCGTACTAATGGCTGTGCCGCCAGATGGAAGACAATTTCGGGTTTGTATTCGGCAAAAATATCTTTCATCTTGTTGCCGTCGCGAATGTCGGCACGGATGTCCGCCTTTATTTTTTTCCCGATGCCAGACAGCACAAAATTGTCCTTCTCAGAAAATGGGTCAAGGCCCACACCAACAATCTCCGCTCCTAATTCGTGTAGCCAGATAGCAAGCCACGAGCCTTTGAAGCCCGTATGTCCTGTTATCAGCACACGTTTGCCATTGAAAAATCCGCCAAACAAATCAGCCATCTTATTTAGACTTTGAAGTCACGAAAGCGCGAATGGTGTCAATCATATATTGCAACTTTTCGGGTGTCATACCCGGATAAACACCAATCCAAAAACTATTTTTCATAATGCTGTCGGTAACATCCAGACTGCCGACTATTCGATAATCCTTGCCCTCCACATATCCTTCAAATGCCGGATGCATCAGCAAGTTGCCCGCAAAAAGGTTACGTGTCTGCACCTTATGTTCCTCCAAATACGAAGTCAGTTCGTTGCGCGTATATCCAGCGTCGTCTTTTACTGTAACGAAAAAACCAAACCAACTCGGACGGCTGTTCTTTTGAGCCTCAGGCAACAAAATTCCACGCACGTCTTTCAAACCATCGTATAATGTCTTGAAATTTTCGCGTCGGCGGTTGACAATGAAGTCAAGTTTCTCCAATTGAGCACAACCGATGGCCGCCTGCATATCGGTAGCCTTCAAGTTGTAACCCAAATGGCTATATACATATTTATGGTCGTATCCTTGGGGGAGTTTTCCAAATTGTTTGGTGAAACGGCATCCGCATGTATTGTCCACGCCGCCTACGCACCAACAATCGCGACCCCAGTCACGGAAACTTTTTACGTATTTGTCAAGTTCCTTGTTGTTGGTATATACTGCGCCACCTTCACCCATTGTCATGTGATGTGGCGGATAGAACGACGACGTTCCAATGTCGCCGATAGTACCAGTCTTTTTCCACTCACCGTCTATAAAATACTCCGAACCGAGTGCGTCGCAGTTGTCTTCCACAAGCCACAAATTATGTTTTTTGCAGAAATTGACAACAGCCTCCAAATTGAAGGGATTGCCAAGCGAATGAGCAACCATAACAGCCTTAACTTTTGGAGAATACGCTTTTTCCAACTGTGTAGTGTCGATATTGCCCTCTTCTATGTTCATATCAACGAACACAGGCACTGCGCCAAACTGCACTATACACGCCACAGTTGTAGGGAATCCCGCAGCAACTGTGATTATCTCGTCGCCACGTTTGATAGCCCTGTCGCCCAATTCGTGAGCCGTCAATGCACTGAAAGCAAGCAAATTGGCGGAAGAACCGCTATTGCAAAGCGAGCAATATTTAACGCCAAGCCATTTGGCAAAATTAGTTTCAAATTTATGCGCCCACGGACCGGCGGTCAGCCAGAAATCAAGTGACGAATCCACAAGATTTACCATTTCCTCGGCATCAAAATAGCGTCCGCCATAATTGACGCGGCTTTTGCCAGGGACAAAATCGGCTTTTGTTTCGTGAACTTCCTTGTAATATTCCCGAGTAAGGTCGAGAATCTGTTTTTTGAGTTCTTCTTTTTGAGACATAATATGCTTATGGTTTTATATTTTCATTTTTGGAACAACGCGATCCCACTTTTTCCACGGTGCCCTGCCTTCCTGCAACATTCTTTCGAGCATATTTTTTTCGCGGATGTTGTCCATGCACTGCCAGAACCCTTCGTGAGAATAAGACATCAATTGTCCTTCGGCGGTCAATCTGCCCAAGGCTGTCTTTTCAAATACAGTGTCGTCGCCGTCTATGTAATCGAAAATCTGAGGGTTCAATACCATATATCCAGCGTTAATGGAAGCCGAATCGGCGATATTTTTTTCGCGGAACGATTTTACGGAATTGTTTTCGTCGATATTGAGAATACCTTTTTCTTGCGCCATCTTGACAGCGGTCAACGTTGCAATTTTGCCATGGCTCTGATGAAATTGAAGTAGTTTGTTGATGTCCACATCGCATACGCCGTCGCCGTAAGTCATAAAGAAAGGTTCGTCGCCCACATATTTTTGAATCCGTTTGATGCGACCGCCGGTCATTGTATTGTAGCCTGTATCTACCACAGTAACTTTCCACGAATCAAGATGGCTTTCGTGCACCGTTACCTCGTTTTGGCCATTTCTGAAATCAAAACTAATATCAGAATTATGCAAGAAATAATTTGAAAACCATTCCTTGATATATTCTTGACGATAACCAGCGCAAATTATGAACTCATTGTGTCCATAATAAGCATATTCCTTCATAATATGCCATAGGATAGGCATCCCGCCAATTTCAATCATGGGTTTGGGCTTGTACTGCGACTCCTCAGAAATCCGCGTTCCAAAACCTCCTGCAAGTATTACGACTTTCATTATGTTAATCTGTTTTACTCTATCCTTCTTATCCACGCCCCCGGCACATACGCCGTGGCATATCTCCCCACTCCTTGCAACTCCACGAACACCCTTTTCTGATGCTTGTATTTCATCACAATGCCTTCTACTCCCGCGAATGGCCCGCCGATGACTACGACGCGGTCGCCGGATAGCAAAGACGGTACTTCATTCTGACGTACAAGAATGTTCTCGTTGCCAGACTCCACGATTATCTTGAAACTCTCCATCTGTCTGTCTGGAACGGTGAGGAAATCGTTTTTGCCAAATTCGTTTTCGTAGAAATGATTGTAATAAGGTGTCATTCCAGGGAACATCGAGTCGTATTGCAAAAGGGCGCGAAAGTCGTTGACAGTGGAGCGCAGGAACAGAAGTCCAGTGTCCAATGGTTTGTCGGCGACGTATTGTGTGGGGTTGTTGAAGTCTTCGTTGGAGTATTCTATGTGGCGAAGGATGGGCAAATAAGGTTCGAGGCAGTCGCTGCGCAGGGACACTATCTTGTCGTAGATTTTCTGGGCGCGGTGGTGAGTGGCGCGGATGGGAAACCAGTATTTGACGTCAGGGTGCAGGGCGTACTCTACCGACTTCCCTTTTTTGGACGTTCCTCCTTCGGGATTGTACGGAACTATGCGTTCCGCAACGGCGGCAGTGCCGCTATAAGGTGCGCTTTGGATTACTGTTGCCATATTCCTTTGCATTATTTTGGGCAAAAAAACTTCTGAAAATATCTCCGCGAGATTTCGTCGGAAACTTTCACATATAAAATTCTTGTTTCCGTGCAAACCTCAATGCGCCAATACAGGCGATTTTAGAGGCTTTTTTACACGTATGTCCAAAATATTGGTCGGCAAAAAAGGACCGAAGACTCAGCCTTTTTTAGCCGATGCAAAGGTAAGTAAAAAAAGATAGAATGTAAAGTATTTTTTTTTTTTTGTCGAATATTCTTTACATGGATTTTACAACGATTTGGCACTCAAACTCTTAAATGTGATGATTTTGAGTGAGATTTTTTTACTGGCGTAAAATCAAAGATTTCGGGGCGTAGAGGGCGTTATAGTTTGGGCTGTTTTTGAAAAAAAGCAAAATATTGCGTAATTTACAACTTCCACGGCAGCCTTTCCCAAATCCAATCGGGGATGCACTTCCAAAATTGCACGAGAAACCAATATTTCCAATCAATGATTGCCTTGCGGCGGCGGCGTTGTAGAGCCTTGAAAATTCGTTTTGCAGAGTATTCGAGAGGCAAAACCATCGGGTAATTGTTGTCGTCTGCCAAGATGTCGGTATCAACAAAACCGGGACGGATGTCGGTGAAGGTGATGTGCGCCTTGGTCATTTTAGAAAGTCGTGCAAGACTCTGGATATAATGACTTTGCATCCTTTTGGTGGCACTATATGATGGTGCGCTGCCAAGACCCTTAGTACCCGCGATGCTCGACACTACGGCAATGTGTCCGCCCCCATTGTCCTTGAAAAAATTGAACGCCGTGGCAACACACTGCACGAAACCTTTTGAATTGGTGAGTACGGTGTCAACCTCGGTTTTAAGGTCGAGCGAAATATTATTGTGTCCAATGCCCGCCACATGGAAATACACGTCGGCATTCTTGTCGCCGCCAAGCATGGAAGCAACAATCGCGGGCGCATTGTCGGCGGCAACGTCCAACGCAACTGCCGAAACCCTGTCGGGCGCAAGTGAAACAAGCGATTGCAGACGCTCCACCCTGCGAGCCGCCACCACTACCTGCCAACCCGCGCCAATGTACAATTTGGCGACCTCATATCCAATGCCCGACGACGCGCCGGCGATTACGATTTTATTCATTACAACACTAATTTTTCGTTGATTACCGCGACGCCACAAAAATACGAAGTTTCTGATAATTTTGCAAATTCATTTTTTTGCGTTAACTTTGCCGTCGATTACAATCAAAAATCCCAAAAATGCGACGCAGAACAGGACAAATATATGAAGACGTACTAATCACCAACATCGCCGCCGAGGGCAAGGCTTTGGCGAGGGTGGATGACATGGTGATTTTTGTAAAAGGTGTAGTGCCGGGCGACATTGTGGACATCAAGGTCGTCAAACGCTCCAAAAAATTTTGTGAGGCGATACCAACAGCCTTCAAGAAATATTCCGACGAACGCGCCGAGCCGGTGTGCCAGCATTTTGGCACGTGCGGAGGCTGCGTTTGGCAGATGTTGCCTTACGACAAGCAATTGAAATACAAGCAACAACAAGTGGAGGACGCCCTCACGCACATCGCCAAAGTGGAGATACCAGAAGTGTCGCCGATATTGCCGTCGGAGCGCGAATATTATTACCGCAACAAATTGGAATACACATTTGCGTCGCAGCGTTGGCTCACAGCCGAGGAGATGAACATCCCCGACGACCAAAAGCAATTGGAAGGCCTCGGATTCCACATTCCGGGACGCTTTGACAAGGTATTGGACATTCAGAAATGCCACCTCCAAGACGACCCGTCCAATGACATCAGGCTCGAAGCCAAGCGTTTTGCAATAGAAAACGGTCTCTCGTTCTTCGACCTCAAAGAGCAAGTGGGATTCCTTCGCAACATCATCATCCGCAACACTTTGCGCGGCGAATTGATGGTGATTTTGGTAGTAAGCAACGACGACCCAAAACTCCGCGAACCGCTTATGGAGCACCTATGCCAAAAATTCCCGCAGATAACGTCGATGATGTATTTCATCAACGGCAAGCGCAACAGCGACTACTCCGACCTCGAGGCGCATCTCTACAAGGGCAACGACCATATCATCGACGAGATGGACGGACTGAAATTCAAGATTCAGGCAAAGAGTTTCTATCAGACCAATTCGCGACAAGCTTACAGGCTGTATTCTGTGGCGAAGGATTTTGCGCAACTCACAGGCAATGAGGTAGTTTATGACTTATACACCGGCACGGGCACCATTGCCAACTTTGTGGCGCGTCAGGCAAAAAAAGTGGTTGGCATCGAGTACATACCCGAAGCGATTGAGGATGCAAAGGTAAATTCGCAAATCAACGACATCCACAATACAACATTCTACGCCGGCGATATGAAAGACATTTTGACGGACAATTTTGTGGCTGAAAACGGCAAACCCGATGTCATCATCATCGACCCGCCACGCGCCGGTATGCATCCCGACGTTGTAAAAACTATCTTGAACGCCGCCCCGGAGCGCATTGTATATGTAAGTTGCAACCCTGCTACGCAAGCCCGCGACGTGCAATTGATGGACAATGCCTACAAGGTATTGAAAGTGCAGCCAGTAGATATGTTTCCGCAGACTCACCACGTTGAGAATGTGATACTTATGGAAAAACGTTAATGCAATGAAACCCTGGCTGATGGCGATAATACTGTTTCTGATTCCGCTTGCGGCGATGGCACAAAAACGCATCACCGTGAGCGGCTATCAGGAGCGTATCCCAAACTCAAACGCCGAACTCCGCTGCGATGGCGTCCGCATCACACGCACAATGGAGATTGACAGCATTTCGGGCTATCACAACGGATTTTGGATCACAAAATCGGGACGCATCGAAAAGGCGTATTGGACGCTCCACCATTCAGACAGTTGCATAGGCTACGAACTCAAACCCGGTTTCTATCACGTCTATCCCAACGTAATCCTGCCGTCAGACACGGCAACAATAACGCTGTGGCTGAGGGAAAAAAGATAAGTTTTTGTCGGCAAAAACACACTATCGGTCGCAAAAATTATATCGTATGCGATATTTATTTGTAAATGTAAATTTTTTGCATTAAATTTGCGCCCATTATGAAAACCATCAAAGAAATATTTGCCAAAGTGAAGGCTTGGCTCACGTCGCTTTCGTTCCGCACAGGAGTGATAGTGTTGGTATCGTGCATACCTTTTTATATACTGTCGTTTGCGCAGATGGCTCTGCCCATCAGCACCTCCGCCAAAGGCGTCCTGTGGGTAATACTCTTTGGACTTGCCAAAACCGCACAATACGGCGGCCTCACAATCCTCGGCGTAGAAGGCTACAAAAAACTCCGCGACAAATTCAGAAGGGAAAAGGGAAGCGAGGAAGAAGGGGCGGTGGAAAAGGGTGAACAGGAGAGCGTATGACAACGCTACAACTGCCTCAACTCGCTCAAAAAATTATCCTTTGTAAACGCTCCTTTGACTTCGCGGTTGTCGTAAACGAGATAATATTTATAATTAATTCCAGCATACTTGCCCCACAAGTCGCCTAATTCTATCTTGTCATCAGCATCAAGGTGGTCGCCTTTGGTTTCGAGAATGATTGTGTTGCCCTTCTCGGTATGGATTATAAAATCGGGATAATGATTGATGAACCCATTGATACAGAAAGCATTGTCGCCTTTTGAAGGGTTGCGCGTCCACCATTTAACATTGTCGCAATCGGCAACCTCCGTTATAAAATCGCGCTCAAATACATTCATATCAAACTCTTTGGAATACAGCATCTTGCGTATAGCCACAGAATTTTTTCCCGATTTTTCGGTGGGGAACTCGTAAAAAAGTTCCATCGTAACATCGTTGATACGCAGTTTTTCCGAAAATTTTGTCTTAATATAATCGGTTTCAAGTTTTTCGATTTTGCGCTTGATGATTTGGGCGTAGGTGTTGGCGTTGCGGACAATCTTTTCGATGGAAACAGTCTTTTTGACGTGTTCAAAAATTTTGTTGATGTAATTTTCGACCATCTTGTCTGCAAGCGGAAACATATTTCCAATTTTCAGGAAAATGTCGCGAGCAACAGTTTTGAGGCGTTGTTCGTCGCTATTGACGTGCGAAAGAATTTCGAGCATACGCTCAATATCCTGTTCGGTCATTTTTTGCGACACAACCAACTTTTCGTCATTGTCTTCGTCAATATCAATGCGTCGAAATTCGGCTTCGGCATCGTCAAAATTAATTGAACAATCGCACGTGGAAAGGTCAAAATCCTTCAAAAGAATTTCTTTTTGAAACTTCTTTTTTTCAGAGCCAAACAGTTTGCCATTGTCGGCTAAGTAACTGAAATACGGTATTTTGACATTTTTGATGTCATCGGCAAACTTACTATTGATAATTGCTTTCATTTTGGCGACTTGGTTTTGAATTTCGGGCGGATTGTTAGTTTTGACATCATTGCTTTGGAAGTTATATTCCACTATCTGCCTGTGGATAAATTCTTCTTTGGGTTCCTCGGCAAAATGTACTTCTTTTTGGGTCTCTGCAAAATGTACTTCTTTGGGTTGCTCGGCAACAACGAATGTTGTTTGGACTTTTGCAGCGTCAAAATCAATTGTGCCTTGTTGGGGATTCGAGGGTTTTTGTTCGGGAATTTCGTCAGCCTTATAATCCTCCATTGTGCGATAGTCTTTGGACGAAAAACCTGACGCTTGCAATCCTTCAACTATCTTGGTAACAGCATTATCGAACTTTTCAGACGATGTATAGACGTAACTTGCGCCAAGAAAATCGTCGCACGGTTTTTCGGTGTAGGGCAACCGCAGAATACGTCCCAAAATCTGTTCAACATCCACTGCGGAACTCCTGTCGGCATAACTTGCCAAAATATACGCAAAAGGACAATCCCAACCCTCTTTCAAGGCGTTGACGGTGATGATATAACGCACTTGGCAAGTTTCGGAGCGCAGGTCAACGCCTTTCAACTCGTTAATTTCCGCAGTTTTAATTTTGATTTCGTCCTCGTTGATGCCTTGTTCTACGAGTTCTTTCTTGACGTTTTCAAAAGTTTTTTCGGAATTTCCGGCGCGAGTTTCTGCCTGAATCAATGCTATTGGACGGATATATTTTGGATTACGTTTAGCCCTGACTTCCAATGCATTGCGCATATCAATTACTTCCGCAAGCAATGACTCTTTGCTGCCACAATTTTTGACGATAACGGGCAGTTTTACCATATTTTCGTTTTTTAGTTCTAATGCCTGAACAAACGAAATAATATTTGCACCCTTGCGCGGTGTGGCGGTGAGGTCGAGGATAAAAGACGGATTGAGCAAGGCGAGCATTTCTTTGCTAAGGTCGCTGACAGCGTTGTGGCTCTCGTCGATAATTACAAACGGTCGCAAATACTGTATCACCTTCATCAAAAAAACTTCCTCTTCGCTGTTGTCGTCAATGCACAAAAGTTTTGACCACGAAAGCAAATTGCCGTTGCCCTCATAAACTTTTCTGTCCTCTTTTTTGCGGGCGCGAAGGCTGTCGATGCTGAGTACAAAAATATTGAGCCTATGTTTAATGGCATCGGGCGTAAAACCCTGATTCAAAAGAAGTTCTTTTTTATTAAAAATGTTGACTTGACCATTGAAATCCACATCCAAACGCATACGATAAGGATGTCCAACGTTTTTGAGGTTGTCTTCGGTCTGTGTCAAGATGCTATCGCTTGGAGTGAGCCACACAACGGTTTTAAACTCCTGATTTTCAGAAAATTTTGAGAAAAACGTGCGGATTGCGTTACAAGCAATAAAAGTTTTGCCGCCCGCCGTTGGAACTTTGAGGCAGACGTGCGGCGTACCTTTAATGTCCTCATTATAAGGCTTTATCGTGCCATCGGCTTCGGGCAAAAGCGATGAGCGCGGATGGTCTTCCCAAAATTTGTGGTATGCCCCGCGCAGGTTTTCAGTTCGTAACCAAATGTTCAAAAACCTGTCAAAATCCTCTATTACAGTGCGTTGATATTTTTTCAGTTCCATAATGTTACAGTTTTTTGATGTCGCGAGGGATTTTCTTGAAAACGATGTTTTTCTCGTTCATAAAATCCTTTGGCAAAATGCATTTGTCGGCATAAATTACATATTGCTCGCACTCGACAGTCATAGTTTTCAGGAAATCGTCGTCGAGCGTGGTTTCTGTTTCCTTTTTGTAATAGAACCAATAACCACAATTATTGTATTTGCCGAGGCAATATCTGTCTTGGATTTCTGACGGCTCGTCAGCATTTTTCAGGTGAGCCGCCTGCGCTCCAACTTCCGAAAACCAAATATATTCCCTGATTTTTTCCTCGCCGATGTTTTCGTTGAGGTTTTTGTCTTCGTCAAAAACAGGTTCGCCAAGTTCGTAAAAATCAAATTCGCCGCCCGTGCCTTCGGTGTCGCCATAACCATCAATTACACGTTTAACACGCTCTGCGGTAATGCTTTCGGCATAATCCTCCATTTCAACAAGGATGAATTTTCTGTTGCCGCCGTCGGCTTTGTTCAAATTCAAAACCGCGTGCGCAGTTGTTCCCGAACCGGCAAAGGAATCGAGAATGATGCTGTCTTTGTTCGATGATAATCCAATTATTATTTCTATAAGAGACGATGGTTTTGGAGTATCAAAGGATTTTTGTTCTGTTATCTCGTTAAAGATTTCTTTTAATTCTGCATCAGCGTTTTGATTACATCCTGCGAAATCACTTGTCCACCAATTCGTTGCACATTGTCCTTGCTCTTCTGCTTCGAATTTGTAAATTTTTATTCGAGGAATCCCATCTCCTGATTTTGTCCAATGTACACGACCTTCATTGAGATATTGAGAAAACGTTTCGCTTGTTCCATACCAAGTTTCTGTTAAAACTTTTCCTGTTGGTGTTGTTATACTATATTTACATCCTCCCCGTCCTTTGGCGGCCTTCCACGGATTTGATATCCAACTTCCTTTTATGTCATTATCAGGATTTTTGAAGTCTCCTGACAATTTAATTTTTCCGACACCACATTCTTTTAATTTTTTTGAATCCTTGGCATACACGAGAATAAATTCGGCCACTAAACCTAATAACTTTGTTTTATCATTTGGTTGATTATGCCTCCTTCTCCAATGAATACAACCCTCAAAATTATTTGCCCCGAAAATTTCGTCGCAAATCAATTTTAAGTTAGCCTGTTCGTTATCATCGATAGAAATAAAAATCGCGCCGTCATTGCTCAAAAGTTTTTGCAACAATTTCAAACGTGGATACATCATACAGAGCCATTTGTCGTGGCGTGAAAGGTCTTCCGCTTCTTTGCCAACCACTTGACCAAGCCATTTGCGGATGCGTGGCGAATTAACATTGTCGTTGTAAACCCAATTTTCCTTTCCTGTGTTATAAGGAGGGTCGATATAGATACACTTAATCCTGCCTTCGTATTCGGGCAAAAGTGCTTTGAGGGCTTCGAGATTGTCGCCGTGAATTATTTTGTTGGTGGTATGTGTAGGGACGTGGCACGCCGCGTCCCTACCATTGGCGTCGTCATCCCCAAACGTGTATTTTTTGTCCAAAACGCGGAACGGCACTTTGTCGGCATAGCCTACAACAGCCTCTTTTCCAATCCATTGCAATGTTGGCATTTTACAATTTTTTCCGCACAAACAACATTGCGCAACGGACACAAAAAAGGTGCGACACCTTTTTCTATCTTCGCGTCCACAGGAAGCCCGGAAAGAAAACCTGTATCCTCTCAATAGATAATAATGTGCGCGCACCGTGTAATGCGCACAGCATTGAGAGGATAGCGTTTCCTCAACGGGAACAACGCGAAAATAATCCGTTTCCGAAAGAAAAACAGTTTTCCGGGCTTTTTTTCTTGGACGCGAATATTGCTAATGCTTTGTTAATATGTCGTTAATTATGAAAAATCTATTTCATAGAAATTTCAAGGGCAAAGTTAAAAAGGATTGCGGAAAAATGCAAGGGAAAAAGGGAAAAAGTTTTGGGACACTTGCATTTGTCCCGAAAAATATCTATATTTGGGACAAATTTTTCGCAAAAAGTGTGTCTTTTTGCGAAAAAAAATTACTAATTTTGTCCCGAAAAACGGATTATTTCAGGACAGAAATTAAACTAAAATATTATGCAATCTATTGATGATAAGATAATTAGTTCATTATCAAAAGGCGGGAGGGGGGTCGCATTTTCCGCCGCGCGTTTCGCGCACTACGGCAATGCGGACGCAGTACGCAAGGCGATAGTAAGGTTATGCAACAAAAATACTGTCATTAGGCTTGCGAGGGGCATATACTATTACCCTAAAATCGAAAGAAAATTAGGATTGGGGATAATTTATCCTACGGTTGACGAAATAGCCGCCGCCATTGCAAACCGCGACAGGGTAAAAATTGTTCCTGCCGGTGCATACGCTGTCAACAAACTCGGTCTCAGTACACAAGTTCCGATGAACGCCGTTTTCCTAACAACAGGCGAAGGCCGAGACGTAAAGATAGATAATGGAAGGAAAATTATTTTCAAACAGGCAGGGCAAAAGAATTTTGTTTTTGAGAGTTCTTTTGCGCAGTTGGTTTGCATTGCATTAAAAGAAATCGGCAAGGACAATCTCACACAACAGCAAACAGATACGTTAAAGCAAATTATCAACGAGCAACCACGTATTTCGGAGATGGATTTGAAAATTATGCCGGAATGGATTAAAAAACTTATAAAAGGCTTCTACAATGAATAGTTTTTACAAATTGACAGCCGAGCAACAATCGGCCATCATACAAAACGTAGCAAGTAAAATGGGCTTGTCTGCCGCTGCCGTGGAGAAAGACATTTGGGTAACGTGTATTTTGCAGATGCTATTCTGTTCTGACATCTGCGAGGAGATTATCTTCAAAGGCGGCACGTCGTTAAGCAAGGCATACAACCTTATTGACAGGTTTTCAGAAGATATTGACATTTCGGTCAATCCAAAAGTGTTTGGATTGGAAGGCGACCTTACCAAAAAGCAAATCAAAAAACTGCGTAAGGCATCGTCGCTTTTTGTGGAGGATGTATTGGCGCAGAAAATCCAAAATGCTATTGCAGAAAACAATTTGTCAGAGTTTTTGAGCATTGATACAGAGCCACTTGGCGAGGGCGACAAAACGTATCCCGAACCAAGACGCATCTTTATTAAATACAAATCGGTAATTTCACAAAAATATGATTATATCAAGGATTCCATTATATTGGAAATCGGCGCACGTGCATTGATGGAGCCAGTCAATAAAGTGTATGTCAAGAGCATAGTGGAAGAGTGCTATCCTCAGATAGTTACTTCTATTGGCAATCCAGCAATTACCACTGCCACCCCGCAAAAAACTTTCATCGAAAAAGCCTTCCTTCTACACGAATTGTTTTCCATTCCACGAGAGCATCTTTCGGCAAACAGGAGGTCAAGGCATCTTTACGATTTGGAACGGATGATGGACAAGGATTTTGCCATTGCAGCCGTCAAAGACGACGGGCTTTGCTCCGCCATTCAACACCATAGAAGCGTATTTACAGCGGTTTTGGGCGTGGATTATAGTGTTGATTTCCGCAAAAAAATCATCCTCATTCCGCCCGACAACATAATCAAAGATTGGGAAAACGATTACAAAACGATGTGCACATCTATGATTTACGGAGATACACACAATTTCAAGACATTGATGAACAGAATGGCAATTTTGCAGGAGCGATTCAGACAATAAAAATCACCGTCTATCTCCGAAAAATGTGATTTTTATCACACTTTTCGACGATAAACGGTGATTTTGTAAAGTTTGGTTGATAAATGGCGTTAACGAAGCCTGTCGAGCGAGCGTACTTTTGCCTCGTCCATCAGTACGTGCCTGAACGCCATAATGCCGAGGATTGTGCTGATGAGCGGAAGCACGAGCGGCCAATTGAAATTGGTGTCGGTAACTGCCTCGGAGATAAACATATAGCGGTACAACGCCACAAGTCCGTATGTGCCGAGCGAGAGCACGATGGAAATGATTGTGAGCCTCGACTGCAAGATGCGCTTCTTGTAGAGGAAGATAATCACAAAATTGAACACCGCCTCCACGATGAGGTACACCGTGAGCATAGTGCCA
>CAMJWL010000076.1 GCA_946409405.1 uncultured Bacteroidales bacterium
GCCACCAGGCGTCGATGCCGGTAGGAAGGAGTTTTTCGCTAAAATTCTTCCAATACGCGGCGGCGGCTTTCGGGTTGAAAAAGTCTATCCAATCGGTGTTGGGGATGTAATAGCCGCTTTTTTCCATCTCCTTGCCAACCACTGAACTTTTGTCGATTTTAGACCAAACCGACAGCATCATCTTGATGTTTTTGGAGTGGAGATAATCTGTGAGAGCCTTTGGGTCGGGATAATTGTCGGCATCAAAAACCATTGAGTTCCAGCCGTTTTTGCCCCAATACTGCCAATCCTGCACGATGACATCGAGAGGTATTTGTTCGCGGATAAAACGGTCGGCGGTCTCCTTGATTTCTTGCTGCGAATGGAACCTCTCGCGGCAATGGATGTAGCCCAACGCCCACGCCGGCATCAGAGGCGCAGTGCCAGTGAGTTTTCGGTAGGTGGCAATGATTTCGTCTGGTGAGCCAAAAACAACTGTATAATCCACTGCATCAGCGGGATAGGTGGTAATTGTCTGGTTTTTGTCCGTCATATCGTAGAACAAGACGGGATGGTCGTTTTCGGTGAGTTCGGCGGTAATTTTGTGCCGACCTTTTTTTATGTTGACAATCTTGGAAGCCGTCGGCGGCAACCATAGATTCTGCATTTCGATTACGGTAACGCCGTCAATTTTGAGATTATGACGACGCGCCATTTTTTGACCGACATCAAGCATCAACGCATATTCGCCGTCTTGCTCGATGTTGATTTCCGCCTCAAAAATGTTTTTGTGGCGAGTTTCTTTTCTGCCGCCCTCGGTGGTGGTTACGTTTACTGTTTCGCTTTCGCCAACACCTTCGTGCTTAACGAGTTGCACCTTGTTTTTGGGCAGGTTGAAGTAGGTTTCGGCATAATTGTTCCATATAATGCCGTAGCCGTAATTGGAAATCAGCACCGGCATCGAAATCTGTGTGTTGACCTGCGTCAAGCGGCGCGGAAGGTCTTTGATATTGTTGTAGCCATCCTGAAACTGTCCGAGACCAAATAAAAATCCACCCTTCAAACTCGAAAACTCCAATACGGCGGTGTCGTTGCGGAGCGAGTGTTGCACCACAGCAAGCCCCGATGGCGTAACGTCCACACAACCGTATAGCGGATATTGACTCACGAAAGCCACTTCGAAGTCGGGCATGATGATAGAATCGTGGTAGGTGATTTCTATTTTTGGCTCGCCATGATAATCGTTGGGAACGTAAATCCAATCTGGCAACGACGAAAGGCTGTCGTTGGCATAGCGGACACGAATGGCGTTGTCGGCGAGCGGCGTGTAGTAGAGGCGTTGCGCCGTGGCAGTACAGAAAATTGATGCCGCAATTAATGTGGTAAACAGTCTTTTCATATCTTATTAAATTCAAAAAAAGACGCAGACCAAATAAAAAAACAGTCTGCGTCTCACAATCAACTAAAAAGATTAACCAATTAAAAAAGAAAACAGAATGTTATCGTGCGTCGATAATCTTGCCGAAGTCGTCGGCCTTGAGCGATGCGCCACCGATGAGACCACCGTCCACGTCCTTCTTAGCGAAGATTTCTGCGGCGTTGGAAGCCTTGCAACTACCGCCATAGAGGATTGTGGTGTCGTCTGCAACAGCCTTACCAAAATTGTCGGCGATGGCCTTGCGAATCATCTCGTGGATTTCCTGAGCCTGTTCGGGAGTTGCGGTGAGACCCGTGCCGATAGCCCATACGGGTTCGTAGGCAATGATTATCTTCTTAAACTCGTCGGCGGTCAATGTGAATACGGTGTCCACCAACTGAGCCTTGATTACGTTGTTGTAGAGGTTTGCGCCGGCTTCGCGCTGTTCCTTGGTTTCGCCGATGCAGAAGATTACGTCAAGTCCCTCAGCGAGAGCGAGTTTGATTTTCTTGAGGAGGATTTCACTATTCTCCTTGAAGTACTGACGACGCTCGGAGTGTCCGAGGATAACGGCCTTTACGCCAATGCCTTTGAGCATCGAAGCCGATACTTCGCCGGTGTAGGCACCATTGGTGGTGGCTGCGCAATCCTGAGCGGCGAGGATTACCTTGTTAGGGTTGATGGCGGCTGCCACGGATGCCAAGTGCGTGAAGGGAGGAGCAATTACAATCTCCTTGCCTGCGGGCAGATTCTTCTGTTCTGCATACGCACTGATTTTCTTTGCCAATTCTACACCATCGGCAACCGAAGTATTCATCTTCCAATTGCCTGCAACGATTAATTTTCTCATTTTTGTTAATTTATATTGTTTTTATTATGATTTGTCGATTTGTTGATTTGTTGATTTTCGATTTGTTGTTTCCTCGTTCCTCTTTTCTCTCTCCTCTTACTTGTATTTAAAGTTGAGTTCTTCGAGCGACTTGTAGTACGCCTCTTTTTCGGCTACTTCGCGGGCAATGTCGCCTTCGGAGAGTTGGCGGAAGTTGCTGTCTGTCTCCACTATGGAAAGACCTTCCTTCATGGATGCATCTTCGAGTTTGCCCTGATGCGATTCGAGTTTTTTCATGCGACGCTCCTGTTGTTTGAGTGCTTGAAGTTTTTCTTTGAGTTCGGCGTATTCCTCCTGTTGCTTGTCAAATACCGAAATGCGCTCCGTATAGCCTGTTATCTTGGTCTTGTAGTCGTTGACAATGTGGTCGCACTTGTCCGCAGTCTCAAAACTCAAAGCCGAAGCGTATTTGTCCTTGATTTCGCCATAGTTTTCCAAAAGTTTCTCTTTGTCGTAAGACACGCCTACTTTTTCGTACTGTTCGTGGAAGGTGCTGAAAATAGCATCGTTGCACCAAGCGGTAAGGCGACGGATTTCGCTCTGCGCCTTAAACTTGTTTTGACGTGCGGTCGCAATGGCATGGTTCACCTTCATCTCGAGCGACATATCGGCGGAGTTGCCTTGGTCAAAGCCGTCTTGTATGTTCTTGTCCATCAGTTTGCCGATGATAAAGGTAAGGAGCAACAACAAGCCGCCGCCCCCCGCCATCAGTGGACCCATGACCCAATGACCGCCAAACAGAGTACCTATAATGCCGCCTACAAGTGCTATTGCACCTATTATGTACAGTATTTTTCTCATAATGACACGTTGTTTAATTGCCAATTATTTGTCTTTGCAAAAGTAAGAATTTTTTTCTGATTGGCGCAAAATTTTTTTTAAGAATTTTTTATAGAAAAAAATGATTGCAAAAAAAAATTTGTCGGTCATGTTTTTTTCAGTACCTTTGCGACGGTGAATCGATTGATTTGCTAAATGGTAATTGACAATCGACATGACAAAAACAGAAATATTCGACATTTTAAAGCAATTTCTCGTTGAGGAACTTGAAATTGACAACCACAAAGTGGCAATGGACGCAAAGATTAAGGACGATATAGACATCGACAGCCTTGATTTTGCGGATATTGCGGTATTTGTGGAAGAAAAATTTGGGTTTGTAATCAAAGCCGAAGATTTAAAAAAACTTGTAACTATCAACGATTTTTGCAACTACATCGAACAAAAAAAAGCCAATTAAAATGCGCAAAAATATTGTAATAACAGGCTACGGCGTTATTGCCGCAAAAAAAATATCTAAAATCAAACATCTTGACTTTCAAGAGTTTACTTTCCCCGTGGGAGAGGTTGACTATTCTAATACCGAACTTAAAAATCTTTTGGGCATAGCGGCGGCAAAGGAATTATCCCGTACCGCTCTGTTGGGCATATACGCATTGAAACAAGCCGCTGATAATGCGGGCGTTACAACCAATACTCCGGGCAAAAAATCCCTGATTTCAGGCACTACGGTAGGCGGGATGGACTTGACCGAAAAATATTGGCAACAGATTGACAATCACACCGATATAATGCTCCAACACGACTGCGGCTCATGCACCGAATTGACGGCAAAATATTTTGGCTTTTTTGACGAATGTACCACCATATCCACAGCCTGTTCGTCGGGCGCAAACGCCATATTGGAAGGTGCTGAAATATTGGAGGCGGGACACTCCGACATAGTTTTTGCCGGCGGCGCAGAGGCTTTAACTAAATTTCACCTGATGGGTTTTTCGTCGCTGATGATTTTGGATCGGGAAGTTTGCAGACCTTTTGCCGACAACCGCGCCGGACTCAACCTCGGCGAAGGTGCGGCATTTTTGGTAATGGAAACCGAAGAACACGCCCTGGCTCGCGGCGCAAAAATATTATGCAATTTTGCAGGTGGCGGCAACGCTTGCGACGCGCACCATCAGACGGCATCGTCGCCCGACGGCGAAGGCGCATATCGTGCTATGAAACAAGCCCTTATCGACGCAAACATTTCACCCTCAGACATCCAATACGTCAATGCTCACGGCACTGGAACTGTAAACAACGATGCAAGCGAAATGGCAGCATTGCACAGAATTTTTGGCGAAAAAATGCCGCAAATCGAAAGCACAAAATCCATCACCGGACACACCACAAGCGCGGCAGGAGCCATCGAGGCTGTCATTTGCATCAAAAAAATGCAAGAAAACCCGTCGTTGCGATACGTAATGGACAATTCATTCGGTTTTGGCGGCAACGACACCTCGATAATTTTCTCGTCGCCTTTGGAGTGCGGGCGTCCCCGCCCGCCAAAAAATATTACGGCAAGCGAAGCCGCCTGCACTCCAACTATCGCCGCACGGTGCGAAATAACCTCCGAGGACGAAATCGCCGAAATAAAAAACTACCTCAAACCCGCCGAATCGCGCCGCATGGGAAAAATCCTCAAAGCGTCGCTCCTGACATCGCTCAAAGCCCTGAAACAGAGCGGCATCGACGTTCCCGACGCAATCATTACGGCTACATCTCTTGGCTGTTGGGAAAATTCGGAGAAGATTTTGGACGACATTACCGAGCCAAAACCGACGCTTTTTATGCAAAGCACCCACAACACTATCGGTTCCAACATTGCAATTTATTTAAAATCACACGGTTACAACATCACCTACACGCAGGGAGCGCAGTCGTTGGATTGTGCGATGCGCAAGGCGGCACTCCTTATTAATAGTGGCAAGGCGACTTCCGTGCTCGTAGGTCTCCACGAGGAAACCACACCCAAATATCGCGAATTGATGGAGAAAAACGGCGTAACAGACTTTCAGGCAATTCATTCTGTGGCGATGGTGGTGGTGAAAAAAAATAATTAAAAAACTTTAATTCATTCACTATTTTTGTTTAACTTTGCGGCGAATAAAAAACTAAGCAAAGAATCATCAATGAACAACCGTGTTGTAATTACCGGTGCGGGGATTTGGTCGTGCTTGGGCAATGATCTTGAGACCGTCAAAAACTCGCTTTACAACGGGAAATCGGGCATCGCACTTTGCCCCGAAAGGCTCGAATACGGATACAGGTCGGGGCTTTCGGGCATCGTAGAACAGCCCGTAATCACCAAGCAAATGCTCGACCGCCACACCCGCGTAGGTATGCCAGAACATACCCAATACGCTTATATGGCTGCACGTCAGGCTTTTGCACAGGCTGGCATCGACGGCGAATACCTCAATAGCAACGAGGCGGGCTGTATTTTTGGCAGCGATTCGTCCGCAAAACCCGTCATCGAAACCTTCAAGACAATGGAGGCGGAACACGACACGGCCATGCTCGGCTACGGAATGGTTTTTCAGGCGATGAACTCCACCGTAACAATGAACCTGAGTACGATTTTCCACCTGCGCGGTGTCAATTTTACAGTAAGTGCGGCGTGTGCAAGTGGCAGTCATTCAATAGGTTTGGGCTATATGATGATAAAACAGGGCTTGCAGGACATGGTTCTGTGCGGCGGCGCACAAGAAACCAACCAATATTCCGTGGCATCGTTTGACGCGCTCGGCGCATTTTCAGTGAGGATGGACGAGCCTACAAAGGCGAGCCGGCCATTTGACCGCGACAGGGACGGACTTGTACCCTCGGGCGGCGCGGCTGCATTGGTTTTGGAAAACTACGAACACGCCGTCAAACGCGGCGCAACGATATTAGCCGAAGTTTCGGGCTACGGATTTTCGGGCAATGGCGCGGAGATTTCCAAGCCGAGCGACGAGGGCTGCGCAGTGGCGATGTTGAGGGCTTTGAAGGATGCCGGGTTGCAACCGTCCCAAATCGACTACATCAACGCACACGCCACCTCCACACCGCAAGGCGACATGTACGAAGCGATGGCAATCAACAAACTGTTTGGCGGTTGCAAGGCGTTGGTAAGTAGCACAAAATCAATGACCGGACACGAATGTTGGATGGCGGGCGCAAGCGAAATAGTTTATTCGATATTGATGATGCAGCACAATTTTGTGGCACCAAACATCAATTTGGAAAACCGCGACGAATATTCCGAAAAGATTAACCTGACATCGCAAACCGTTGATACAGAGGTAAATGCGGTATTGAGCAATTCTTTTGGATTTGGCGGCACAAATTCGGCATTAGTAATAAAAAAAGTAAAGTAAAATGTATTTAGCACCGTCATTGGACAAATATACAAAGGAAACACTTACGGCGCGTGAGGCACAACGCCTTGCCGAATTTATCGCATGGGGACCGGCGGTTTTTCAAGCGTCGAGACTTATGATAAAGTTTGGCATACTCGACATGATTCGCGATTCGGACGACGGTATGACGCGGGCGGAAATCGTGGCTAAAACATCCCTGTCCGACTACGCGGTCAAATGTCTCCTCGAAGCATCGCTGTGCATCGGCACAATCCTCGTAAACCCTGAAACTGAGCGGTTTACAATTTCAAAAACCGGTTGGTTTCTCCTCAACGACAAGGCGACAAGGGTCAATGTGGATTTTAACCACGATGTCAATTACAAGGCGTGGTTTGACCTCGAAAAATCGTTCCTTACAGGCAAACCCGAAGGTCTCAAAAACTTCGGCACATGGCCCACGGTATATGAAGGTCTCTCGCAACTGCCCGAACAAGTGCAGAAAAGTTGGTTAGAATTCGACCATTTTTATAGCGATTCGTCGTTCCCAGAGGCGTTGGAAATCGTCTTTAACAAACACAACGTCAAGACCTTATACGACATCGGCGGCAACACCGGGAAGTGGGCGTTGCAGTGCGTGGATTTTAAGGACGATGTAGAAGTAACAGTACTCGATCTTCCCCAACAAATCAAGATGTTGCAAAACAACATCTCCGGCAAACCTAACGCACATAGAATCAAAGGATTGGGCGTTAACATCTTGGACAAAAACGCCATTGTACCCAAGCGCGAAGGTGGATTGGACGCAATATGGATGAGTCAGTTTCTTGACTGTTTCTCGATGCCGCAGATTACGGACATCTTGTTAAAAGCCAAGAACGCAATGACTTCTGATACAAGGGTTTACATAATGGAAACACTTTGGGACAGGCAGAAATACGAACCTGCGTCGTTCTGTCTGACGATGACGAGCCTCTATTTTACAGCGGTCGCCAACGGCAATTCCAAGATGTACAACACGGAAGACATGCAAACCTGCATCGAAAAGGCTGGCTTGGAGATAGAGAAAATCCACGACCACCTCGGTCAAGGACACTCTATTTTGGTATGTAAAATTAAATAAATCACAGATAATCAGACAAATGACACGTACAGAAATTGAAGAAACTGTGAAGGAGTTTCTTGTAGAAGAACTTGAAATAGAACCCGAAAAAATCGTAATGGACGCACGAATGAAGGAGGATGTAGGCATCGACAGCCTTGATTTTGTGGATATTGTCGTAATTGTTGACAAAAAATTCGGCTTCAAAATAATGCCCGAAGAAATGAAGGGCATCGTAACTCTCAACGATTTTTGCAGTTACATCGAACAGAAAATTAACAAATAAAAAATGGAACAACTGATTGCAGAATTAAAGCAAAGGATTATCGAATCCCTCAATTTAGAGGAGGTAAAACCCGAAGACATCCCAAACGACGACCCTCTGTTTGGCGAGGGTTTGGGCTTGGATTCTATTGACGCATTGGAACTTATCGTGATGATGGAAAAACATTACGGCATCAAATTGAAGGATGCGTCAGAGGGCAAGGCTATTTTCCAAAATATAAGCACAATGGCGGATTACATCGCCAAAAACAGGAAAAAATAGTTTCAATGCAGGACCAACAGAAACTGTTGAAAGACAGAGGGATATGCGTCATTATTCCCGTTTACAACAACGAAAAGACCATCGGGGAAGTTGTGAGGAAAAGCCTCGACAACTGTCTCGACGTGATTGTTGTAAACGACGGTAGCACCGACTCCACGGGCGAAATCCTGCACTCCCTCAGCGGCATTACTTTGGTGGAATATCCTGATAATCAGGGCAAAGGATATGCCTTAAAACGCGGTTTCAAAAAGGCGTTGGAACTTGGTTTTGCGTATGCCATAACCATAGACGCCGACGGTCAGCATTACCCAGACGACATTGCCAACTTCCTGAAAGCCAACCAAAAACACCCTGGCGCAATACTCGTAGGCAAGCGCAATCTCGACGGCGTAGAAAGGAGCAAGGGTAGTAGTTTTGCCAACAAATTTTCCAATTTTTGGTTTACGGTTCAGACTTTAAAAAAAGGCATTGACGCGCAGTCGGGTTATCGTCTTTATCCATTGAAAAAACTCTACGGATTGTCCATTGTATCAGCACGTTACGAATCGGAGTTGGAACTTCTGGTACTGCCGGCATGGCACGGAGTCAAGATTTTTTCCGTACCAATACGTGTATATTATCCGCCTGAAAACGAAAGAGTTAGCCACTTCCGCCCCGGCAAAGATTTTGCGCGGATTAGCGTGCTTAATACCATTTTGTGCATATTGGGACTGATATACGCACTGCCTCTTGGAATTATAAGGTTTATTTTCAAGTATTTACGCACTATTTATGCCGCATTAGTTTTTGGAGTTTTTACGCTATTGTTTCTCACGCCATTTGTGTGGCTGTACGTGAAAATCGGCAAAATGACCGAAAAAAAACAATTCAAACTTCACAAACTGATTCAAAACATTTCGCGCTTTGTAATGCTTGTTCACGGTATTCCAGGTACAAAATTTTCGTACAAAGTCGCCGACGGTGTTTCGATGGAAAAACCCCGCGTGGTAATCTGTAACCATCAGTCGCACTTCGACTTAGCGTGTCAACTGATTTTTACGCCCAAGATAGTTTTCCTCACAAACAATTGGGTTTGGAACAATCCTTTTTACGGTTTTATGATTCGCCACGCCGAATATTATCCAGTGGCGGAGGGCATCGACAATCTGTTGCCAAAACTCCAAAACCTCATCAATCGCGGTTACAATATTGCAGTTTTTCCCGAAGGAACACGCTCAAAAGATTGTAAGATAGGGCGTTTCCATCAAGGCGCGTTTTATATTGCACAAAAACTCGGCGTGGAAATCCTGCCGATGTACCTATACGGCACAGGAAAAGTTTTGCCCAAAAAAACATACGTCTTGCAAAAAAGCCCAATTTATATTGAAGTTGACAAACCGTTGACACGCAGCGAGTTAGACGCGATTGGCAACGAAATGCAACAAGCGTCTTATATGCGCAAAATCTATATCGAAAAATATTCGCAAATGTGTAACGAAATCGAGCAAAATGTCTGATATAAAGAAAGTTGTGATAATAGGCAGTGGACTCGGCGGATTGAGTTGCGGCGTTGTTTTGGCAAAAAACGGCTACGACATCACCGTGTTGGAACAGGGCGACCAAATCGGCGGATGTCTGCAATGCTTTACACGGCGAGGCGCAAAATTTGAGACGGGAATGCACTTTATAGGAAGTGCCGCCAAAGGTCAGATATTGGACATGATTTTAGAATATTTGGAGGTAAAAAAAGACATCACGCTTTCGCCGTTAAATCCTGATTGCTACGACGTTGTATCAATCTACGGCGAGAAATTTAAATTTCCTAACGGCAGCGAACAGTTTATAGAAAAGTTTTCTACATATTTTCCAAAAGAGAAAGATAACATACTGAAATATTGGGATTTAGTAAAAAAAGTTGCGGGAGCGTCGTCGCTTGCCACGCTTCAACACGCCGAATCCGACGAGGTGCTAAATATGAAATACCAAATGCTGTCGATTAACGGCGTTTTGGACGAAATTTTCACGGACGAAAAAATCAAAAATGTCCTCATCGGCAACCTCCCTTTGTACGCCGCCATTAAGGACAAAACACCTTTTGCCACGCACGCTTTTGTAGCCGATTTTTACAATCAAAGTGCGTTCAGGATAGTTGGAGGCAGCGATTCGGTGGCAATTTCGCTCCGCAAAACAATCGAAAAATACGGCGGAAAAGTTTTGACGAAACATAAAGCCACAAAAATTGTATGCGACTCCACAAAGGCTTTGGGCGTGGAAACTCAGGGCGGAGTTTTTTTTGAAGCAGATTATTTTATTGCGGGAACACATCCGTTGAGAGTGTTACAACTAATTGATTCTAAATTGATTAGACCTGCATTTCGCAGCCGCATAATGTCTATTCCGCAGACACCGGGAGTTTTTTGCGTTTATGTGCGTTTTAAGGAAAATACCGTAAAATACATGAACTCCAATTTCTACGGTTATAATACGTCAAGTACCTGGAACTGTGAAAGTTACACAGACAGCAATTGGCCCAAAAATTGGCTTTATATGCACCTTTGCCACAAGGACAAGGCAGAATTTGCGCAGACGGGCGTGATACTTGCTTTCATGCAGTTTAACGAGTTGCAAAAATGGGTTGGCACGCCAATTGGCAGACGCGGCGAGGATTACGAAAATTTTAAAACCCGCAAAGCCGAACAACTGATTGCGTCCGTAGAAAAACAGTTTCCGGGGCTGCAAAATTCTATTGCAAGTTATTATACCTCAACGCCTTTGACTTATTTTGACTACACAGGAACGGAGCGCGGTTCGATGTACGGAATTGCCAAAGACATACACCTTGGAGCCACGGGCAGAGTGCCGCACAAGACGCGGATTCCCAACTTGTTTCTTACCGGACAAAACATCAATACGCACGGCATACTCGGCGTAATTGTAGGAACGATAGTTACTTGCAGCGAATTTTTGACGGCAGAAACCATTTATCAACAAATCTTGGAAGCAAACAAATGAAGAAATCTGTTGTAATAATCGGCGGAGGTTTGGGCGGACTTTTCACGGGTGCAATTCTTGCGAAGGAGGGCTTGCAAGTTACCGTTTTGGAAAAAAATTCCACAGCGGGCGGCGGCTTGCAGACTTTCAAGCGTTTTGGCTGCGAATTTGACACCGGGATGCACGTGGTTTGCGGTATGCAGAAGGGCGGCAACATCAGAAAAATTTGCAAATATTTGGGCATCGAAGACAAGATAAATGTTCTCCAATCTCCTGACAGACTGTACGTTGGCTACGACGGAGAGTTTTACGACATTGCGGCAACAAAAGATGGTTTTGCGGATTCGCTGTCAAAATATTTTCCCGAAGAGCGCGAAAATTTGAGGACGTATGTCAACGCACTTTTTAATATTACCGACAAGATTGATTTGTACAACCTACGCCCGACGGAACAGTTTTCGGGCATGGATTTTTTCAGTTCGACAGACGATTTTATGTTGCCAGCAGATGTTTTTATTGCCAAATATTTAGACAACAGCAAGTTGCGCAGTATTGTTGCCTACACAAACACTCTTTATGGCGGACGGGCGGGAAAAACTCCGGCATACGTCCACGCAATAATCAGCGTTTCATTTATCAATGGAATTGTTAGATTTGAAGATACAAGCAGAGGTTTTAAAGACCTGTTAGTGAGCGTGATAACAGAAAACGGCGGCAGAGTTTTGACAAATGCAAAAGTCGAAAAAATCGTTACCGAAAATAAGAATGCCATCTGTGCCAAAACCCAAAACGACGATTATTATGCCGACCTTTACATTTCGGACATACATCCATGTTCGTTGTTGCAAATTCTTGACAATGAGGCGTTTCCGAAGTCGTACAAAAACCGTTTGGAATCAATTCCAAATTCGTTTTCGGCATTTTTGCTGTACATAAAACTGAAAAAAAACGCCTTCAAATATCTTGACCGCAACGAATATTTTATGACGAATCTTGCGATGGTTTGGGATTTTGGATACACATTTGAAGATTGGCCGCTCGGATTTTTGTTTATGACACCACCGCAAAAAAACCAGGGCGAATATGCTGATACTGCGCTTGTTACCGCGCCAATGCCCTTTGATGTCGTAAGAAAATGGGAAAATACAACAAGCGGCAATCGAGGCAAGGATTACGAGGATTTTAAGGCGCAACAGACAAAAAAAATATTGTCGCGTCTTGAACAAATCCACCCCGGTTTTGCGGACTGCATCGAAAATATTTGCAGTTCTACTCCTCTGACAATCAGGGATTTCTATAATGTAAAAGAAGGCAGTCTTTTTGGTTTTTCAAAAGATTGTGGCAATATAATATTGTCGCAAATACCTGTTTTTACCAAAATTAAAAACCTTCTGTTGACGGGTCAAAATGTAAATCTGCACGGATTTTGCGGTGTGCCGTTGACCGCAGTGATGACCTCGGAAGCAATTTTGGGCGGCAATTATATTACTAACAAATTATGCAAAATATGAATGAATTTGACGACATACGACCTTACAACGAGGACGAAATTCCGGCGGCGATGCAGCGCATAGCACACAGCGAGGCGTTTCCGCTGATAGCGTCGTTTGTGTATCCCGACGAACCACTGGAACAAGTGCGCGAAAAAATTGCATCGTTTAAGACCGTGCACGATTTTCAACTCGACACGATGTTCCGCGTCAACGAACAGGTTATCAAACGAAGCATCACGGATTTTTCGTGCGCGGGCATCGAAAATTTAGACAAGCAAAAAAACTACATTTTCATCTCCAACCACCGCGACATAATGCTCGATTCGTCGCTTTTGCAATATTTTTTGGTAACGCAAGGCTTTGATACTACGGAAATTACCTTTGGCGCAAACTTGATGATGTCGCCTTTAATCACCGACATCGGCAAGGCAAACAAGATGTTTGTGGTAAAACGCCCCGACGGAAATATGAAAGATTTTTATAAGTTTTCATTACATCTTTCTAAGTATCTTAGATACGTTATCACCGAAAAAAAACAATCGGTTTGGATAGCGCAGCGCAACGGCCGCACCAAAAACGGCATAGACGCCACCGACCAAGGCATTATCAAAATGTTTTGCATGAGCCTTTCGGACGACCGCGTTAAAGCCTTGTCAGACTTGAACATAGTGCCTGTGAGCGTGTCATACGAATGGGAGCCGTGCGATGTTTTGAAGTCGTTGGAACTTTACGAATCGCAGTACACCCGCTACACAAAGAAACCGGGCGAGGATTTAACGAGCATCCTCACGGGCATTTTGCAGCCCAAAGGAAGGGTGCATTTTGAGATTTGCAAGCCGCTTACCACGGCAGAATTTTTGTCGCTCGACCGCATGACTAACAATGAGTTCCACAAATCTGTCGCCAAAATAATCGACCGTCGTATCAATATGGCTTACCGTCTCTTCCCAAACAATTACGTGGCGCACGATATGCTCTACGGCAACAGGAAATACGCCCAAATGTATTCGGAAAATGATTGGCAGACGTTTGCAGAGCGACTCAAATGTCTCGACAAATACGAAACCTGCGATTTGGAACGGCTGAGCGAAATTTTTCTGAGCATATATTCCAATCCAGTGGATAATTTTTCGTAATTTTGGAACGGAAAACAAAATCAACAAAAATAAACTTTCAAAAAACAATGAAACAAAAAATACTAACCCTTTTGGAAAACGAACTGCCGACGGTGGATTTTGCGTCGGAGTTTTTGTTCAGCGAGATGGATTCGCTCGCTGTTACTACCGTTTTGGCGGTGCTGTCGGAAGAATTTAAGATAACGCTCGATTCCGAAGACGCCACGCCAAAAAATTTTATGAATATCGACAGCATCGTAAAACTTGTGGAAACCAAACTCAACGCCAAATGATTTTAGAGGACTATTTGAAACAAAACGCGGAACTCTATCCCAACAAAACGGCGGTAATCTGCGGTGCTAAAACGCTTACATACAGTGAATTGTGGCAGCAGACAATAAACGCGGCTCAATCGTTGCCCAAAGGCGAAACCGTAGTATTCAGAGCGACGCAAGACATTGATTTTATCCTGAAATATTTTGGACTACACCTCAACGGTTCGGTAGCCGTGCCAGTGGAAAAAGACCTGCCCGAAGACACTTTGAAGGAAATCGAAGCGTATCTCAAACCATGCAAAACGTCGCCCGAAATAGCCGACATACTTTTTACTACCGGCACCACGGGCAAGAAAAAAGGCGTGATGATAAGCCATCGCACCATTATTGCCGATGGCGAAAATCTTATTGATGGACAGGGCTTTACGCACGATTTGGCGTTTATAATTGCAGGGCCGCTCAATCATATCGGCAGTCTGTCTAAAATATATCCCATCATTATCCAAGGCGCAACCCTGATTATTACCGAGGGCATGAAAAACGTCAACGATTTTTTTGACGCGCTGGATCAGCCATACAGTAAATTTGCAACTTTCCTTGTGCCGAGCGCAATACGTATCTTGTTGCAATTCAGCGAGCAACGTCTAAAAAAATACGCTCATAAAATAGATTTTATAGAAACCGGCGCGGCGGCAATCTCAGCCTCCGACATCCAAAAACTCTGCGAAATCCTGCCCGGCAGTCGCCTTTACAATACGTATGCCTCCACGGAAACCGGCATTATCTCCACTTACAATTTTAACGACGGCAAGTGCATGGAAGGCTGTCTCGGCCGTCCGATGCGACATTCTAAAATCATAATCACCTCAGAGGGACTTATTTCGTGCAAGGGAGATACCATAATGAGCGGTTACGCTGGCGACGAGGAGCGCACTCGCAACATTCTGAGGGACAACACGATATACACTTCCGATTTTGGCAGAATCGACGAAAACGGAATGTTGCGACTCCAAGGTCGCGCAGACGACATCATCAATACCGGCGGATTCAAAGTGTCGCCCACGGAAGTGGAAAGCGTCGCACTCTCGATGCCGCAAATCGCTGACTGCATTTGCGTTGCAGCCCCGCATCCCGTGCTTGGAACGGCTCTCAAATTAATCTATGTTCCTAAAAGCGAAGTTACTAAAAAGGAAATTGCACTTTACATCAAGGGCAAAGTGGAGAGTTTCAAAGTGCCTTTCTACTACGAAGAGGCTGAGAAAATCCAACGCACTTTCAACGGCAAACTCGACCGCAAATTCTACAAGAACGC
>CAMJWL010000077.1 GCA_946409405.1 uncultured Bacteroidales bacterium
GCAGCAAACAAGCCTCAGCCGTCCGCTCTCGATGAAGTCGGCGAGTTCGTTTACCATCCCAAAATTCTCGTAGTCGAAAAACCTTCCATTTTGCGACGGGGACACGAGGGCGGTCTTGCCGCCGTGTCCATAAACCTTGTACTCCATCTCGCGCCCAAGGTTTTGGCTGTAATGTTTTCTGTATTCTACTTTCATAATGCCGCAAAGATAATACTTTTAACGGAAAATCACCGCCTTTCGGTGGATTATTTTTTTGTAAACAAAAATTACCGTCAATTTTTCGTCAATTACCAAAAAATAATTTTCGATAATTGATGGTAATTGACGGTAATTCTCGTTCCCCAACCGCCGCCGCAAGGCGGCAATTTCCGTGTTTTCTGTGTTTTTCGTAGTTATTTCTGCTCGTGCACGTACCTCATGAACGCCTCCACTTCCTCGTAACTTTCGAGCCTTACGGTAAACATTTGGTTGCCCATTGCGCCAGAGAGGATTTCGGGCATACGCTCGCACATAACCATCTGACTGCCATAACGTTGGCGCACATCATCGTCGGTGTGGACATACTTATGGCAATCGCGGCGGGAGGCGAAGGCACAGTAATATTCGTTCTTCCAAGGCAGCGAGAGGGCGTTGCCGGCGTCGTGCTGATACGCCGAAGCAATCTGCGACTTGTCGAAACTTACCATATCCGCCCAAATCTTGTAAACGTCGGTGGAGTGCGCATAATTGATCATGTCGGGCGTGTAGCCACCGGCGGGACGCATATTGACCTCCAACGCCACAAAATCGCCCTTGTTGCCGAGGCCCTCGCGGTCGCTATTTAGGCGGAAAAATTCGAGGTGTACAAACCTACTTTTCACATTGAAAGCCTTTACGGTTTTTCTGCCGATAAGTCGCAGTGATTCAGGAATTTCCTTATCGACATAATACGCGAGGTCGAGCCTTTTGTTTACGATGTCCATGATCGACGGCGGCCATACTGTCATCGATTCAAAGAGCGGCAAGCCCTGCGAATTTACGATGGCGTCGTAGGAGCAAATATCGCCGGTGATAAACTCCTCCAGGACGTAATTTTCTACGTGAGGCACCTTGTAGAAAAACTCCATCAACTCCTGATAATCATGGATTTTGTGGGTGCCGCCCGCGCCAACTCCAATGTCGGGTTTGCCGATAATCGGGTAATGCACCGTGTTGGCAAAATTGACCGCCGTCACAACTCCGTCTGCCGCCTTCACCTGCCGTGCCGTGGGGATTTGGTGGTCGAGGTAGATTTTTTTCATCTCCGACTTTTCCTTTATGGCGGCAATTTCGTCAGCTTGGATGCCCGTAGTAACGTGAAAATCAGTGCGCAACCGTGCATCTTGTTCGAGCCAGTATTCGTTGTTGGATTCTATCCAATCCACCTTGCCGTATTTGAAAGCAAAATACGCCACGGCGCGATATACTTGGTCGTAATCTTCGAGGTTGTCAACCTTGTAATACTCTGTAAGAGAGTTTTTTAACTCTTGACTAAGAGAATCGTATGGAGCATCGGCGATGCCGAGAGTGTTGACTCCGTTTTTGCGGAGTCGGTCGCAAAATTCCCAGTACGTGTGCGGGAAATGCGGGGATATGAAGATGAAATTCATTGTCGTATAATGTTTTACAAGTATGAATAATCGATGTTTTGGTATTCCCAATTCTTGACGGGATTGCTGTATTCGGTGGTTTGATGTGTGCCGCGCATTACCAATTGTCCGTTTTTGTATGCCAACAATCTCAAAAATTCCACCTCGTGCCAAGTATCGTCGTTGCTGAGCGGTTGCGTGGAAAATATTTTTGTTTGGTCGCTTATGTCGTTGACGTACAGTGTATTGGCATAATTGTAATGCACATACATCGCCTCGCCGTCCCATATCAGGAGGTTGATTTTGTTGCCAGGGCTCAATGCTTCCAAAAGTCCGTCTATAAAATCAAATCTTTCCTCAAAATTAAGCGGTCTTTGTACCAATTCTTGGGCGGTATTGAGACAGTCGATGATATAAAAAAGTATCCTTTCTGAATCCGTCTTACCTTCCTGATGCTCCTTGTAACGGTCGAGCATTGGGAAGTCAAAAATCGTCCCATTGTGAGCCAATGTCCAACACCGTCCATACTTGTCGTGCTTGATAAATGGATGACAATTTTCGTATGCCATATTCCCGACTGTAGCCAATCTGATATGCGCTATGGCATTGTCGATGACGATTGGATGTTGGAGACGTTGCCTTAGATAATGGCTACTATTTGCTTTCAAAGCCTCTTTTTCGAGAGAGACCGAATTGCCATAAAAACACGCCAAACCCCATCCGTAGTCGTGCTGTTCGCTGTGGCTGAAGAATGTACGAAGATAGTCGTTGATTGATATTTTTTTATCACTGTTAATGCCAAAAAGTTCACACATTTTTGTTGCGGTTTTTGATGGATTCGTACAATGTTTTAGCGGCAAAATCGCCCTTAAATTTGTGGCTCACAATCCTTGAATAAGAATGAGTGTCGGGGTCGGTGATTTTTTGTCGTTGATAATTGATTATCTCGTTGATTCTCAAATTGTTGTTGGTATCAATCTTGCCATAAAAATCTTGCATTTTGTCAAGAATTTCGATGGCGGCGTTTGCAACGCTCAGAGCGCGGTTGTCGGGATACATTATTTTTGTATTGTAGATGTCATAATGCGCCGCAGCCTTGAAATTTTGCACTGCCTGTACTTGGTCTTTTGCATTGAGCGTCAGATGGTTGATGCTTGCCAAATATGCCAAAAACAGTTGCAAAAATTCCATGTCCCTCACGTCGATTCCGTACTCTGTGAGCGGGTTGAGGTCTATCGGGCGGAGTTCGATGTGGTTGATGCCCGAAGTGCGGAGGGTTTCGATGCGATTTTTGCCGCGAGGTTTCAGTCGTATAGGGTAATACAATTCCGACGGCGCAGAAATAAGCCCGTTTTTCACGTAATGCTCTATGCTGTCGGCGTATTTTTGCACGCTCGAATAGTCCAAGGTCGGCACAAAGTAATTCCAATATCCTAATTCTGAGCATCTTATCGACGACATTCCCGAAAAAGCCGTTTCGCCCTTTGCCCCGCCGACAAAACTCCCATCTGTCAACGGACTTGCAGCCGTCAACGCAACGATGAGCCAACCGTATTCAAGGCAATTTTCGGCGAGGTTGAGATAAAGCGTGTCGCTATATTTTTGATATTCAGGTGTTTCATAGCCTTTGTCGATAGTGATGCCGGTCTCTATTTCATAATTTTTTCGCAGCAATTCGCCCGAAAAAGAATAGTTGAAATGAATGCCCGAAAACGCCATTTTGTAGCGGCCGTATTTGTTGGAAAGATATTCGCGATATGTGGTTTTTTCAGAATTTTTTCCGTAAAATTTTGCCACTGGAATATCGTCCTCATTTTTGATGTAAGGCGGATTACTCGACATCCAAAGCAACTCTTTTACTGGAAGTTGCGACAATGTTTTTGCAATCTTTTTGTGATGCAAAGCGAGTTCGTCTATAACGCCATGCGCGTCGCTGTGGATGCCGGTATTGATCTCCACTTGATTTTCGCAAAAATCGCGGACAATATGGCTGTCGTCAGCATCAAAAGGATGGTCGGTATGGCTCAGCCGTCCGTCTTCCGTAACGCGCAAAGTTTCCCTTTCAAGACCAAAATTGCCCGTCAATAATAATTTTGCAATATGTTTATTTTCAACGTGAAACATTTTTCTTTCTACGTAAATTAGTATGTATTTTGCCGTCTTGCGACGGCTTTTTTTTCTATCCAAAAATTAAAAGAATTACAAAGAATTTTAAGAATATTTTTTAGAATAAAAATTCTTTTAATTCTTTTCCATTCTTTTAATTTTTGGAACCCATAAGAACGACGCAAGGCGTTCTCGAAAATTACCGTTCCAAGATGTATTCGCCGTCGGTGAATAATTCTTCTTCGGAGTTGGATTTTAGAATAAAAATCTGTGCTCCCATTCCGCCGGAGATGCTTTTGGGCGGTATGTTTTCCATCAAAAGCCGGTCGCCAAAATGCCCTCGGATTTCGTCGGGCGAGTGTCGGTAATTGACATTTGCCCCGCGTCCGTAATGCGTGACGTAGCGGCGAAATTTGTAATCGTGGAAACTTCTATTTTCGTCAAAGACCAAACTCTCCGCCCAAATCTGATACACATCCACGTCGTAAGCGTAGTTCATCTTGTCGGGGATATAACCGCCCGGGGCGCGCATATTCGCTTCGAGTCCGATGATGTCGCCCTTGTTGCCAAGTCCCTGTTTATCAGCGTCGAGGCGGAAAAATTCAAAGTGGAAAAATCTTTGTTTTACGCCAAACGCTTGGATGGTTTTGGTGCCGATTTCCAGCAAATCAGATTCCTGCATATTGCGGGTGTAACTGATATTTTCGCCGTCGCCGTTGAGCATTGCAAGTGGCGTTATTTTCATCACCTGACCCGTACAAAACAGGATTTCGCCGCGCGAATTTGTGATGCCGTCGAAGGTTTCCACGTGTCCCGGCACAAATTCTTCGATGATGTTGACGGAATTATGAGTGTCAATTTTACTTAGCACCTCATCAAGTGCGGCTGCATCGTCAATTTTGTAAGTATTGCTTGCACCAACGCCGTTGTCAGGCTTTATAATCAACGGATAACCAACCATTTTGGCGAATTTGCGCGCCTTGTTTTCGTTGTCGATGAGCATCCAACGCGCCGTCGGTACGCCAGCCTTTGCGTAGATGGCTTTCATCTGGGATTTCAATTTCACTTTCCACAAATCGGCGGGTCGTAGCCCTGATTTTACGTTGAAATCCTCTCTCAGCCGCGCCTCCGTGGCGAGCCAATATTCGTTTTGCGATTCGATGTGGTCTATCTTGCCGTATTTGAACGTGAAGAATGCCGCCGCCCGCATCACTTGGTTGTAATCTTCGAGCGAATTTACGTAGTAATACTCTGTCAACGAGGATTTTACGTTGTCATTGAGATTGTCATACGGACAGTCGCCAATGCCGAGTACATTGCAACCAAGGTGCAGCAATCTGTTGCAAAAATTATAAAAATGCAACGGAAAATTCGGAGAAATGAATATTACGTTCATAATTGGTATTAAGTACGTTAGTAATTAATTCTCCCACAGAAACCACATCCAAGTCGGCACTTCGTGTTGCCAACTTGCCTCGTTGTGGTTGCCGCCTTCGTTTTTGAAAAGGTAGGTCTTCGCGCCCTTCTGTTGCACAAGCCATTCCACCTCGCGGATGCGGTTTTCGATGCCGGGGTTGTGTTGTTGCTCTACGCTTCCCCACGAGAAGAAAATCCTTGTGTCGAGGTTCAATACGCCGGTATTGATTTCGTGCCTGAAAGCGTCCATTGCGGGTGCAATTGCTGGCGAAATCACCGCCGCTTTTGAGAAAATATGGTTGAAATGTATCACGCCGTAGAGCGACATCATTCCGCCCATCGAATAGCCCGCAATAGCCGTTGCCTCGCGGAATGGAACGGTGCGGAAGTGGCTGTCGATGTGAGGTTTGAGCGCGTCCTCAATCCACTTGAAAGTATCGTAGCCACGCCCCGGAATGTGTCCGTAGATGCTACTATCGAGTTCGTAGGGGCAATATTCGCAGACGCGGGTCCAGTCGTCCTTGGCGCACTCGATGCCCACCACGATGAGTTTTTTCCAATAGTTGTCGAGAAACTCCTTGAGCCCCAACGATTTGCCGAAAGTTGCGTCGCCGTCATAGAACAGATTGTGTCCGTCAAACATGTACAGGACGGCGTACCTCTCGTCTGTATTATAGTAATTATCAGGCAGATAGAGATGAATCCTCCGATTCGCCCCCGCCGCACTGAACCAAAAGTCAAATTTTTGTACCATTATGCTATTTTTTATTGTGCAAAAATAGCAAAAGGGCATATTGGAGAAGTGCAGAACAAGGTGGGATATTACAATTGGAAAAGTGAAATGTTACACTTATTCTGTTTCATTTTCCTTATAAAACTCATCCAAAAACTCCTGCGGTTCCATAATGGGAATTTTGGATTCTACGAAATCTTTTTTGTTGCGTGTAATGATGACGTCGCATCCTTCTTTCATTGCAGAATAATACTGCATAGCATCCTCAAAATCATCAAATGCAGAATGTAACGCCAAATCAACAATTTCATCACCAACATTAGTAACACGACAATTATTTTTGAAAACAATCAGTTTCTTTTTGATAATTTCAGGCGAAAATTTCTCTTTGCTCAACAGGTAACTTATCGTTCCCAATGTCAAGGACGAACAACATATTGAAAAAATGCCAAATGACGCTATTTTCATAATCTCGAAGGCACTTTCAGACCACGGTTGCCTTACCAAAATTACATCCGCGACTATGTTGGCATCAAAGAACAACCGTTTCATTTGTATTTCTCTTTTAAATATTCGTAACGCACTTCGTCAAATTGTTCGTCAGAAATATTGACACTACCACTTGAATGTAACCACTGCAACTCCGGCGACAATGGCAAATCCTTAGCACCGTGTCTTTTGATGTACTCGCGCATAGCCATCTTCCTTACCAATTCGTCAAGTTCTCTGAGCAAATTTTCAGGCAATTGGCTTAACTTCTCTGTAATGGAAGTCTTTAATTTTAATTCTGTTGCAGTCATAATTGTTTTCCGTTTTTGATTAAACAACACCGCAAATGTAAGCATTATTCTATTAATTGCAAAAATAATTAGCCGCCAATTTTTTGATGTGAAAAAATTGGCGGCTGATTATTATCTCCTTCTACCTCTGCCTTTATCTTTTTTCTTTTCAGGTTCTTGCTTGAAAGTTTTACCAATCAACGAAAATGGAACATGAATGAAAGGCGGTGTTTCGCACGATGTTTTGTGAATGTTGATGTAGCAAATCCCCTTTACAAAGTCAACATTGCTGCGGATTATGATTGTATCTTTTACAACCGAACTATCGTTCTCACTATGACAAACAAATGATTTGAACCAACCATTTTTGCGGAACTCGTTGATGTCAAGTTCCACTTTATTAAGATTGGTTTCGTCATAAAAACTTACAGGTTTTGATGATTCAGCCAACTTATTATTAGCCTCTGTCAAGGCTTCCTTTAAAATCTGACCATTTGTCCTTAACGAATCCACCGACTGTTGCAACAATACCTTTTCTTCCTGCTCCAATTTTATTGTGGAGCGACACCATATCAATAGAATCACGTTTGCAATCAAGGAGATAATTAATAACGAGATTGCAATGGGTATCAATCCATTTTTTAGTTTCATCTGGAATGACTCTGTATGGGTCTGCATCTTCGTTTTTTTTTTAGAGACAATTGTATTTGTTTTCGACTTGTTGTCGTTGGCGATAATGTAACCAAAATGAGGGTATGGTACTAATTCGTCAAATGCCTTGGCATTGTCATCATACAATGTATCTGTCATCATAAAGACTACTGTACCTTTTGCTATTTCAGGATTAGGATGGTAGTCGGTGAGCATATTCAGAGCATTTATCATTCGTTTTTTGGCGTCTTCTATCGGCTCTGTTTCTTCGTCGTCTCTCGGATTAGTTACGAGAATTTCTATCTTATCTTCATCTATATCATATTTTGATGAATAACACTTGCTTAGGCTACCCGCCAATTCTAAAAGTTTAGATTGTATTTCCTTTTGAGTTGTGGCGGTATGGCGACAGTCATCGAATTGACGTAGATAGACAGTCTTGAAGATTGCATCGAATTTTTCGCCGAGTAGTTGCACGTCAGTAATTGCAGCAGCGGCGATGTTCTTAACTGCCTCAGCAATTTGGTAACCGCCGGTACGTCCCTTTGCAACGATGTTATAAAACATCTGCCTTCCCTTTTCGTCAGTACGTGTGCCGGGAATCTTGCTTAGAAACATACTAAACCTGCCATCAGCAACTTCGATGACAAGTTTTTGGCTATCCAAGTTCGCACCATATCGCTTTTTCAATACACCATAGTCAGGATCTTGCACACTGAAAAATTCAAAATCATGGGCGAAGGATGCGGTGTTGAGTATTATGTATTCTTCTTCCATCTTGGTTTCAGAATTTTGTTGTAGTTAAAATTGTCGTTGATGTTTTCCGTCTTCAATTCCATGATTTTCATGAAGAAATCAATGGCTTTGATGGCTATTTCTTTGATTTCGTCAGTTCCAAACGAAACGAAGGATTGTTTG
This sequence comes from uncultured Bacteroidales bacterium, assembly GCA_946409405.1. Taxonomy (GTDB): domain Bacteria; phylum Bacteroidota; class Bacteroidia; order Bacteroidales; family UBA3824; genus UBA3824. Next base: position 8,211 of record CAMJWL010000077.1, read on the forward strand.
CCAAGTTCCGTTTTCAAGTGGTTGCTCATATTGTACGCCATGTGGTCGAAAATTGAGTTCCAAATGTCGTTGATGCCGGAGGGTTTGATACGAGAACTCAATGGGTCAAAGCCTTCCTGATACTGATACGTGGTGTTGTCGATTTGTTTCCAATTGCTCAAACCCTTGTTAAACAACTTGAAACCCGCAGTAAACACAGGCGTGTAATGAACACTGACACACTGCACTTTTTTCAACTCGTCCAAAATGCCTTTGAAACACTTTTGGACTTTTTGTTCGTATTCTGTAATGCGCTTGTTTTCAGACCAATAGTATGTTTCGCATTTGGTCATTATCAAATGCACAAACGAGTTCTCACTGCTCTCTTTGCGGTAATTACGCCATTCGGTAACTATCGCCTTGATGTTTGCATAATTCAAAGCCGAAACACTCTTGATGAACTTTTCGGAATCATCTTCAATTACGATTGGCATATCAATCGGCAACAATAAGATTTGACTTTCACGCAAATGCTTACGAAACTTTTGCAATGCCGGTTTACCTTTTTCATATACGCCGCAACCGCCATTCCAATTGTTAATCATGTCGCCATCTGCATCAAGAATTTCAATTCTCTGATTGATTGTCCTATTGGATGTCTTGATTGAAAAAACAAATTCAAATACATCTCCATCCAAACATGATTTCGGCAACTCTCTGTTGTCAAGAACATCTTTCAGGTAACTATCCAATTTGCGTTTGTTTTTCGGACAGGAAATTGTGAAAATACCGTCCGAGACCACAATATCATTTTTGAGCATATCGAACAAATAGCCGAGCATTTGTCTTTCATTGTTTTTATAGGACATAGCCAAACCACCGTCCTTTCCTGAGATATTCTTCATGTACTCGTACAATAATGTAATCAGCGTTGTCTTGCCGCTGTGGGGCGGTGCCACAACGCTGATTCTTATTGTTGGAAGTTCGTTGATTTCCATACTTACATCATTCTTGAATATTTTTTGGAAAAATCAGACGGAGTCTTCAGTTCTGCAAGTTTGTCTTTCAGAGGCTGCAAACCATTCACCAAATTGTAAATCTTCTGCTGAAGTTCCTTCGCTGCTTCGATTTGCGGTTTGAATTTTATTTTCATAATAAAATTCATACCATCCAATTGTTTTACAACCTTGTCGATTTCGGCCTGTGTGTCGTCCAACTTCTTCGTCAAAGAGGTGTGACAATAGTCAAGTACATTGTACATCAAGCGATCAACACCTTTGATGTCAACTCCTGTTGCATTGGTGTCGAACTGATAGACACACGTCAAAACGTTTTTGCCGTTTTTCTCCTCCCATTTAGACTGATACTTCTTGATTACGCCAATGGTCTCCACAGGGACGTATGAAATGTCCACATCCGAATTGATGAGATGAACATCGGAAATTGTTTTTCCGTATTCATGGTCAAATCTTGCACCAACTTGAAATGGCTGACTGTCATTGTCGCGATGACTGAAATAACTCTCTGACTTCATAATCACGAAATTGGCACTACAAGGTACGCCCTTGAAGTTAAGACGTTTTTTTGCCCAATTTTTCAGTCTTTGGCTCATCAGATATGTACACAAGACATTCTCGCGACCATCTTTGACTTGTGCGGCACCATCCAATCCTTCCATCAATGCAATAGCCTCGACAGGAATCCAAAGGATACGGCTTTTCTCCAAATGCTCCTCGAATTCAGCGTTCTTTTGTGCATCGTTGATAATACCACCCGGTATATCCATAACGATGAACTTCTGTTTGATGATGGCATTTGGGATGCGTGTAAATTCGAGTTCAAACTCAAATTTATTAACCGCAGCACTTGGATCACCTGCGGAAGTGAAATCAAATTCACCCCTTTTGATGTAATGCGCAACTTGTTCATGGAATTTCTCCATTCTTTGCGCATCTTCTTCTTTGCATGCTTTCACTTCGATGCCCGCCGCTTCGCTTACCTTATCTTGCATAAACTTTACAATGGTGGACAAAAGCGAACTTTTTCCTGCACCACGTGGAGCGATAAGTGTGATGTAGATGGGTTCGAGTGTGCCGATTACTGTCTTTTCGTCGAAAAGAGATTCGTCTCCACCAAATAGAGATTTCCACATCTTTTGCAAATTCTCGAATGTTTTTCCAAGATCCGTTCCGAGAATAGCAGTTAGTATTTTAATAATTTCTACCATTGCCTTCTTGATATTTAGAATTTGTTGTTAATCAGAGAAATAGCATTGTTGAGCGCGTTTTCCAAGTTGCGCATTGCCATACGCTTTTGACTATTGGCATCCTGATAGAGTTTGTCCCTGAAAATGTCGCAGAGATTGATGTCATCGTCTGACATATCGTTGGCAAACGCTATGCGCTCTGTGAAAGTTTCCACCGCACAATAGAGGTAGAAATCGAGGAAGTCGTTGTTGCAAATACATTCAGCAATCTTTTGATTGGCATTGATTGCCTTGCTTGCAACTTGTTTTTTAGACCTTTCGAGGTTGCCAAGGCTCAAATTTTTGAGAGTTTCGTCAGTCCATGCAAGAATTTCGTTGATGCTGTACTTGTAGAACATAGGGTAGATGTTCTGACGAAAATCGATTTTCAGACTTTTCAAGAAGATAAGCGCATCGAGAATTGGCTCAGTATCCTTGAACCCATTTTCCCTTAGAAGGGTTATTGTCTGTTCGATAGCGGCATCTTCGTTTTCTTCTGTAACAAGAGTTCCTGTTACCGACTTGAAAACATCAACGATGTCCTTCTTGACCTGCTGTAACTTCTTCTTGAAGAAACTATCATCAAGCGTTTCATACTCCTTGATAATGTTTACCCACAGTCTGTGCATTTCTTGCGCAACCCATTGGTTTTCCTGACCCTCGAAATTGGCATTGATGTAGTCCTCCCAATTATCAAATCCAGGGAAGGGATCATCAGGCACAACCCAAAAGTCGCCATTGATGTGTCCATCCACTCTCTCCTTGATTTCATAGACAAGTTTTGTGATTTCCTTGTCGTCAATGTTTGGAAGATTTCCACAATTGTACTTGGCATCTTTCTGAAAATAAAGTTTTCTCAGACCAGTGCGCAATTTGTTGTGGAAACTGATTGCCTTTTTGTTGATGGCCGCAGCATCACGGTTTTGCGTGTTGTAACTTCTTACCAAGCCCATTATCTCCTCGCACAACGCCTTGACATCCGAAATGTCGAGCGTTTTCTTGTAGGCCTCAAGAAGTTCTTCGTCCATTTTGGGAAGGACATTGATGAGATTGCCAAGAATCTTGTTGAGCATATTGGATACTTCGTCTTGGTTGATTGTGCCGTTGACCTCCAAGGGAAATTCAAACGTCGTGAAGTTTTCGCCGTTGCGGTTGTAGAGTTCATTGATGGATTTTTTTGCGGAAACAACACATTCGTCAAGCAAGTCGCCAAGCGACAAATCCTTGTTAATCAAGATTGAAAGGAAGTTGCTGCGCTTGGAAATGCCTTTTTGAACCTCGTTGATGCGGTCGAAGTTTGAAATACCTTTTGCCAACAGACCAGCGTCAGTATTGGACGGACGGATTATCAGGATTGCGAAATCAACGTCGTTTTCAAGACCTTTGATCATTATCTTGTCAACATTATCGTTTTCGCCAAAACCGGGAAGGTCAATGAGTCCGAGTTTCAATTCGGGGTCGATACCGCAGAATGTATTGCGGATTTTGATATTCTTGACGGCAGGGTACAGACGGTTCTCAGGCTTGTCGTAAGAATACTTTACGAAGTTTTTCAACTCGTCGAAACGGTTGGCAGGGATTGGCTGCATTTTGCCAGTGAGATACGGTTGGAAATGCTTAAACGCCTCCTGAATACCGCGCAGACGCTTGTAGTTGGATGTTTCGTTGCCTATTGCAATCTGTTCTTCGATAGCGGCAAAGTCATACGCCTCAAAATCGCCGACAGAATAGAATTTGGGGATGGAAACCGATTCTATTTTTTCGACATATTCGTTCACAAATTCCAAGAAATCTGTTTCTGAACGAAACTCTATTTCCGCACCTTTTGCACCATTGTAAATTTGCGAGCGGGTGGCGGTTGTAGGTTCAGCATAGTTGTCGCCCTTTACAGCCTTTGGCAACACTTCGTTGTCGAGACCCGAAATGGCTTGCAACAACGTGCTTTTGCCAGCGTGGGTTACACCTGCCACACCTACATTAATAGTTTCGCGGTCGAAACGGTTTTTGAGATGGTCGAGTTTCAGCGTTGCCGCCGAAAGTTTCTTGTCGGCTTCTTCAAGCCTCGGCACATAGGAATCGGCATTTTCGAGGTTCGATTCCCTGATGCGCTTCTTGATGTCGAAAATAGCGGCTTTCAGGTCGGCAATCACCTTTTCCTGTGCCACAATGTTTTCGACCCCGACTTTGCGTTTCTGCAAAATCGTGTCAATTTTTTGTTGAAGTTCTGACATAATCCAATATGTTAAGAATTAGTGTTTGTTATGTCTTAACACCGAAAACAACTTCCACAAAAAATCCGAAAGGTATATATACAAAGAAAGCGTGTTTGCTTCTTTTCAATGTTACATCCAAAATGCTTAGGCCCTAGGAATCGCCCGAATGAGTAGATATAACATTAGCATACCACGCCCTATATAGAGCCGGTCGATGTGCTGTACTCTCCCATTTTATCATTGAATTTCCTAGGTTCAAGCATTTAGAGATTACAGCACAACTTCCGAATAATTATCAAAATTATTATTCTCGGCTGCGGACACGATATTTCTATTAGCCCGCATCATATTTCAATGCGACAAAGAAAAGGCTTTTGCGCGAAAAAAACAAATTTTTTTTATTGTTTTTTTCAAAAAAAAGTATTACAGGTTGATAATCAGAGGGATAAATAAGTATTTATCGTTTTTGTTTATGGCAAATCATCGACTTGCGCCACCAATGTTTTCGGGTCGCGACGACAATTCCATATTGCAACAACTACTATACGGTCTTCTTCCGCACGATAAACTACTTTGTTGATATGATTGATAACAAAACTTCTGTATGTTTGAGGACGGTCTTCCAAAAACGGTTCAACCTTGCCCATAAATGGATGCTTAGCCAACAGCAAAACCGTTTCGTAAACCTCTGTCAAAAAGTTTTTTCGCGCTGTTTTGCCGAAATTGACTAAAATATAATCGGCAATTTCGTTTTTTAGTTCGTCAGCGCGGTCGGTCCAAATGATATTCATACCTCTTCCGTTTCGAAAAGTTCTTTGAAAGCCTCCTCGTGAGATTTGTATTTTCCCTCCTTCAATTGACGTTCTGATTCGTCGATTATGGCGTCAATTTCTTGCTTGGTATATGGTTTCTGTTTCTGCAAATCCAAAACATATTGCTTCAACTGCTCCGCCAACCACCACATATTTGCAGGGGAAAGCGTACCATAAAGATAATCGCGCAAGCCGGTTAAAACTGCTGTACTCATAATAGAATGGTGTTTTTTGTTTCCGTTTTTAATTAAACAACACCGCAAATATAAGCATTATTCTATTAATTGCAAAATAATCTTTTACGCAGCCCTCCTTACGTCGCCCTCAGCAATCTTGCCGAAGAAATATGCCGCCTGCCTGCGCCACCAATAGAAATCGTGGCTTACGTCCTTGCCCCAAAGGTCAACCCAGGCGTCAACGCCAAGACGCTCCAAAATGCCATGCAATCTGCCTGTCGATGCGCCCGTAACGCGCTCGTAGTTGCCTTGTCCGCAACAGAATATCAGGGTTTTGCCACGGTAACGGTCGGCGGTCATCGAGGTTGCATTTTGCAGAAAATCGAGCGGCGAGTTTCTGTAAATCAAGTCGTTGTCATAATTCGGGAAAAAATAATCCGCGTGGAAAAGTCCGCTCAGCGATACCACGCCGCTAAACAATTCGGGTCTGCGGAAAAAGAAATTGCCCGCGTGGTAGCCGCCCATCGAACAGCCCGAGGCAATCAACTGTTCGCCGTGGCTCACTTCGGGAATCAGTTCATCTACAATGTAATTGAACCAACGCTCGTGCAGGTTGATGCGCTCGTTGTAATCGCCGGAAGTAAGGCTCCACGTCTCGGCGTCTATGCTGTCACAGCAAATCAGATGAAATTCGCCCGCCTCAATCATCGGCGCGAGAATATCAATCATGCCATTGTCTTCCCATTCATAGAACCTCTGGTCTTGCGACGGAAATACCAATACGCCACGGCCGCTTTCGCCGTATGTCTTGTACTCAATCTCGCGGTTGAGATTGACGCTGAGTGTCTTGTGATATTCTATCTTCATTGCCTTACAGTTTTTAATTGTGATTACGGTGCAAAATTCGGCAGTTTGGATAGATTATCCAAAGACATCTAAAATATTGGTAAATAATTCTACAAACAAACAAATTTAAAGAACAATGTCACAAAATGCCGCCCATTTTACCGCGAAATCGGAATATTTGTCAGCAAAAAGGATAGTTCCTACGGCAAAAACCTCTTCAAACATCTGCCAGCACACAAAATAATGCAACAAAATACAATTTTTATGTATGTTTTTGTGTTTTTAAGTTAATATTTGTTATTTTGGGAGCGACAAAAACAATAAAAATAATAACATGGCAATATCAACCAACATAAAGAACCTCACCGACCTCGCCCTCCGCGACCGCGTACTCACCTACAAGGAGCGGCAGGTAATCGTGGAGGCGGCATTGAAGGAAGGCACCAACATACAGGAAATCAACGCCTTCCTTGACGACGCTTACCGTGAGCGGCTCAAAACCTATTCCAAGGAGCAACTCAAACGCTGCCCGCACTGCGGCGCACAGATACCGTTGGTGTCGGACGTGTGCCTGTTTTGCGGCGAAAAACTCGACAACACCGAGCCTCAGCCCAAACAGACCACCACGCCGCCACCATACATCACGGGCGACGCCGCGCAACAAATCCAAGCCGAAAACGCCCGCACAGCCGTGGAGCAGCACAACCTCAAAACCTGTCCCGACTGTGGCGCACCGTTCCCCCTCG
>CAMJWL010000078.1 GCA_946409405.1 uncultured Bacteroidales bacterium
GCGCAACTCGCGGTTTTCAACGGTGGTCATATTCAAATTAATTCTGTTTGCCATTTGATGTCTGTTTTGATTATTTACACTGCAAAGGTATTGTGAGTGGAAATTTTTACCAAGAAGAATCAAATGTTTGGAAAAATTTGCTAAATTTACGGTATCACAAGGATTATTTGTATGTATTTTTTTAAAAAAAGACGAGATAAAAGAAAAAGAAAGAGGAGACAATCATTCTATATCAATTGCCACGGTAATTTCATTTAACGTCGAATTAAACGAATGAAACTAAACTAATTAGTTTTATTCGTTTAATTCGTTGTTAAACCCGTGCTTTTATTGAAAAATGTCGTACTCTTTGTTGTATGCCGGCGATTGTATCGACAGTAGATTGAGCACCGAATGGAAGATGTAATGTTGCTCTAAAACTGCCGGAAGTTCGCCTTCGAGGGCGGTTTCCTCGCTTGAAACGTTTTTGTATTCTCTGAAATTCTCAGAAATCCACACAAAGAACGGTATTTCATACTGAACTTTTGGAGCAAGTTTCATCGGCATGCCATGCATAAACATCTTGTTCTCGCCAAGCGACTCGCCGTGGTCAGAGATAAAAATCATTGCACTTTTCCACTCGGTCATAGAACGCAATGTGTTGATAAGCGAGTCCACCAAGAAGTCGGTATATCTAATGGTGTTGTCGTAAGCATTAATCAGCAGGTCGAGATTTTTTTCGCCCTCTTCCACATTGGTTGCAACGGGCGCAAACTTCTCAAACTCCTTAGGATATTTGTCGGAATACTTTGGCCCGTGACTGGTGCTGGTGTGCAGTATAATCAATACCTTGTTGCTCTTGCTTGAATCTATGCGTTCGCGGATGCCTTTGAAGAGAATGCCGTCGTAGGCTTTGTCTTCGTCGGGATAAATGTCGGCAAGATCGTTGTCGGTGAGATATTCGTCGATATGAACAGGCGGCTCGCCCCAGTTGGATGTGCGCCATACCACATCAACGCCTGTTCTAAAAGCGTAGTTGGGCAGTATTTCATAGAGGTCGCCGCTGTCCTGGGGTTCAAGAATGGCTTTAACTCCGGCAGTGGTGTATGTGGCGCACGAATTTGCCTGATACACTTTCAGACTTTCCTGTTTAGAAAGCAGAGGATTGGTTTCTCGCTCGTAACCGTAGAGTTGGAAATTTGCTTTGCGTGCCGACTCGCCGATTACAAGCACCACAACCGCCTTGTCGTCGTCGGCAATTGTGCCGTCGGGTAGTTTGATCTCCTCGGCTTGTTCGTCGTTGTGCCTGCTTATCACGCGGCAAGTGTTCACCGTATATGACCATGGCTGAAGCAACGCGCCTAACTCGGTGTCGTGCTGACTAATCCACAACGTCTGATGTATGTTGGCCAATAATGCTAAAAGTACCACTGCCAACGAACATCCACAGTAGATGCCCATTTTCTTTGCCGTTCCTATCACTACTGGACGCAGTATGCAATACAAGGCGGGCAGAACGCCAAATACCAATACAAAAAGCAACAGCGTCCAACTGATGAACCCAGACGCTTCCGAATACCTGGTGTTGAACACGTTCTCTATTGTGGTAGCGTCTATCATAACGCTGTATGTGAAGATGAAATACACGGCGGTGGCATTAATGATTGCTAATATCGCGAGCAGTATTCGCCCCACAATTCTCATCAAATAAACCATCAGATAAGTTACCGTAAAGTCGAGTGCCACCATCAACACCCCAAGCGACGTCAGCAGCAATATCTGTCCGCCTAACGACTCATTGTTGTTGTGCGCTACGTAGTTGAAGAACGGAATGTTGTACAGCACCAGCGTTGCAATGCTCACTACAAGCGAAAAACGGAAAAGCGTAATTGGCTTGCGCAAATAATCAATTATTTTATTCATTTTGTGTTTTCAAAATTAAGTTCTTACCAAAGTAAAAAAACAGGCACGGCACCACAAAGCCGATAAGACTGCCTACGCATATATCCATCAGGAAATGTTGCGAAAGATATACCCGCGAGAATGCTCCTAATGCGGCAAGCAAAAACAGCGCAAACATTGCCAGATACATCAGGATTTTTTTTCTCTTGTCCATCTGCGACGCCCTTTGCTGATACCACCACGCAAAGATAAGGGCAAGGCAGGTAAAGAATACAAAGAATGTAGATGCGTGTCCCGAGGGGAACGAGTTGCTGTGGTGCATGTTGACGCCCTCCACCAGTGGCAGTTTTTCGATGTCAAACGACCACAGGGGGCGATGGCTGGTGATATTGCTTTTTAATATCAGCGATATTGTACCGGCAACTATTTCGCTGACGGCATAGAAAATTGTGATTCTGTATTTTTTCCAGCACAGAGGCAGCAGACCCAAAATATACAGCGGCCATTCTGCCAATACAGAATAGTACTTGTAGAACGTGTCTTGGATATCTGTATGGTACGAATTCAACAACAAGTGCAGTTCCAACTTAGGATATACACATATCAACACCACTTCGACCACAAACATTACCAAAAATGCTGCGCCGTACACCGAAAAAATTTTCTTTATATCTTGATTATTCGTCATTGTTTTTTCTTGTTGTTTTTTCGGGCGCAAAGGTAATGATAATTATTCAAATGCCCATCGATTTGGCTCACTTTTCTAAAAAGAAAAAATTATCAGTAATTTGCATTTTTTTTCATTTTTGCACAATTATTGTTTATATTTGTGCAGTTTTTCAACATATCATCTAAAACCACGATGTTCATCAACCTATATAACAGGAAGTTCACCATATTCCTCGCCGCCGTATCAGACGATATGAAGGACATCAGGCAAGAACTTGCGGAAGTGCTCGTCAATGCAGGCATTGGCATTGCAGACGGGAAGTCGTTGCCGTCTGCCCAAGCAAAAGCCGCCATACAGGCCGCCGATTGCAGCGTTCATATACTCGGCGACGAAGATATTTATACGCTCGGTGCCATCGGTTACAACTCCCCGGCGGGCGAGCAATTCCGCATCGCCAGAAAATTGTGCAGCGAGCAGTTTAAGATGTTTGTATGGTGTCCTTACGCCGATACCGCCGCCCGAAAATCATACATCAACAACATACGCCGCGACATCGTGGAAAACACCGTGTATTCCGACAAGCCGTCGTCCATTATCTTCGTGGAGGACATCCGCAACATTATGAACGTCAAGCAGAGCGAAAACCGCCGACACGTGCCTACCGACATATTCTTCCTCTACAACGAACTCGACAACGACACCGCGTCTGGCATCTGCAATATGCTGCGCGACTTCCTCGGCGTGCAGAAACTCGGCATCAGCATGTCGAGCGACGTGGATTACAACGCTTTCATATCCGAGCAGTTGGCAGACAGCAAGGTCGGCATTGTTTATTTCAACTACGCGGGCGATTGGGCGGTGTCGTTTGCAAGACAGATATGGAAGGACACCGGCGGCAGCAGCAGCCAGACACCCCTCGCCGTTTTTGGCAACAGCGACCACGCCACACAGGACGACCTCGCCGTGTTAAAAGATTTTATGGAATGTAACGTGGACGACCAACTCCGCATCCCCCTCGACATCAAAGTATTCTTAGACAAGCAGTTACAAAAATGAAAAACGGCATCTGTCCATATCCGGGTCTTAGGCCATTTACCGAAGAGGAATCAATATTCTTCAAAGGGCGCGATTTGCATATCCGTCAGATAGTCAAATTGTTGGAACAAAACAAGATGGCGTTCATCACGGGTGCGTCGGGCGACGGCAAGTCGTCGATGGTCTATGCGGGCGTTGTGCCGTACATCAGGGCGGGATTCTCAAAGGCGGAGTTCAATAGTTGGCTCGTATTCGACTTCAAGCCGCAGCGCAACCCACTCGCAAGCCTTGCCCGCAGTGCCGCCGACGAGTTGCAATTTTCCTACCACGACACGCTCAACAAAATGCGCCGGGGTTTTTCGGCTCTCGTCAATATATACAAGGAGTCCGAATTTTACATCAAGAACGGCTCCGACGCTAAAAACCGTGGCAAAAACCTCCTCATCATCGCCGACCAGTTTGAGGAAGTGTTTACCATGAACGAAAACTTCCACGACGGTACGCCGAGCATCGACGCCTACACCTGCGTCAACATCCTTCTCGAGACCGTCCGCCTGTCGATAACCGAGAATCTGCCTATATATGTGATATTTACGATGCGAAGCGACTATATCTCGCAATGCACCGTGTTCAAGGATTTGCCCGAATTTATAGCGTACAGCCAGTTTTTTGTGCCGCAACTCAAACGCACAGAAATCCGCCAGGTAATAGAGCAACCAGCACTTCTTGCAGGCGGCAGCGTCTCCACGCGCCTTACAGAGGTGTTAATCAACAATCTGAACTCCGGCTTTGACCAACTCCCAGTGTTGCAGCACGCCTTGAACCTGCTTTGGAAAACCGCCGACAATGGCTCCAAAACTCTTGACCTCCTGCACCTTGCCAAAATAGCCGGCATACACAAAGACATGCTCGACAATAGCGAGCGCAAGGAGTTTGACCGTTGGTTTGCCACCGTGCCATATTATCAGAAAAAATACTTCGACAAGCCCGACCTCAACAACGTGCTTAACGCACACGCCGGCACGCTATTCGAGTCGGCATACGACTACTTCATGCACAATGCCAACTGGGCGGAGAAGAGCATCACACCCGACGAGAGCAAGCAGATTGTAGAGACCGCCTTCAAGACTCTCACCAAGATAGACAACAACCGCCAAGTGCGCAACCGCGCCACACTCCACGAGATTACCGGCATTATCAACAAACCAAACATCACAGAGGCCACCGTCTGCGGCGTACTCAACATCTTCCGCGACGAAAACAACACGCTCCTGCGCCCTTTTGCCATGCACGACAACATCGAGACGCAGTACCTCAGCGGCGACACCATACTCGACGTTACACACGAGGCTCTCATCCGTAATTGGCGGCTACTCTCGCATTGGGATCATGAGGAACTCGAAAACCTCAACGAATACAACGATTTCAGTTCGCAGATGCAGCGTTGGATAGACAACAACCGCAGCCCGGAGTTTCTTCTCTCCACCGGCAACTACGCAATCTTCAAGCAGTGGTACGACCGTTGCCGACCAAACCAGTATTGGCTACTCAAACACGACAATTCGCAGCGACCCGTGCGTGAAAAACTCAACGCCGCCGCAAGCCGCATGGAGAAGTGCAACGACTTCATGCAGCAGAGCAACGCCGCAATCCTCGCCGCCGAACAGTCGCGCCGCCGCAAGATTGCCGCCACAATCGTAGCCCTGTTGATTTTTATCGCAGGTCTGTTGATGTTCTCATTGTGGGCGATGAGCGAAAAACGCAATGCAGACCTCGCCCGCAAAGACGCCGAAAAACAGAAGAACGCCGCAATCGTGCAGAAGACCATCGCCGAACAACTCAACGACATAGCGACGCAGCAGCAACACCGCGCCGAAGCCGCCAACACAATCGCCAACCAGCAGCGCGACTCCGCCCGCCTGATGTACAACCAGGCTATCGCCGCAAAATTGGAATCGGATCGCGCCCGCCAGCAAGCGGAGCAAGCGAGGCGCGAAGCAGACCTCGCCCGCAAAAACGCCGAAGATAATTACCTGCTCGCCCAGCAGCAGCGCGACTCCGCCGACCTCCAACGCCGCAAAGCCCTCGAAGCCAACGACAACGCCGCCCGCCTTTATTACGTGGCTCTCTGCAACGCCCTCTCAATGAAGGCGAAAAACCAGTACGAAGACAAGACCCTCAACCTCCGCCTTGCAAAGACCGCTTGCGACATGAACCACAAAGGCGGCGGCGACAACAAGAAAAACGCCGACCTCTACGACGCTATGCTCTTTGCGATGGAGCAAAACAACATAATCTCGCCCATCGACATACAAGACAGCCCCGTCAAATCTTTCGCCATAGACCCCGCCGGGCATATTGTAGCCATATCAGAAGATGGGTTGATCACCAAACTCCGCATTACACCAAGCGGCGGCGCGGAACCTATGTCCTCCCCCACCCCATTGGGCAGCGCAGACAACAAAACTCCCATAGAATCGGCAGTATTCATTACGCCGACCCTTGTAGCGTCGTCCTCCAAAGACCGTCGCTCTTACCTCACAGACATCGCCACAAACACTCAGGCGCAAATTCCAGGCGCCGACGACTACATATACGCCGCCTCATCATCGCCAGACGGCGATAGATGCGCCATTGCATACATCAACGGCAGGGTAATAGTGATGCCCACAGACATTACAAACGCCAACGCCGCACCTTTGGCTGAGACCATTTTCACAAGCAAGGTAACGGATCTCTATTTCCACGACGATGCCAACATCTACGTACTATGCCTCGACGGCAATCTCTTGAAGTGGAACTTTAAGACCAACTCTATAACCAACGTTCTCACACCCAATTCGCGACAGATGACATTTAAGATGGCGGCAATCCCTGCTAAAAAACTTCTCGCCGTATGTTACAGCGACGGCACCATGCAGTTTGTTAAACTCGACAACGACCAAAAGGCCAATCGTATAGTAGGCGGACACTCAAAACTCGAAAACCTCATCTACGACCCAAACACCGGAATCCTTGCATTATCCTCTGCCGACAAGCGCATTTCGCTTATCAACACCAACGATGTCAACGAAAAACCGCTCGTAATCGAGGAGCACAGCCTCGACAACCACAAGGTCAAGTGCATGGGATTCAACAACAAAGGTGTTCTCTTTGCCCTCACCGACGACAACAAACTGCGCCTTTGGGACACCGACCCTGGCACATACGCCGACGCACTCGCGTCGATGAACCTGTCGCCATTGTCCGATTCTGAATGGAATCATTATTTAGGTCGAGAATTTTCAAAAAAATAACAACAGCATCATGACACTACTCGAAATAATACTCATCGCCCTCGTCTCTCTAATGGCTGTGATAATAGCGGTAGGCATCCTATCCCGCAAAAGATTTGCCCTCAGAACCGCCCGCCGCTTAGACACCCGCTACACCGCGCTCCTGCGAGAAGCCGAGAGCGACAACATACGCCTCCGCACTCTCTACGACGAACTCAAAAAAAGCATCGCCGCACCTAAATCGTCTGCAACTAACTCTACAAGCAACGTCGCTCAAATTATTGACATAGAACGTCTTGCCGCTGAGCAGAAAAAACTCGAAGTCCAGCAAGCGGAACTCACCGACCGCAACCGTCAACTATGGGACATGAGCGTAAGCATAGAGAAGGAGCGTCAGCACATTCAGACACTCAAAAACGAAATAGAGGCTCAGCACAAGGAAGTTACATCCTCCATCCGCTACGCCAAACTAATCCAAAATGCCGTACTCCCGTCAGAAGAAATCTTAAAAGAATCCTTCGAAGACGTGTTTCTATTCTGGCGACCACGCGACATCGTATCCGGCGACTATTATTGGATGCGTCGCATCGGTAACACCGTAATATTCACCGTTGCCGACTGCACGGGACATGGCGTACCAGGCGCATTTATGAGTATGCTTGGAGTCGCCTTTCTCAACGAAATTTGCGTCAACTTCACCCCCGATACCAGCCCCGCCCAAATTCTCGAAGATATGCGTCAAAAAGTAATCACCACGCTCAATCAGCGTGCCAACATTACCGAGCAAAAAGACGGCATGGACATGGCACTCTGCATCCTCGACCTATCCACGATGAAGATGCAGTTTTCGGGCGCAAACAACGGCGTGTACCACGTGCGCGGCTCCCAACTCACAGAATACAAAGCAATAAAAAACCCCATTGGAATCCACCCAAAGATGAAACCTTTTGAAAACACCGACATTGACGTCCAGCACGGCGACTACATTTATATGTTTTCCGACGGTTTTGCCGACCAGTTTAGCGACACCGGCAAAAAATACACATCCAAGCGCATGCGCGAACTCATCACCGACATCAACACAAAAACAAAATCAGCCTCCGAACAAGCCCAACTCCTCAACGCCGCCCTCGACGAATGGAAAGGCAACTACCACCAGATGGACGACATCCTCATCGGCGGCTACCGCATCAAATAAAAAGTTCAGTTAATTAAGCGGAATTTTCATTTCCGCCCCCACAAAAAACAAGCCCATGAAACGAAAGCCCCACATACACCTCCTTCTCCTCCCCACCCTCCTTGCACTCCTCGCCCTCGCCCTCGCGCCCCTTGCCGCCCACGCGCAGAGCGATACCCTGCAAGGCCGTCCGCTATTCCCCAATGCCGCCTCCGACGATGCCAACCTCGACGCCGCCAACCACGCCGCCAACCGCAACGCCGCCGACACCACCGCCGACCGTCTGCGCACATTACAGAGCCTGTATTCCGCTGGCAAATACCTCGAGGCGCTCACACTCTCGCACCAAATGCACGACACTTACCACCTCACCACGCAGCAAAACCTCGTCCGCCT
Source organism: uncultured Bacteroidales bacterium (assembly GCA_946409405.1). Lineage (GTDB taxonomy): Bacteria > Bacteroidota > Bacteroidia > Bacteroidales > UBA3824 > UBA3824. The sequence goes on from CAMJWL010000078.1 coordinate 8,435, forward strand.
CAAATACACCTCCGCCGCCTACAAAGACCTTGCATACCACCGCGAGGCAGACAGCGTGTCGCGGCTATACTTGCAGAAAGACCCGTTTTACACCGCCACGCCCGACGACCCCGTGCCGTTCCAAGATATTCTGCGCAACTACTACACCAAGCCAAAGTTTTCAGTATGGATTGCGGCGGGCGTTACGATGGCGAAACCGCTTTGGGACACTCTGCGCTCCATCATCGACACTTGCTACCCCAAATACCACATCCAAGGTATCTCCATGCAGTTGGGATTTGAGTACCGTCCTTTTAAAATATTCTCCGTGTCTATTGCGCCCGCATATACGGCATACACCGTGGAACGCAAAATGCAACGTACCAAAGTAGCCTCATTCCTCTATAACGAGAAGAGCCAAATCATCTCGCTGCCGCTGCTTGTGGAAGCTGGATGGTATTTTGGCAAAGAGATTTTTGTGCCGTCGGCATACTTCGGCGCACAACTCAAATACCTCGTCCGCTCCCAGTACAACGCCTACACAAAAACCAGTTTAGCAAACACCATCGAACCCGACTACCGCACCGACCTCGATACAAAAAACCGCCTCAACTACGCCATCTTTGGCGGCTTCAGACTAAACCTCAATCGACGGAGCATCACATACTTCGCCGACCTTGGCTTGTCTATGGACTTGTTGCCATACAACGACCCGGGCAAAAAATACAGCAACTATCATCTTCTCTACCAGAAACTATATATCCCCGACATCTACCGCATGGCAGAATACAAGATAATGGTAGGCATCAAGGTAAACATGCAATACAAGTCGATAGCGAAATATCATTACGGACACATCTAAACACACCAACGAAATGAAAACATTAATTATAACATTAGCAACACTAATAGCAGCGGCAACAATCTTTGCCTGCGACGATACTGCGGTCTGCCCCGATAAGCACCACGAACTGGTAATAGCTACAGATATAGAAATAGAAGCACGAAGAGGTATGGTAGCAATGCCCGACGGCTCTGTGGCGACACTTTTGGATAAGGATTCTGTTTATGTAGCGGCTATAGTAAAACGCAACGGCGAAGTGATGCTTTCTGATGCGTGCAAAATGTATATACCCTATGAAAACTCTCTGTCTATCAAGCCCACTTCCTCCAATGAATTGTTTATATATTGTCCAGATTCTTGGAACTGCTTTGTTTGCAAAATTGACAATAATGGCAAGATTGTATATGCCAGGAATTTTGAGACACGCACTTATTTGCCCTGTTTGCCGCTTGACAATGGTGGATTTGTCATTTCTAATAATTCTGGGAGTATGGATGTCTATGACAACAAAGGAGAGAATACAGGTTTTGTGTACAATATGGAGGGTATTGACGATGATTTTGAGTGCAATGGCGCCTTTGTGGTAGAAGATAAATTCTTTTTTTGTGATGATAAGGAATACCGCATATTCAATCCAGACGGCAGTTTTGTCGGTTCTGGCAAATTAGATAGTATTAGCGACATCAAGTATTTTGATGGTTACATCTACGCTATTTCGCATTTGGGAAAAGAAGAAGATGACGTGTTTGACGACCAGTATCGCATTACGAAAATGGATGTACTTGGCAACCAAATCTTCAAGATAGAAATCAAAACCATGTTTTTTTTAGATTGCAGTGTAGGGCACGACAACACGTTCATCGTAACGGGCATCAACAAAAAGGACGGCAATGGTGCTATCTATCTTTATGACAACAGCACTGGTTCCCCTAAGTACGGCAATTCTAATGATACCATCCTTATGAAATACGACGACTGTTTAATGATACCATACGTAGTTGCGCCCGACAGGTATGGCGAATACGATGTATATGCCGTAAGATGGAATTATTACGAAGATGAAGACTACGCAGAAGAATTCATGGATGAGTACAAAGAAGGAGGATACAAATATTGGTTTGGCAACCTCTACATCTACCACACCGACGACCTTCACAAACTTTATACGGAATAATAAAAAAATACCAGCATTATGAAAACATACCTTAATATATTATACACACTCTTGGCGGTAACGCTACTTGCCACCTCTTGCCGCAAGGACGACGGCAACACAATAATCCGTGAAGTAGATTTGGGATACGACATCGTGCCTTACACCATCTCCGTAGGTATATCTCCTATGACAGACATCATCGACAGCATAACATTCAAAACCACCTTTGCAGTTGGAGATGTCATCGAAATCTCCAATCCAAAAATACTTCTCGAACCTGCAACCCTCACATCAGACGATTATATTGGCAAGACGCGAGCCACGTTTTCCGGCGAACTAAAAGTTAGGGTTGGGGAGACGCTGCAATCAGGCTCCTCTACGCTCACCGCCGCATTGCGAAACACCGCCATCGATACCCTTTACAACTGTGGCAAACCTTTTTTTAACGTCAAGGAAGTGTCTTCTTTGAAGAAGGAATTGGATGTTTATAGTTATTGGGCTTGCAAAAACTACACATATACTTCAAGCAACGCCTCCATCAACATTATGCAAAACACTGTGTTTGCACAGTTTGACATACCTGTTAATGGTGCAAACATGACGATGACCTGTGGCAGATCGCGTTGCATCAAGTCTGTTAACTACAACACAATACTTGCCCTTCCTTTTGGGACACAAATTGAGAACGAATTTCTTAACATTTCGCAAAAATTGGACGCGGATAGCAAGTTTGTTTACACAATCAATGCGGATGTCGCCGTCCCGGAAGGCTGTGTGCCGGGGTTGTTTTCGGTTGCAGAAGACAAGCATGTGTTTTTCAGCAAGGGCAATTTGCAGTACCGCCCATTTGATGGTGCATGGCGTCTGGCACAACATCAATACGACAGGTGTTTCAAAATAGAACAAAGCGTTGGAGACAACTATTCCTTATGGTCAGGCGCAAACGATTGGACCGACCTGCACGGATGGGGAACATGGATAGAGGGTGGCAACCCAAAGAATACATCCGAAGAGATTGTTGATTATGATATGAGTGTTGACGCAAATGGCAACCTTATTGGCACATGCGCACTCGGCTCACAATGGTCGATTCTTTCTTGTGAAAATTGGGATTATTTATTATACGAACGTCCCAATGCAAGGGAAAAACATGGAGTGTCAAAAATTGCAGATACCAAGGGGCTCGTTTTGTTGCCCGATTATTGGACGATGCCTGATGGACTTCCCGATTTTGTACCACTTCACAATGAAGATAATGTTATTAACGTATATTCTATTGACGAATGGTCTAAAATGGAAAACGCCGGCGCGGTATTTATCCCTTTTGTGGGGTATCGTTCTGGTTCATCTGTGGACTGCACGGCAGAAGAAGGCTTATATTGGACCATCAACTATGAACCGTATTTGTTTGTTATATTCTACTCAGCCGAAGGGGGCAGTATATATTTAACCCATACACCCGACCATTACCTTGGAGCGGCCGTTAGATTGGTGTACGTTATGCCGACCGAGGATGTAGAAATTGATGCCGGTACCACAATATTAACCCAAGACTATACCCAATTCGAATACTTCAATTATTATGTTATGGAGAATTATATACCTGCATTTAGTGCTACAGAAGGCCTTGTAAGCGCACCTACCTACGAAGATGACGGCAGTGTGCATTGGTATCAGTATTTTGTTGCCGACGGTATTCCCACAAAAAAAGATAAGAAGTATTACCTTGTTGTTAACATCAAAGGCGAAGAGCCTGGTGAATTTGAAGTAGAATTTCGTTGGAGTTGGGACGAAGAACCCTTGCGCACCACATTGGCATTTGGTACTGAATGGGAAACCAAGGAACTCCATTTTGATGCCCCCATCGGCGGACCACAACCCACTTGCGTAATCTTCAAGCCCGGCGACCTTCCACAGACGTTCTACGTCCGCAGACTGAAAGTGATATACGAGGGCGATTGAATGTAATGCCAATCTTCTCGCCCTTATCCTCTCCTACCCTCTCGATACTTCCCGTCCCCGCCGAAGCATATCGAGATGTAACTCTCGTACCGCGACGGCTCTATCTCGCCGCTTTCGACAGCCGCCTTCACTGCGCAGCCAGGTTCGTTGGTGTGGGTGCAATTATAATAGCGGCACTCGCTCAGCCTGCTGAAAAACTCCGGGAAATTGTGGGCAACATCCTCGTTGGACAGACCGCTCGTACCAAAACTCCTAATGCCCGGCGTATCAACCACATAGCCGCCAAAATCCAGCGGAAACATCTCCGCAAATGTTGTGGTGTGTTTGCCGTCGAGGCTCGACATCGAAATCTCGCCCGTCCTGAGATTGAGACCGGGATTCACGGTGTTTACGAGCGTGGACTTGCCCGTGCCGGAGCGACCAGAAAGTAAAGTTGTCTTGTCGCGGAGAAGGTCGCGCAGTTCGTCGATGCCCTCGCCTGTTACGGACGACGTGCAGAGACAACGGTAACCAATTTTTGTGTATAGATTGATGCGGTGTTGCAACTCCTCCTGAATAGGCGGCTCGTCGTAATAGTCGCACTTATTGAACACCAGCACCGGCGGCACTTTGTACGCCTCCGCCGACACCAAAAACCTGTCGATAAACTCTATGGGCGTTTCGGGCAGGATGATGGTAGTTACAATAAGGCATTGATCTATGTTGGCGGCTATCACCTGCGACTGACGGCTGAGATTGGTGGCGCGGCGGACGATGCAGTTGCGGCGGGTGTGTATGGTTTTGATTGCGCCCACGGAGCCATCGCCCTCAATGTCAATATCCACAATGTCGCCCACGGCAACGGGATTGGTGCTTTTGTTGCCGTCGAGACGCAGTTTGCCGCGCATCTTGCAAGTGATAATCGTGCCGTCGGCCTGACGAACGAGATAATTGCTGCCAGTGGATTTAATTACTGTTCCTTCCATTGTCAATTAATCGAAAATTACTATTCCTACCGGACAATGGTCGCTGAACCTTAGTTCGGGGCGGATGAAGGCGGAGCGGAGTTGGTCTTTGAGGTTGTAAGTTACCATGTTGTAGTCGATACGCCAGCCGAGGTTTTTCTGATAACTGCCTCCACGGAACGACCACCACGAATATTGGTTTGGCTCGTCGCAAAACTCGCGGAAACTGTCCACGTAGCCCAAATCCACAAAACGTTGAAACCATTCGCGCTCTTCGGGCAAGAATCCCGACATTTCTTCGTGCTTTTCGGGATGGTTGATGTCTATCCAAAGGCGGCAGATGTTGAAGTCGCCATTGATAATCAACTTGGGGAAATCCTTGCGCAACTTCTCCACGTATGCCGTGAAGTCTTCGAGCCACTGCATCTTGAACGCCTGACGCTCGTCGCCGCTCGTACCCGACGGATGATACACGGAGATAACGGAATAGCCGTCGAAGTCGGCGCGGATTACGCGGCCCTCGTCGTCGTATTTCTCTATGCCCATGCCGTATTCCACGTGCTTGGGTTCTATCTTGGTAACGATGCCCGTGCCAGAATAACCCTTTTTCTGCGCCGAAAACCAATAGCACTTGTAGCCGAGACGTTTAAACTCCACTTCGTCTATCTGTTCGGGCTGCGCCTTGGTCTCCTGGATGCAGAGGATGTCGGGCTGTTCCTGTTTGAGCCAGTTGTAAAGGCCTTTGGTAACTGCGGCGCGGATTCCATTGAGGTTGTATGATACTATTTTCATTCGCTGAATTGTGTTTGTCTGTTGTTAGTCTTAAAGAGATTGGTGAATTTTGTAATCATATCCACTTTGTAGCGGTAATAATTGTAACGGCGGAAGCCCATCTTTTCGAGAGCCTGGGAAGGGATGCCGCATTTGCGTTGGTCGAGCACAAGGATGCCCGGCTTGTGGGCAAAATACTTGTTTACAATGTGGCTCAGCAACAATATCCGTCCAAACGCCGTGTCGGTCTGCATGTTGGCTGCCCCAAAAAACGGCATGAAGATATAACTGTCGCAATATACCGCCAACGCCAACCCGCGTATAGACACGCCGCGTTCCAAGAGTTCGGTATATACGCCAAACTTATTGACCACGCTTCGGTTTGCAAGGTTTTTGAGCATCATTGATGTCTTAAACGACAACGACTTGTCTATATCCAAGAAATTGCTGTATATCACCGCTTTAACGGTGTTTGCGATGTGGTCGCGGCATGTATAACGGTTGTAATTGACCACGCCCACCAAATCCTGCACATCTACATTTGAGATGCCCTTGAAGGTGTCAAGTTGATAGACGCTTTCCTTTAACAGACGACCGCCAACATTCACATTGCCAAAGAAATACTTATCGAAGGCAATGTTTACATTCTTAAACTTGTTGTCGATAAAATCTATGAACTTTTGGCAATCCCAAGGCGTGAGAACATCTTTGCAATAGATGCCCGTCCACAGCATCCCGTAAGGCAGGTACATCCTGTCGGCGTCGCGAAACACAGGCATCACCGCCCTGTAATCGTCCATCACGATACCGTCCCAAGTCAACGAGACATTGTTGAGATACCACACATGACCATACACGCAGGCGTTCAGCGAGTTACTCACGCAAAACTCCCACTTGTCGAAATCGATGTCCTTATGATGGTAATACCTGATGCTCACGTTTTGGGGCGTTGTTTTTTACAGTTACAATCAATCCGCAAAGATAAAAGTTTTATGATAATTCGCAAAAAAAATGTTGGAGTTGCATTTTCGCAGATTCAACTCACAAGTGCAATTTTTTAATAACATTTTGAAACGCCTTTACAGGTGGTTCAAAATTAAGTTTTTCT
>CAMJWL010000079.1 GCA_946409405.1 uncultured Bacteroidales bacterium
CCGAGAAGAATTGTTTGGGATACTTGGTGATTTGATCCTTGTATGCCTGTTCAACTCGCTGACCCACAGCCTTCATCTTTTCGCGGATGGGTGCTTCCTTTACGGAGTCGCCCTTCACTTTCTCAAAGGATTCGTTGAGTGTGCGGTATTCCTTGGATGCTTCGCCGAGCATTACTTGGTAGTCGTGGAAGATTTGGTTTTCGAGACTGCCTGTGATCTTCATGTTTTTGAGGAAGTCGGTGGTGTCGTTCTCGATGGTGAACTTCTGCGGGCCGTCGATGAGGAAGTCGAAGTAATTGCGGCTCGGCAGGAAAATGAAATACATTCCGCCCGGCAACTTCTCTTTGCCACGGAACACGCCCTCGCACTTGTTGTCGAGTACCACGGTGTCGTCGGGTATCAGACGCTCGTTAAAATGGTGTCCGAGAATCACCGTGTCGTTTGGTATGTGTTTGATTTTCACTGTAATTTCGTAGCCTTGCGCCGAAGCCACGCCTGTAAGGATGGCAGACACAAGCAACAAAAGCATAAGTTTTTTCATTTTTTTATCAGTTTTTTGTGTTGTTTTTTTTGTTGGTATGCAAAATTAACGCAAAAAACAATACGGTAATAAGTGTGTTTGCAATATTTAGTAAGGTATTAACAATATTTAGGGAAACTAAAATTCTATATCCTCACCCCCACGAGTATTTGGTCGTCGATCTGCGGCTCCTGATTGCCGTCTGGGCGGTGCCGCCAATCGTACATCGTGTTTTCCAGGATGGATTGTTGCTCGCTGAATGGCTTGTCGGCGATGGATTCCAAGAGGTTGCGGAGGCGTTGTGCGCCAAATTTGGGTTTGCCTTCGCCGCCGCCAAACTGGTCGGCGATGCCGTCGGACGCCATGTATATCGTGTCGCCTTTCTGTATGGGGATTATGGTGTTGGAGAATGGTACGTCTTTTTTGGCGTGGTAGCCTACGGGCATTTTGTCGGGCTTGTATTCGGTAAGAACGCCGCTGCGTACAAGCCACAGCGGACGGTTGGCACCGGCAAATTGGAGTTCCATTTTGTAGGTGTCGATGATGCAAAAAGCCATGTCGATGCCGTCCTGGGTCTCGCGTTCGGGTCCCGATTGGCGCAGGGCGGTGATGATTTTGCTGCGGAGTTCTTCGAGGAAAGAAGCGGCTGTAATCTCCGCGCCTTCGATGTCCTTCTGGGCGGCGATGTCGTTGAGGGTGCTTACTCCGAGCATACTCATAAACGCGCCCGGCACTCCGTGTCCTGTGCAGTCGGCGGCGGTCAACAGCCTGTAACCACCCGTCTGCGTCGCCCAAAAGAAGTCGCCCGAAACGATGTTCAATGGTTTCCAATAGACCATGCAGTCGCCAAAAATCTTCTGCATCATGTCTGATGACGGTACGGAGGCGGTCTGTATGCGTTGCGCGTAACGGATGGACGCTGTGATGCGCGAATTGGCCTCCGACAACTGCGTCTTTTGTGCGTCTATCTCGTCGCGCTGAGCGAGAATCTCGTCGCGCTGCGATTCTATCCTGTGGTTTTGCTCCTGCAACTCGTTGTTTTTCCGCATGATTTCGGCTTTTTGCTCGGCGAGGAGTTCGTTGTTGCGGTGGCGGCGTTTGAGGCTTTTCCAGATTACCACCACCAATATCAGGGCGAGTATGATGCAGATTGAGAAAAACAAAGTCAAAGCCCTCTGCCTTTTGATTTGGTCGCTCTGTACCTGCGCCTCTTGTCGGTCGGTCTCCTCGCGCTTGCGTATTATCTCGCTGTATTCTGCCTCGGCTGAGGCTTTGATGGATTTTACGGCAAACTCGCGGTTGTAGGTGCTTTCCTCCGCCACCTTAAATTTTTCTGAATATTCCACTGCGCCTTTGTAATCGCCAGCCTCGCGCAGCGTCCATATCATAGACCGGTACAGGAACGCCCGGTAACGCGCATATTTGTTGCCCGCTTTGTCAAATTGTTCTTCGAGTTTTTTGAGCGATTTGATGGCTGCGTCGTTTTTGCCGTCCATGGTGAGGAGGTTGGCGTTGGTGATTTCGAGTACGATGTGTTCGCTTGTGGGGTTGAGTTCCATGCGGATGGCGTTGGTTAGGCGGTAATAATGGTGAGACGAATCCCTGGCTATTTTGTATAGTTTGGGATCGCCAACGGTGTAGATGCTCACGTACATCAGCATAAGTTGTTCGTAGCACCCTTGCAACAGCCTTTTGTTGCCCACTTGCTTGACGAGATCCATCGATTTTTGGATGTTTTGGATGCCGGAGTATAGGAGTTCGAGGGTGTCGAGGTCGAGAAACTGACCGTAGTCAGATTTGCCGGCGTTGTAGAAGTCGAGGCTCAGAGATAGTTTGTCGCCCGCTATGGAGTCGAGGCGGAATGCGTTGTCGAAGTACGATTTAGCGGTTTTGTATAGGTGGAAGTTGAGGCACTGCCGCCCCATGCTGCGGTACACGTCGGTTATTTTGAGCGTGTCGTTGATATCCACGTATATGTGCAGGGCGTTGTTGAAACATTCGGACGCCTTGTTGTAGTCGTTGGTGCGGGTGAGCAACACTGCCATCTCGTTGTAACAGTTTGCCATGCTCAGGCGGTCGCAGGCCTGTTCGGCGTATGCGAGAGCCTCCTCGTATGACGCAATGGCGTTTTCGTAATCGTACTTCCTGCCTTTGGCGAATCCTCGATTCATCAGGGCGCGGGCTATGTAGCGCGGGATGTCGAGGGTTTTTGCCACTTGGAGTTGTATTTCCGAGTATTTATAAAGTGTGTCGGGATTTGACTGTTTTTTAAGAAACTCGTCGATTGCCCGGAATCGCGCCTCGTTGTCTGGAGGGATAACAAACCCCGACCCGCCGTTAATGCCTGCATTGCCTTGTTGCGCTTGCAAGCGGAGGGGCAGGAGGGCGACGAGTAATGTCAGCGATAATAATAATATGTGCAGCCGTCTAAACATTTATCCTGGTTTGATGCCGCCTACGGCGGTTTTATTACCGTAAATTAAAAGAATTGAAAGAATTAAAAGAATAATTATCTTCTTTTAATTTTTGGTAATTCTTTTAATTTTTGGTGCAGTTGACGCCGCAAGGCGTTCTTACTGCAAAGTTGATAATTATTTTTGAAAAAAACTATATTTTTTGTGAGATTTTTTTGAAAAAACTTTCGTACATTTGCAACACGTAATCATCAAACTAAACATTAAAAAATGGAAAACACAAAATCATCTTATCCGTGGAAGTACACCAAGATAGGCGGTGTAACCCGCGTGAGCATCGAGACCGGCGACGACATCGCGCACCTGCCGACGCTCGACCAAAAACAGTGGACGGTGCTTAGTTGCCCCACCACAGGTCTCGAAATAGACCCCGACACTCTCAAAATGCTCGACACCGACGGCGACGGACACATCAAGGTCAACGAGGTAACCGCCGCTATCGAATGGCTCAAGAAAGTCCTCAAAAACATGGACTCCCTTACCGAAAAATCTGCCGTGCTGCCTCTCTCTGCCATCCGCGAAGACACCGACGAGGGCAAAAAACTCCTCAACTCGGCACGCCAGATACTCGCAAACCTCAAACTCGACAAACAGGAACTCACCATTGCCGAGACTACCGACAGCGTGAAAATCTTTGCCGACACCAAATACAACGGCGACGGCATCATCACCGAGGCTACTGCCAGCGAAGACGGTCTCAAAAAGATAATTGCCACCATCATCGCAACCATCGGCAAGGCCACAGACCGCAGCGGCGCAGACGGCGTTACCAAGGAACTCATCGAGGAGTTCTACACCGAGGCAGCCGACTTTACCGCATGGAAAAACCTTTCGCTCAGCGACACGCAGTTGATTCCCTACGGCGACAAGACCGCCGCAGCCCGCGACGCATATTATGCCATCAAGGACAAGGTTGCCGACTATTTTATCCGCTGCAAACTCGTTGCAATGGATCAAAGCACCTCGCCCGCGCTCGAAATTTCTAAGGAGAACCTTGCTAAAATTTCCGAGAAAAACCTCGCCGCAGCCATCGCCGAGATAGAGACCTATCCCCTCACCATAATCAATCCCAAGGCGCAACTGCCTCTCAATGAACCCATCAACCCCGCTTGGGAAGGCAAGTTTAATGCGTTGAAATCGTTGATTCTCGATGTTGACTTTGCCGGAAAATCCACCATCAGCGAGGCGGAGTGGAACACCATCGCCGCCAAATTTGACGCTTACGACAAGTGGCTCGCATCCAAGAAGGGCGCAAAGGTGGAAGGCGTTGATTTTGCGTTTCTTACCGACGTGGTTGCCAAAAACCAGAAGGACGAACTCCTCGCCCTCGTTGACAAAGACCTCGCCGAGAAGGACAATGCCGAGAGCATCCAGGAGGTCAATAAACTCGCGCACCTGTACCGCGACTTGTTTATGTTCCTGCGCAACTTTGTAACTTTTACCGACTTCTATTATCAGTACAAGACCGGCATCAAGGCGATGTTCCAAGCCGGCACGCTCTTCATCGACCAGCGTAGTTGCGACCTCTGCATCAATGTTGCCGACATGGGCAAGCACACCGCCTCTGCCTCTCAGAGCGCGATGTTCATTGCCTACTGCGACTGCGAAAACAAGAAACTCGGCAAGAAATTGCAGATTGCGGCAGTAGTTACCGACGGCGAGGTTGACAATATTACCGTTGGCAAAAACGGTGTGTTCTACGACCGCGCTGGCAACGACTACGAGGCTACTGTTACCAAAGTAATCGACAATCCTATTTCCATCCGTCAGGCGTTTTGGAGTCCTTATAAGAAGTTTGCCAAATTCGTTGAGGAACAGGTGGAGAAGTTTGCCGCAAGCAAGGAGTCAGAGGTAACGAGCAAGGCCAACACTGCCATTGCTGAAAAAACTACCGAAATCACCACTGCCGCGCCGCCAGCCGAAGGCGCACCCGCAACACCGCCTCAGCCTCAGCAATTTGACATCGCCAAGTATTGCGGCATTTTTGCGGCAATCGGCATGGCGTTGGGCTTCATTGGAAGTGCCATAGTGGCGGTTGTAACAGGCTTCTTGGGACTCAAATGGTGGGGCATGATATTGGCGTTGTTGGCTGTAATCCTCTTGATTTCGGGTCCGTCGATGCTTTTGGCGTACTTGAAACTCCGTCGTCGCAACCTCGCGCCCGTACTCAATGCCAACGGTTGGGCTGTGAACGCTCACGCCTTTGTAAACATCACCTTTGGCGCAACGTTGACCAAACTTGCCAAGTTCCCCTTCGTGAAAGGCCGCGACCCGCTTGCCGACAAGAAGTATCCGTGGTGGAAGAAGGTTCTGTGGATTCTTCTTATTGTAGGCATCATCGGCTTCGTGATGTACTGCACAGGCAAGTTGGAAAGGTTTGGCTTGAAACCTATTCCGATGCTCGACTTCACCGACAAACCCGCAACCGAAGCACCGGCGGCAACAACCCCGGCGGCAGAATAATCGACAACATCTTTCGCATCAATATCAATCTTGTAGAGACGTGCCATGGCGCGTCTCTACGTTTTAATAACATAATTTATATCCAATGAAAAAAATCCATACATTCCTCCTCGTCGCTGCAATGCTATCCGCCGCCACAGCCGTCGCGCAAATTCCTAATGAATACACCATTGCGCCGTGGCATGGCTTCAGCGAAAGTGCCGTTACATATTCCCTCGACGACCTGACATCCAACCAGTTGCCGGTGGCGATACCGCTTTTTGACAAATACGGGGTAAAGGTGTCGCTCAATGTTGTTACCACGTGGGTTAAGCCCGACGAATGGCCAAAATTGAAGGCTGTTGCCAAGAGCGGACACGAAGTAACCTCGCACACAGTAAACCACAAAAACATGGCGCAACTCTCCGCCTCGGAGTTTGAACTGGAATGTAAGGAGTCAAAACGCATCATCACCCAATATACCGGCGCGGAGTGCATCACCTTGGTATATCCATATTGCGCGTCGGCTCACAAGGAAATCTCCGCCAAATATTACATCTCGGCTCGTTGTTGCAGCAAGCATATTGAGCCACACACGCCCGCCGATATGTTTGATATTTCGTCTGTTGGTGTTGGCACGGAGAGCGATGTCAACACTGCCGAGGAGTTCAATAAGTGGGTTGACGACGGCGTGGCGCAAAAAGGCTGGTGTACCTTCCTCATACACGGCATCGACGACGACGGCGGATATTCGCCAATCAAGTCGTCTGAATTGGAAAAACACCTCGCATACGTCGCCAAAAATCCGCAAAAATTTTGGGTGGCAACTTTTGCGCAAATTTCCAAGTATATCATTGAGCGCGACGCACTTACAATACGTGAAACAAAAAAAAGCAACAAAATCACCGTAACAGTAGATTGCAAAGCCAAGACGCCCCTCACCGCCCTCGACGAGCCGGTTACGATAAGCCGTCAACTGCCCCAAGGTTGCTCCACTGCCAAGACCAACGCCAAAAACGCTGTGGTGAGCGGTGGCAAGATAACCTTTGACGTTGTGCCGGGCAAAACTTACAAAATCAATTGCAAATGACACCCGACACCGAATACACCGACCTCCCAACCGAGGAATACAACGATACAAACCCGCTGTTGATTCTATGCCAAAAACAGAAGCAACTTCTCACCAAGAGCCTTATGGTGATTTTGGGGGCGTTTGCGATAACATTCCTGATTACATACGGGCTGTTTTGTATCGACGTGTTGCAATGGGTGTGGGTAATAGATTTGGCGTTGCTAATATATTATAAAGTGTCGTACAGGATGGCGGTGAAGAAGTACGACGCTGCCATCAAGACGCCCGCAGATGCATATTGCAAAGCCAAAATGCGGCAATACACCGCCCTTGTTGCGGGCATCAACATCAATTGCGTTACATTGGTTTTGTGTCCAAAAGTTTGGATAATATTGGTGGCGTTTGTGCTGTGGTTGGTATTGTTTTTGTCGCTGCCCAATAAGACCAAACTCCAAAAAGACTTTGGCGACGACGAAGGTTAAAACTGCAAAAAATCACTTTTAGCCATTTTTTTTGCGGTAATTGAATAAACTTTGTTAATTTTGCGGCATATTAGTTAAATTAAAACAAAAAACAGAATGAAACTATTAAAAACAGCACTAATTACAACGGCTTTTGCTGCATTGACGGCGGCACAGTCGCAGGCGCAAATCACGATGGTTCCCGAAAACGACCAGTTTTCTCTGAAACTCATCGGCCGTACCAACTTCGACTTCGGTTCTTATTTTGAGGAACACGGCAACACCGAACACGCAGACAACGGCGTTGCTGTAAACGACACACGTCTTGGCGTTGCGGGCAAATTTCTCGACAAGTGGGATTACAAAATTGAAATCTGTTTCGACAAGAAGGCGATTTCGTTCCGCGACGTATTAATCAAGTACAACTTCAATAGCAAGCACCACCTCCAGTTTGGCAACTTCTTCATGCCTTACGGTATGAAACCGTTGGGACTCGCCTACAAGTTTATCGACGACGCAACGGTGGACAACGCTCTCTGTCCGAGCCGTAGGATGGGTGTTGCTTACTTATTGACCACCGACCACTTCAACTTTACCGGTGGCATCTTCTCCGATGGCAATATCGACGACGGCAACGCTCAGTTTGACAAGGGACTCAACCTCGTTGCAAAGGCCATCTACCGTCCCATCATCAACGAGACTACCGTGCTTCACTTCGGCTTGGCTCCCAACTACGTCAACAGCCCCAATGCGGGTTCTTTTAGCGGCGTAGTGCCTGAGACTTTCACCACCGAAGGCCGCAAGACCCTCAGCGACGGTTTCAACGCGCCGCATTATTCGCGTTACGAGGCGGAGATGATTTTCATCCAGAAGCGTTTCCTCCTTGAGATGCACTATCAGGGTGCTGCGTGTGAGCCGCGTTCTGCGGACGACCGCTACCACCTCGGCGGTTTCTTGGCGCAGACCTCGTTCCTCCTCATCGGCGAGCAACAAAACTACAACAAGGCCACCGGTCTTTGCCAAAACGCATCTGCCAAGAACCTCGAACTCCTCGCCCGTTACGACTACCTCGACCTCCACGCTGGCGGTCATCAGAGCGACTTCACCATTGGTCTCAACTACTTCTTCAGCAAGCACTTCAATATGAAACTCAACTACGCCTACACCAAGGCTGAAATTGGCGACGCTGAAAATTCGTACAACACCATTCAGGTTCGCGCACAGTTCTCGTTCTAAGAAAGAATTTTTTTTTTCGTTGCATAGATAATTACGGACGGTTGGTTTTTTATGCTGACTGTCCGTTTTTTTATGCATCTTGTAATCACCATTCTCAAAAAAAATGCAATAAAAATACAGTCCTAAACTTCCTGATAATTAATGTTTTGTAAAAAAAATGAAAAAAAGTTTGTTTTTTCGTGTGGAATTTTGTGCATTTCTGTATCTATATAGCAAACAAACAACAAAAACATTAATCATTAAAAAACAAGAATAAAATGAAAACAATCAAGAAATTCATGCTCGGGCTTGCAATGGTGGCAATGATTGCTTCGGCAGCCAGCGCAACTACGATAAATGACGACCCCGTGGAGGGCGAATCGGTGGAAACAAAGACTCCCGTTGAGTTCCCCATTACAATCTCAAACAGGACCGGCTTCGGCATCAAGGAACTCTATATATCGGATTCTGATTCTGACGATTGGAGCGACAACTTCCTCGACGAGACCCTTCAGAACGGCGAGACCATCAGGATTATGGTGGTGGATTCGGGCAAATACGACATCTCGATTACCTACTTCAACGATGTGGAGTGTGAACTTCGGGATGTGTCGTTCCAAAAGACAACCAACATCAAAATAACTCTTTCTGCCGACGGCACTACAACCACTTTCTCCTATTAACTCATTGATTTTTCAACTATTAACTCATACGACAACGCACTCCAATACAAATAATTAGAACAGTTTTTTCAGTTTTTCATGGGGCGGTCTGACATACGGGCCGTCTTTTTTTTATTTTTAACGGCTGTTTTTGTTGCCAATTATGGAAAATTTTTATAATATTGCGCTTTGAAATAATCAAATGAAAAATGAACACCGAACAGGAATTTGAACAACAGATAGCCAAGTGCAAAAACCTATTCTTGAAGAAGGCCGCCGACTACGGAACTTCTTGGAGGATAATGCGTCCCGCATCCATCACCGACCAGATTTACATCAAGGCGCGGCGTGTGCGCAGCCTCGAAGTCAACGGCACGGCGATGGTGGATGAAGGCGCGGAGCCGGAGTTTATTGGCATCATCAACTATGCCGTGATGGGCTTGATACAATTGGAAAAAGGATTTGCTGACACGGCAGACCTCGATGTAGCCACCGCAGAGACCCTTTACGACAAGTACGTGAATCTCGCCCTCGACCTCATGCGCCGCAAAAACCACGACTACGGCGAGGCGTGGCGCATGATGCGCATATCGAGCATCACCGACCTGATATTGATGAAACTCTACCGCATCAAGCAAATAGAGGATCACAACGGCAAGACCTCCGTGTCGGAAGGCATAGACGCCGGGTATTACGACATCATCAATTACGCGGTGTTCAATTTGATTAAACTGTCTGCTAATGAATAAAATAATACAAAAATAAAGCGATAAATGAAACTTCTAACATTTTTGGTGCGCATCCTCTTGGGTGCGGTGTTTGTGTTCTCGGGCTTTGTGAAGGCGGTGGACCCGCTTGGCTCGTGCTACAAGTTTACCGACTATTTCAACCTGGCGTTCAACATGCCTTACATGGCCGATTGGTCGCTGCCGCTGGCGTTTTTCCTGTCGGCATTGGAATTTACTACGGGCGTAATGCTCATCTTCAAACTAAAACCGCGTTGGGCGGCATGGCTCGCGCTGATGTTTGAGATAGTTTTTACGCCGTTGACGCTCTACATCGCCATCACCAACCCCGTACACGACTGCGGCTGTTTTGGCGACGCGCTCGTGCTCGACAACTGGGTTACTTTTGCCAAGAACATCGTGCTTCTCGCGATGGCTATATTCTTGGTGGTAAGGCGCAAACACATGGACAATCCGCTCTCCGACAATGTGGAGATTGCCATTGCCGCAGCCACGTTCTGCATTGCGCTTGTATTCCAGCACATTATGGTGCGCCACTTGCCGATTCTCGACTTCCGTCCCTACAAAATTGGCAACAACATCGCCGCCCTCATGGAATATCCGCCGGACGCTCCCCGCGACGAGTACAAGACGCAACTCATTTACAAAAACAGCATCACCGGCGAGGTAAAGGAGTTTGATTCTGACAATTATCCGTGGAACGATTCTACGTGGGTATGGCAGGACACTAAATCGGTGCTTATCAAGCAAGGCTACGTGCCGCCGGTACACGATTTTACCATGACCGATACTTCGGGCATCGACTACACCGAACAGGTGCTCAACTATGAGAAGCCCGTGCTCCTCGTTGTAATGCACAAACTCGAAAAGAGCGAGGTGGAGGGTCTCGAAATGCTCCACAAGTTGCAAGACTATGCGGAGAAAAACGAATATGCCATCATCGGCATGACGAGTAGCAACTGGGATGTTGTCAACAACGTTAAGAGCGAATTTGACGTGCAGTTCCCCTTCGTGCAGACCGACGACATCACCCTCAAAACCATCGTCCGCGCCAACCCCGGCATCGTAAAACTCCAGAAAGGCACGGTGATGGACAAGTGGAATTATCGAGATTTTAAATTTAGATAGTGGGCATTCTTGATTTCGGGTTCATCGACCTGATAGACATATTGCTGAGTGCGTATTTGATGTACTTGGTATATACCAAGTTGCACGGCACCAAGGCGGTCAACATTCTCATCGCGTTGTTTATGATATATGTGATGTGGCTGATAGTGAGGCTCTTCAACATGAGCCTCCTCAGCACCATCATGAATAATATTTCGAGCGTGGGATTGTTGGCAATGGTAATTGTATTCCAACAGGAAATCCGAAAATTTCTCCTCGAAGTGGGCGACAAGACCAGCATCTCCAAGTTTTTTTCGGTGGAACGCATCTTCCGCAGCGTCATCAAGGAGTCGCCCGAAAATCTCAACATCCCCGAAATCGTAAAGGCTTGCACTGAGTTTGCCAAAGATTGTACTGGCGCGCTCATAGTGTTGCCAAGCCATTCTAACATCGAAAATATCATCAATACCGGCGAGCATCTCGACTGTGCCATTACGGCGCGGTTGTTAGGCTCGCTGTTTTTCAAAAATTCGCCATTGCACGACGGCGCGGTGGTGATTTCCAAGGGAAGAATCGTTGCCGCCAAATGTATCCTGCCCCTTACCGAAAATCCTGACGTCCCCCAAAACATCGGCACCCGCCACCGCAGCGCGATAGGCATGAGCGAAGTTTCCGACTGCCTTGTAGTGGTGGTTTCCGAAGAGCGCGGCGAAATTTCTTATTGCGAGTATGGTGCTATATGTCAGGACGTTACCCCGAAACAACTCACCGACAAACTCCGCGAAAGGTTCTCCATCGCCGATTACGACGCCGAGACGTTGAAGGAAGGTTTGTTTGCAAAGGTTTACAATTGGATTAGGAGATAAAAATGATTACAAGGTTTTTATCAATTGTTGGTTTTGTGTTGTTGACAAGCATTGTTTGTGCGCAAAACGTTGAAAATGACACTATTGTCGATTGTGAAAACGTCGAATTGATGTTGCAACCTGATTTGAGAGGTATCAGTGATTACAAGCGAGGTACAGGTTGGCGAAATTTCATAGAAAAATTTGCCGTCTATCCTTCTAAGGCAAGGCAAAATGGTATTTCGGGTACATCTGTGGTAAGCATTGTAATATACAAAGATGGGTCGAAAGGCAAGCCGGAGATTGTGCAAAGTTCTGATTCGTTGCTTGATGCAGAGGCATTGAGGATTGTTTCTTTACTGCCGGAGTTCATGCCTGGGAATTTAAATGTCAGGATGAAAATGCCTGTACATTTTGTTCTGTATGGCGACGGCAAGACAAGGATAACAACACGCGAAAAAGTACAACCTTCTGAGTATAAGGTAAATGCATATTTTGCAATGTATTTCGGGTTGACAGTGTTGGATTATAATAATGTCAATAATCCCGAAGTTGCTTTTTTGGATTCTAACCCATTTTTTAGTGGAGATTTGGAAATGTATGGTGGGCATATCTTTCGCAATGGCAAGAAGTTAGCGTTCTCTTTGGGTGGCGGATTGAGGAATATGCATTATAATTTCACAAAAGCGTTTTCTCTCAAAACGGAAAACAACAGGGTTTATGGAGATTCCTCGATGAGAGAGACTGATAAATTCATAAGGCACAATCTAAGAGTAATCAATTTGTCGGTGCCTCTTGGTGTGCATTTTAGATTCAACTCCAAAAAAATAGGTAAATATGAATTGTCTTGTTGGCTGATGGGCAATATGCGCGTTGGTTGCCGAGAACTTCAAGTCTATAAAGCGAATGGAGCACGCAAAAAGAATTATATCAAAGATGATTTCTTGGTGCGTCGGTTCAGTTATGATTGCGCGTTGGAGTTTACTAATCATTGTGTTAGTGTCAGGGTAACATACGCTCCGTCAAGTTTTTTCAAAAAGGATGTCTCGCCTTTTGCACATTATATTATTTTGTCAATGGGCTTCCGATTGTTCGAGAGACAGATAATGGAATAATTGGCGGGCAGGGATGCCCGTACTCCACACCAATTCTTAATCTTCGCCGAGGGTTTTCTGAAATTCTTTTAAGAACAGCGTTTGGTAGTCGTTTTCAAGACGTTCGATGAGTTCTTGGTCGGGCTTGGTGGCTGCTTTGGCGATGGCGATGCGTTCGCGCATATCGTTGAGTTTCCACTGACGCACACCGGCGGCGCGGGCGATGAGGGCTATTGCCTCTACCACAATGTCGGTAACAACGGGCGAAAGTTGTTTTTCGAGGTCTTCAAACGCAAATGTGGTTACTTCGTCGGAGATTGCCTTAATTGTTTCCTGACCATTGTCGGAGAGGGTGTCGGTAACGATGTTGTCCACTACCGACACGATGGTCTGCGACACCGATTTTGAGATGGTGTCTGTGATTTGGTTGCCTACCACGGGGATAAGTTTGAGGCGGGCGAGTTCCTTGTTGCCCTCCACGGCGCGGCGGCTACTTGCCTTGATGTAGTCGGCAAGGTCTGATTTGTGGGTGGCGTATTCTTGTTTGGCGATGTCGCGCACCTTGCTGAGCAATAGCGACGTGATGGCGTCCTTGTGCGGCAGGACGATTTTGTCTATAATTTCCTTGGCTACGGGCATTCCTGAGCGCACGTTGCTTTTGATGCCGGCAAGGATGTTGAGCACTACGCGGTCGGCAATCTCTTCGAGGATGATGTTGTAAACCTTGATTACCTTCCTGAATACCGTTATCTTGCTGAGGTTCACCAACTTCTTTTTGGACAGTCTGATGAATATCGACACCACCCTCAGCAACCTCAAAAATAGCAACGAACCCGCCGGTATGCAGCCCAAAATATCGTACCAATGCGACAGCGGGTATTTGTAGATGCGTTCTTTCTTCTTAAAAAACGATATGCACCACCCGACAACGATGTCTATCACGTATATCGCGATAAACATCAGGTCGATGGTCTGGATGTTGACGTGCAGCGGGTAATAAAAATCGTAGAATCCCGGCGTGGAATCCCTGAAAAAGTCTGTTACCGCCGGTATCGAGAATATCCAATCCCAACATAGGAACAGCAAATTGATGACGAGTACCGTCAGCAAAATGAAGTCCCAGAGGAAACTTTTGATGATTTTTCCCCAGTCGAATATTTTGATTTCTTTTTCCGCCTTGCCCATTGTCGTTGTATTTTAAGGGGTTAACAATAATTATCTGTACCAGTCGGCGTACATCGCGTAATTGTCCACGATACGGTTGATGAGGTCTTTTTGCAGACGCTCGTCGGTGTCCTTGATTCTTTTTGCGGGGCATCCGGCATACACTCCGCCCGGCTCGGTCTTGGTGCCTTGGGTTACAACGGCTCCGGCGGCCACTATGCAGTTGTCTTCGATGACGGCGTTGTCCATCACGATTGCGCCCATGCCGATAAGCACGTTGTCCTTGATGGTGCAGCCGTGTACTACGGTGTTGTGGGCGATGGAGACGTTGTTGCCGATGTTGAGTGGCGATGTCTTGTAGGTGGCGTGCAGGCAGGCGTTGTCTTGGATGTTGACTCGGTTGCCGATGCGGATGCTATGCACGTCGCCGCGTATCACGGCGTTGAACCACACGTTGCAGTCGTCGCCCATGATTACGTCGCCGATTACAGTGCAGTTGTCGGCGAGCCAGATGTTTTTGCCAAATTGCGGCGTGAAGCCGTTGAGTGTCTTGATGAGTGCCATAGTTTTAGTTTTTTGAATTGCAAGTTTGTAAAATTATTTGTCGTCGTAATGTCCGTAGGCAGTGAGTATCAAGACAACCACCTCCGTATTGTTTATAGTGTAAACTAAACGGTGTTTGTCGGTAATCCTTCTACTCCATTGTCCGGCTCTATCGCCTTGCAGTGGTTCGGGCTTGCCTGTGCCGGTTTGAGGATGTTCTTTTAATTCTTCAATTAGGCGTTGAACTTTTGCGTATGCCTTGGGTTCGTGGTCGCGTAATTTTTTCAATCCTTCAACCGCTTTGTCGGTATAGTCGATAGCGTAAGCCATTGTGTTATACTCTGTTTAAAAATTCGTCCAACGATTCTCCGTCTTTCATTCTATGTACGCGCCCCTGTTTCGCTTGAAGAAGTGCTTCGTCAACATTGGCAAAAAATTCTTCTTTTGTCATCAATGTAGAATCTTTTTTCTTCTTGGCGACAAGTTTTTTTACATACTTTGCCAACTGTGTCATAAGCGGCTCGTCATCAGCAATTGCCGCGATGTTGCGCCAAATCTGTGTGTTAACTTCTAATGCTGTCATAATTGTAAACATTTATTTTGTTGTTGAATGAAATTGCCGTGGTCGTTTTATTTCACGGCACTAAGTTATAAAAAAATTGAGATAGTGCCAACATATAATAATTATATCTTGGCACTATCTCGTTTTTTTTGATAGATAGTGCCAACATATAAATGTTAAAATCCACGTTCTGTTGCATTTGTCGCCAATTCTTAGTACCTTTGCG
>CAMJWL010000080.1 GCA_946409405.1 uncultured Bacteroidales bacterium
AATGCACGCCGACTTCTACGCTTTTGCAGACGACCAGGAAATCACCGTAAAACTTCCCTACGAGTTTGTAGGTAGTTCAGTAGGTGTAAAGGCCGGTGGCAAGATGAAGATTGCCGCTCGTAAGGCTAAGGTGAAGGGTCTTTACAACAACCTTCCCGAGACCGTGAAGGTGGACATCACCGACCTCGACCTCGAACAGAGCATCAGCGTTAAGGACGTTAAGGTAGAAAACTGCCAACTCGTTGATCCTCAGGACGCTCTCATCTGCCGCGTAGTTCCCACAAGGGCATCTAAGGCTGTTGCCAAGGGTGATGACGACGACAAGAAGAAGAAGAAGAAGTAATAGGGCGCAATTGCTTGATTCTTAAAAACATATTTATTGTGAAATATCTTATTGTTGGACTTGGCAACATTGGAGCCGAGTACGAGAATACGAGACACAATATTGGTTTTATGGTGCTCGACGCCTTTGCGAAGGAGTCGGGCGCTATTTTTAATATTGGACGTCTCGCGTCGGTGGCTGAGGCGAAGTGCCGTGGCAGGCAGTTGGTGCTTATCAAGCCGACTACTTATATGAACCTTTCTGGCAGGGCTGTCAATTATTGGATGAAGGAGGAGAACATCCCGTTGGAGAATGTTCTCGTCATCGTTGACGACCTTGCGTTGCCTTTTGGTGCTATCAGGCTGAGGGGCAGCGGTTCGGAGGCGGGTCATAACGGCTTGAAAAGCATCACCGAACACCTTGGCACTCAGAATTATGCGCGTCTGCGTTTCGGCATAGGCAACGATTTCCC
Organism: uncultured Bacteroidales bacterium; assembly: GCA_946409405.1. Taxonomy (GTDB): domain Bacteria; phylum Bacteroidota; class Bacteroidia; order Bacteroidales; family UBA3824; genus UBA3824. The sequence continues at coordinate 795 of CAMJWL010000080.1, forward strand.
GCGTGGCGGACAAGTGGATTATGTGCTTGGCAAGTGGAGCGACGACGACATTGCCGCTATTGCCGACCGCACCAAAATCACCAACCAAGCAATACAGAGTTTTGTATTGGAAGGCATACAAAGGGCTATGAATTTGTTTAATAATAAATAGGTATGCGCATCGACAAGTTTCTATTTTGTGTAAGGCTTTTTAAAACGCGGTCGCAGGCGGCGGATGCTTGCGGCAGGGGCAGGATTTTGGTCAACGGTGTGGCGGTGAAGCCAGCCCGTGAGGTCAAGGAGGGCGACGAAGTGTCGGTCAAGTGCAACCCTGTGTTTCGCAGTTACAGGATTTTGGCGTTGTTGAAGTCGCGTGTAGGTGCGGCAAAGGTTCCTCTTTATATTGTGGAGACCACTTCGCAGGACGATTTGCTCAAATTGAAACTTATGAGCGATATGGCTCGTGTATCTTTTGGCGTGCGCGACCGTGGCGCAGGCCGTCCCACCAAAAAAGACCGTCGCGAAATCGACCGTTTCCGTGGTTATGAAGAAGACGTTGATTTTGACGTCGTTGGCGGCGATTATTTGGATGATGACTTCAATGACGATTTTGATGACGAGATTGACGGTTTCACTCCGGATTTTGATGATTAGTTTCTTTTTACTCTTTTATTGCAATCTCCATCCATGTTCCCTTCTTTGGTTCGGAGAGCAATGTGATTGTGCCGCCAAGTTTTTTGACGCGCTCGTGGATGTTGAATAGTCCGGAGGTCTTTTTGCCTTTGATTTGTTCCATTGTGGTAGGTACGTCGAAGCCGATGCCGTTGTCGTGGTATTGGAGCGACATTGTGGAGCCGTTGTTGGCGAGGGTGAGGGCTATCTGCGTGGCGTGGGAGTATTTGAAGGCGTTGTTGAACAACTCGCAGACTATGCGGTAAATCTCCGCTTGCATTTCGGGCGTTGCCGTGGCGGTGAAATTGTCGGTGTCGAGTTTGAGTTCGGTGGTTTTGCTTGTGATATACAGTTTGTTGTACTGATGCTTGATGCTCTCTACGAGTCCGTATTTCTCTATGATGCCGGGCATGAGGTTGTTGGCGATGTTGCGGGCTTCCTCGGCGGTGTCTTTGATGATTGCGAGCATTTCGTCGAGGGTCTTGTTGTAATCCTGCGGGTCGAGTGCGCCAGATTTTAAGATGCTGATGTACGTTGCAAGGCTTGTGAGCGACGAGCCAAGACCGTCGTGGATGTCCTTGGCAAAGCGTGTGCGTTCCTGTTCCTGGGTTTCGGCAATCGAGTTGACGAGACGTGCGTTTTCCGCCGTCTTCTGGATGCGGTTGTAGATGATTGGCGCCACAAAACCGGATATGTTTTGGAGTTTTTTCTTGGAATTTTCGGCATAGTCGTTTTCCCTTGACGCACAGGTAATTATCCCCACCAACTTATCGTGATAGATGATGGGTGCGGCAATCATGCAGTTGACTTCCGCCGAGGTGAAAAACAGTTTGGAGACGTTGTTTTTCTGCATGATGGTTTCCTTGCGGATTGCGGCGAGAGCCACGTCGCCAATTTCGTCGATGCCAAAGATGTAGTTGCTGTCGCTCTCTATCGCGCCCGAATATATCGACGGGCAGATGAGGTGCTTGGTGTGTATGTCGATTTTTTCGTCGATGCTGTCCATGTAGCCAATCGCGCCGTAGTCCATGGATATGTATTTGAGTATTTCTTCAAGGAGTTTTGGATATACCTCGTCGCCTTGGTCGGTGAGGAAATACTGCGCGATGTTGTTGCGGATTGTGAGTTCGTTTTGCGATACGATGAGGCTCTGTTGGGTTATGGAGTGCTTGAAAAGTTCGTTTTTGAGCCTTTCGTTGGTCTTTTTGAGCGTGATGTGCGTTTTGACGCGGGCAAGAAGTTCGGAGATTAGGAATGGTTTTTTGATGTAGTCAACCGCGCCGCACTCGAAGCCGCGCAGGAGGCTTGCTTCGTCCACTTTTGCGGTGAGGAAAATGATTGGTATGTCCTTGAAGCCAGCGTCTTCCTTCACGCGCCTGCATACTTCGTAGCCGTCCATCTTCGGCATCATGATGTCGAGGAGAATGAGGTCTATCTTGTTGGCGTTGAGTTGCATAAGCACCTTTTCGCCGTCTTTTTCGCTGATGACGTTGTATTCGGGGTTGCTCGACAGTATGTCCTTGATAAGGAGGAGGTTGGAAATGCTGTCGTCCACTACGAGTATGTTCTTTTTTTCCATTTGGCGGCCGTTTTAAGTGGTTTTTATAATGGAAAAGGTCAATTCTCATTGGAGAATTGACCTTCTTGTCAAATTCTGTTGTTGTTAGTTGCCCGACCAGGGTTCGAACCTGGGCTCTTCTGATCCAGAGTCAGACGTGTTGCCAATTACACCATCGGGCAATGTCCCTGTTTTTTTGACGCTGCAAAGTTAAACAGGATTTTCGAAACCACCAAATTTTTTTGAGGTTTTTTTGAGATTTTTTTGGTTAAAATATAGATTCGATTATTTTGTCAACTATTTCATTGAAGAATTCTTCTTTGATGCTGCCAAGACGCCGTGAAATGTCGCGTTCAACATATCCTGCGATTATTTGGCATTTCACAATGCTTGGTTTGCTGAAAGAGTGCCCTACAATCATATCATCAGTCAATGGGTAGGAGTATTGCATATTGATTTTGTCGTTGGAGGTTATCAAAACCAAATACATAACGCCCATTTCGTCCTCTTGGAGTTGGTCGTTACTAACTATAATTGCAGGATGAGGCTTGAACACTCCGTCGGGAAACAAGAAGTTGACCTCCACAATGTCTCTCTGATGATATTTCATAAGTATCGTGCTATAACGTTGGACATACTTTTTTTAGAGGTCGCAAAAAATGCCTCTACTTCTTTTTGGGCGTCTTCCTTCTCCTCGGGTTCGGTTGTGTCTTGCATTATTTCCTTGGTCATAAACAGTCCGGTAGCCAACAGCATAGCGAGTTTTCGCCGTGCCAACGCGCTGTTCTGGTCATATTCTAATGTTATCGTGCACATAATTAACGACTTTATATATTATAACTACTCTGCGAAATTACAACATTTTCTCAATCAAAAAAAATATCTGCAATTGTTTTCATAAAAAAAAATTTAAGTTTGCTTCGGATAGGTATTATTTCCTGAATGAAAAAAATGTTTTTTTACGTGGGTGAAATATTTTTGTAAATTTACAAGTATGAAAAACAAGCAACAAAATAATCAGCGTTGACGCAATGTTGGACGAACGCTTTGGCAAGGTAGGCACATCGGAACGTGAAACATTCCGCAAGGAGGCCTATAATTATTGTGTCGGCAAGTTTATCAGCGATGCCCGGAAGAGTGAAAAGGTCTCGCAGGCTGAGTTGGCGGTTCGAGTAATTGTTTTTTACTCCTCCACAATCCTCACCTTTTTCATCTGTGGTGCAATCTCCGCTTCGTTGTTTTCCATCGGGAAAAATTCGCACGAGGCATCCTTGATTTTTGTGATTTTGTATCTGCCAGCAACGTCGGGCAACTGATATTCTGTGTCGGACGTGGTGATATTCCGAGACTCGCCGTCGATGGTGTACGAAATTTCAAACGGTGCGTCGCCCGACGAAATGATGCTAAGCGGTTGACCGTGGCAGACGAAGGCGTTGTCAAACTCTACCGATGGCGATTTGTTGATTTTTACGGTGTAGGTGATTGTTTCCGAAGCACAGTTCGTGGTTGGGTCTTCACCATAGACGGTGATTTTGCCGTCGCCATTGGTGTCCTGCCATTTTACGGAGATGCGGTCGCCGGTGGATTTGTCGGCAGTGCCGCCAGTTACTGTCCAATGATAGACGACGTTGGGTTCGGGTGTCTCGACGGAATAGAATTTGGTTTGGGAGGCGCAGACGGAGAAAGATTCAGTTATATGCGTCGTTTTGTAAAAAAAATAATTTGGGAAACGACCTACTGTACCTGATTCAAAATTAATTTTGTCAATGTGATATGTTGGACTCTGAGTTTCAATGTCCGTTACTACGTCCAAGTATTTTGTTGTCCTTGATATGTATATATTTCCGTCGGGACCTAATGTAACACCGTTGCACGTTGCATCGTTATCGGTAGTAACCGATCTGGTGTAAACAACCTGTCCGTCGTTTGACAAATTGTCGGGATTGTATCTTTTCAGAGTCAAAATACCATCCTTATTAATGTCAACAGCATAAATATATTTCCCAGACGTGGACATTATTGCATTTCTTATATCGCTATACGTTTGGAAATTGCTGATTATGCCCGTATTGGCATCAAAATCCATTTCAAGAAGACCTCTCGCCTGATTATAATATATCTTGCTGCATGATGGATTGTTAAAAATTCTCATTAGAAGGAATGTATAGTCAAATGTACGCCCCGCATCGTATTCGTTGATTAATTGGAGTTCTCCATCAATTATTTTGTATGCCTTAACAACCTGTGTACCTTTTGTATTGAACAAAACCCAAAAATTATCTATAGAAACCGGAACAATGTGAATAAAGGAACAATTTTTTTCTTGCAACAAATCTTCATTTACAATTTTTTCAGGCAGAGAAATGTCAATTTTGGTATGCGTTACAAACGACTTTGACCCGTTGACAGATGCTTCGAATTTATGAAACAGATTTGGGTTTGAAGGGTCTTGCGCAATGCAACTGTAGCCATGTAGTCCTTTTGATTCCTTTATCTTTGAGCAATTATTATCATAAACACCCCTTACATCGCCCAACAATTCCAATTCGCCGAGCGTGTTCCCTATTGCAAAATATCCATAATCTAAAGTAGAATTGCAGCCCGAAAGTATTTCTGTGGTGGCATCATTGCTGATTTTAACAATACAATTACCCTGAGGCCACAATTCGTAACCGAACTGAGCCTCAGAATAACTGCAAGTTAAAAATATCAGTGCGTGGGTGCCCAATATTTTTATCAATCTCATTATTTTTAGTTTAACAAATTGTTTATTGTTTTTTTACACTGCAAAGATACATACGTACAACTAATCCACATTGTAAAAATGCGAAAAATAATTTGCAGAATCAAACAAAACGACACAAAATTTTTCGCTTTTTTACAAAATATATTAAGCGTTAATTTTCTAATTTTGTTGAAAACAAAAATGCGCAAAAAATGTACTTTAAAAAATCAAAACCATCAGACTCATTGAGGAAATACATCCATTGCTATTGGGTGGCGAAGGTGGACGGAACCAAGGTTCTAAGAGAAATTAATCCGTCCACCAATATTTCCGTGTGTTTTCATTTGGGACATTCCGCCAATTTTAGGTTATTGCCAAACGACTTTTGTAAGGGGCAAAAGGTTTCGTTCGATACAATTATAAAATGGGTGAACTGCGATTCCTCAATCGTTCAGAATGTAATTATCGGACCACACCGCCGCCTAATGGTTGAAACGTCGGAAAATGGTTTTTATGCTTTGGGCATAGAGTTTAAAACAGGTATGCGAAAGATTTTCTTCGGCAACAAGATCATAAATCTATCAGATAAGGTATTGCCGTTGGATAGCAGTGATATTTTATTGTCGAAAATACCAACAATTATATCTGAGTGTAGATTAGAAGATATGTTTGGTTGTATTGACAAGTACTTGACAAACAACCTGTTGCAGTATATCCAAAATAAATATGTGGACGAGAATCTGTATGAACTTATAGAGGAAGTATCTGAAAATCCTTTTGATGCCAAAGTGTCGCTAATGGATGATAGAATGAATACTTGCCTTAGAAACATTGAATATTATTTCAAACAATATACAGGTCTTACACCAAAGCAATTTATCAGTATCAAAAAAATCAACAAAGTTTGCGAGTGTATGATAGAGCATCAAGAAAGCAGCCTTGTAGAAATATTGGAATCGTGCGGCTATTACGACCAAACGCACATAAACCGTGACTTCAAAATCATCGGCGGATTACCCGCAACGCTGGTTTTCGAGAATATCAAGAGACAATTGACAAATTCTCCGGACGCACTTTGTCTCAATTATGATTTGGAAGGCGTCTGCGGGTTCAATCTACTGATGTGAAAAAAATATTTGCATTTCTCGCCAAAGGATTTTATATTTGTGCTATAATTTGTTAACTATGATTGAAACATTATTAAAATGGAACCAAATAAAAACATAAAAAAAGAGACGCACCGTCGTGCGTCTCTTTTTTTTCGGCAGGCGAGCCGCCTGCGCTCCAATCCCTTATTTCAAGTACGAGGAGTACGAGATTGATTGGTTGTTATAGACCTTGTTGATGACGTCGGCGAAGAGGTTGGAAACTGTGAGCACCTCGATTTTGTCGCAGGGCTTTTTGAGCGGAATGGTGTCCGTTACGTAGAGTTTGGTGAGTTTGGAGTTTTCGATGCGGTTGTACGCCGGACCCGAAAGTATCGGGTGGGTGATGATGGCGCGGACAGAGAGCGCACCGTTGTCCATCATCAGGTCGGCGGCCTTGGCGAGTGTGCCGGCGGTGTCGATGATGTCGTCAACGATGATTACGTTCTTGCCCTTGACGTCGCCAATGATGGTCATCTCGGCAACTTCGTTGGCCTTCTCGCGGTATTTGTGGCAGATGACCATAGGCACGCCGAGGAAGTGGCTGTACTTGTTGGCGCGCTTGCTGCCGCCGATGTCGGGCGAGGCGATGACGAGGTTTTCGAGTTTGAGCGAGTTGATGAAGGGTACAAAGATTGTTGACGCCGCTAAGTGGTCCACGGGGATGTCAAAGAATCCCTGAATCTGTTCGGCGTGGAGATCCATTGTGATTACGCGGTCAACTCCCGCAGTGGTGAGGAGGTTGGCGATGAGTTTTGACCCGATGGCGACTCTCGGCTTGTCTTTGCGATCCTGACGCGCAAAGCCGTAGTAGGGGATTACGGCGGCTATCTTGTACGCCGAGGCACGGCGCGCCGCGTCAATCATTAGGAGGAGTTCCATAATGTTGTCCGCCGGAGTGAATGTCGATTGCACTATGAACACATACGCGCCGCGCACCGTCTCTTCGAGGCAGGGCTGGTATTCGCCGTCGCTGTAATGGTTCATTGTGACGTTGCCGAGTTCCGTGCCAAACGCCTTGGCTATTTTCTCTGACAGGTACAACGACGTGGTGCCGGAGAAAATCTTGATGTTTGATGTTGAAGCCATTATGTAGTTGATTATAATTTAATGGCTGATAGTCAATGTCTTGACTATCAGCCTGATTGTTTGTTTCTTTATTTTATGACGAAGTTCACCATCTTGCCGGGCACTATGATTACCTTGACGACGGATTTGCCTTCTATTTGCTTGGCGAAACGCTCGTTTTCGCGGACAGCCTTCTCGATGCCGTCCTTGTCGAGGTCGGCGGGGAGGTCGAGGGTGAAGCGCGTCTTGCCGTTGAAGGCTATCGGGTAGCACTTGGTATTGTCAACGGTGTAAGCCTCAATCACTTCCGGGAACTGTGCGTCGAAGATTGTGGTCTCGTGTCCTAACTGATGCCACAACTCCTCGGCGATGTGCGGGGCGAATGGCGCGAGGGCTATCGTCATCGGTTCGAGGACTTTGCGCTTGTTGCACTTGGCGGCGGTCAGGTCGTTGACGGCAATCATCATCGCGGATACCGCCGTGTTGTAGTCGAGGGTGAGGATGTCCTGCTCCACTTTTTTGAGCAACTTGTGGAGGGTGCGGAGTTCTGCGTCGTTGGGTTCGTCGTCGGTAACAAGGAGCGAATCGTCTTTGCCGCCGAAGAACAGCCTCCAAAACTTCTTCAAGAACCTGCTAACGCCTTCGATGTTGCTTGTGTCCCAAGGCTTTGACTGTTGCAACGGGCCCAAGAACATCTCGAACAGCCTCAATGTGTCCGCGCCGTACTTCTCGACGATGTTGTCGGGGTTGACGACGTTGTACATCGACTTGCTCATCTTCTCGATGCCGTAGCCGCAGACGTATTTGCCGTCTTCGAGGATAAACTCGGCGTTGTTGTATTCGGGTCGCCAATTGCGGAATGCCTCGGTGTCGAGGATGTCGTTTTTGACGATGTTGACGTCAACGTGGAGTTCGGTGGTGTCGTATTGACCTTTGAGTCCGGCTGAAACAAATGTGTTGGTGTCCTTGATGCGATATACGAAATTGCTGCGACCCTGTATCATTCCTTGGTTGACAAGGCGGCGGAAGGGTTCGTCCTTGCAGACGTAGCCGAGGTCGTAGAGGAACTTGTTCCAAAATCTCGAATATATAAGGTGTCCAACTGCGTGCTCTGTGCCGCCTACGTAGAGGTCAACGTCCTGCCAATATTCGTCTGCCTCCTTGGAGACGAGTGCGTCGTTGTTGTCGGGATCCATATAGCGGAGGTAATATGCCGATGAACCCGCAAAACCGGGCATTGTGGATGTTTCGTAACGGTAACCATCCGCCGTCTGCCACTCCGCAACACGCGAAAGCGGCGGCTCGCCATCCTCTGTGGGCAGGAACGACGACACTTCGGGGAGTGTCAGCGGGAGTTTGTCGAGGGTGAGCATTTCGGCGTGTCCGTCCTTGTAATATACCGGGAACGGCTCGCCCCAATACCTCTGACGCGAGAATATGGCGTCGCGGATGCGGTAGTTGATTTTGCGGTTGCCAATGCCCATACGCTCCACTTCCTCGATTGCCTTCTGCTTGGCGGCGAGTACGTCGAGTCCGTTGAAGATGCCGGAGTTCATCATTATGCCTTCCTTGGCGTCGTATGATTGCTCCGAAATGTCTGCACCTTCGATGAGGGGTATGATGGGGAGGTTGAATTTCTTTGCGAAGGCGTAGTCGCGGCTGTCGTGCGCGGGTACTGCCATAATTGCGCCCGTGCCGTAGCCTGCCAATACGTAGTCGCTCACCCAAATCGGAATGTGGTCGCCGGTGAAGGGGTTGACGGCGTATGCGCCTGTGAATTGTCCCGTGACGGTGTGCGTGTCGCTCATTCGCTCCAATTCGGTGCGCTTCGCCGCGCCCGCAACGTATGCATCGACGGCGTCGCGACATTCGGGAGTGGTTATCTCCTTGACGTATGCCGATTCGGGTGCCAATACCATAAACGTTACGCCGTGTACCGTGTCGGCGCGGGTGGTGAATATTTTGAGTTTGACGTCGCTATCGGCTACTTCAAAGTACATCTCGCAGCCTTCGGACTTGCCAATCCAATTGCGCTGCATATCTTTCAACGAGTCGGACCAATCGATGGTTTCGAGGCCTTGCAACAGTCTTTCGGCGTAGGCGGATACGCGGAGGAGCCATTGTTCCATCGGTTTCTGCACTACGGGGTAGCCGCCGCGCTCTGATACGCCGTCTTTCACCTCGTCGTTGGCGAGCACCGTACCTAATTTGGGACACCAATTGACCATTGTTTTCGCCCTGTAAGCCAAGCGGTAAGCGTCGATTACAGAATTGCGTTCGCTTTCCTCCATTCCGTTCCAAACGGCTGCCGGGAATGTGGGCACGTCGGAGTGTGCGGCGTTGATTTTGGTGTTGCCGTTTTGCTCAAATTCGGCAATCAGGTCGGCTATCGGGCGCGCTTTTTGGGCGTCGTTGTCGTAATAATGATTGTACATCTGTATGAACGCCCACTGCGTCCACTTGTAATACTTGGGGTCGCAGGTGCGGAGTTCGCGGCTCCAATCGTAACAGAAGCCGATTTTTTTGAGTTGCGAGCGGTAACGGTTGATGTTTTGCTCGGTGGTAACAGCGGGGTGCTGACCCGTCTGTATTGCGTACTGTTCGGCGGGCAGTCCAAATGCGTCGTAGCCCATCGGGTGCAGGACGTTGAACCCTTTGAGCCTCTTGTAACGGCTGTAAATGTCGGACGCAATGTATCCGAGCGGATGTCCTACGTGCAGTCCCGCGCCCGAAGGGTATGGGAACATATCGAGGACATAGAATTTAGGCTTGTCAGACTTGTTGCTGACCTTGTACGTTTGGTGGTCTTCCCAATATTTTTGCCAAAAGACCTCTATTTCACGGTGATTGTATTCCATTGTCTGTATATTTAATTCCACCGCAAATATAGGGATAATTTTTTGAATGACGGAATTATTGGGGGAAAATATTTTTTTAAGGTTGTTATTCCGGCGTTTCTTTGGTTTTAGGCAATAAGTAAGCCCTGTGCTTGAAGTTGCCGACGGCTAAAATTTTGCCCTCTTGTATGAGATTGGCAAGATAAACCTTTGTTCGAGAGGTTTTTAAGCCTATGAAATTGGCAATATCCTGAGTTTTGGCGGGGGCATTTTTAGATAAGTAAAGAAATATTTTTTCTATTGTCGCTGTTTTATCGCCATTTTCTGTGTTTACAGCCGTTTTATCGCCGTTTTTATCGCCGTTTTTGTCGTTTATCGCCGCCGTTTTATCGCCGTTTTCGAGATAGGTAGCCGTTGTTTGCAGCGGCGATATATATGAGCGAGATTTGTTTACACCGATGGGGATTATTTCTCCATTGTCAACAAGTCTCGAAATATAAACCTTTGTCATTGAGGGTTTTAACCCGATAAATTCAGCGATGTCTCGCGTTTTTGCAGGTGCGTTTTTCAAAATATAATTGATTATTTTTTTGTTTATCGCCGCCGTTTTATCGCCGTTTTTATCGCCGTTTATCGCCGTTTTATTTCCATTTTTATCGCCGTTTTTATCGCCATTTTTATAACGGCGATAAATGGTTGCGCGGAGCATATCGCCGATTTCTTCAAATACCGGCGGTCTGATGCCATTTTGCTTGCATATTGCAATTATTCGTTTAAGTCCCGTACCCCAACCCTCTATCACTTTGAGTTTTTCGCATACGCCTGCAATTACTTTGTTCCTTATGGCGGAGCGTCCTGCCAATGCTTCCTCCAATGTAAGGCTGCCATAAAGACTGCCGGGCGAGGATATTTCTATTCGGTCGTCGTAAACCGCCACCTGAATGCTCGACGGTATCATATAATTGCGGTGGATTGCGGCGTTGATAATAAGTTCGCGGATGGCTTGTACGGGTAGTTCATAGATTTCGTCGTGTACTATGCCGTTGATTTCCACCGCCATATTTATATGTGTAAGCACAAATTTGTATGCGCCGTCAATCTGTTCCAACAGAGGCCCGTCAAAGTCCTTTTTGTCGAGGAAATATACACGGTCAGTGCCTTTGAACCTTGCGCACTGTATGCGCGAGAGGCGGTCGTGCCTTCCCAAAAAAATTGCGTATGCCTTGGTCGCCAAAAGGTTGTTCTCTATTTTTTGGAGAAGGTGCATATTTATCAACATCTGTTTGGTGATGGTGGTTTGGGAGCGTTGGGAAAAATCGTTGCAGAGGTATTGGATGTCAGAGTCGGCGACTTCCATTTCTGTAAAAGGCAGTTCGTCGTAGTATTTGCGTTTCTTGCGGAGTTCCAACTCGTCCAAATTCGCGGTGTCGGCAATCCGTGTGATGGAATTGAGCCGGATGAAAGTGCCGTTTTCCTTGCCAAGAGTTTTGACGAAATATGGTGTGTCGTTGCCGGGAAATACTTCGAGCGACACTAGAACTTTGTCGTCCAGCGATTCTTGGTATATGTCGAACATTATCTGAGGGCTGCACATATTGGCGATTGTATTGCTAATCCTGTCGCGCAGGGCAAAAATGTCCTCGTTGTCGGGGATTCCCACGGCAACTCCCTTGTCGGAAACGCCAACCAAAAGTCTTCCGCCCGCGCCGTTAGCAAATGCCACCACGGTCTTTATCCATTTGATTGATTCGTCCGGCAGTTCCTGTTTGAACTCTAATGTCCGAGTTTCGCCATATTTTATTTCGTCATTCGTCATCGTCGTGTCGCAAATCAAAAGCATTTAGCAAGCGATATTTCGCCCAAATTTTCTTGGGTGAGCGATTTGGATTCGCGGGCTTGTTTGATGGTCTCACCAATTACACAAAGTTCCACCGCGCGGTCGTATGCGTCGCGTTCGGTAGTACCTTTTTTGCCTATGTATTTGTCTTCTATTTCGTCAAGTGTGATTGTTTTCATTTGTTGTTTTTTCAGCGGTGTAAAGTTAAGGATATTTTTTCAAAATGGGAAAAAAATTATGTAGATTTGCAAAAATATAAACTTTTTCATAACTTTGCAGTAAATTACATCAATGAAACAGGCAATGATAGAACTTTAAAAAACGGAGTTGTTTTTACCAAATGCAATCCATCATCGAAATTTTGGCGTGGCTCGACGGATATGTGAGCGTACACCCGGTTTTTATATACACATTGTTGGGGACGGGAGTGTTCTTGACGATATATTTGGGATTCCCGCAGGTGAGGTACTTCGGCAAGGCGTGCCGGACTCTGCGCGGCCATTACGACAAAGATCATCACGAGGGCGATGCGTCTCATTTTCAGGCACTTTCTACGGCATTGTCGGGCACTGTCGGCACGGGCAACATCGCGGGCGTGGCTATGGCGATACACCTTGGCGGACCGGCGGCGTTGTTTTGGATGGTGGTAACAGCCATTATCGGTATGGCTACCAAGTTTGGCGAAGTTACACTCAGTCATAAATACCGCGAAAAACTCCCCGACGGCACTATGGCGGGCGGACCGATGTTTTATATGGACAAACGCCTGAACATCAACATCAAAGGTCGTACCATCAAAACAGGACATTTAATAGCGATAATCTTTTCGGCGTGTACGGTGCTGTGCGCATTTGGCACGGGCAGCCTGCCGCAGATTAATAATATTGCGTCCGCAATGCGCGATACGTTCAGCATACCTCAGATGGTGAGCGGCGCGGTGCTTGCCGTTGCGCTTGCGGCGGTGGTCTTGGGCGGCATCAAGAGGATTGTTACCGTAACCGAAAAAATCGTCCCCTTTATGGCGATGGTCTATTTTGTGGGTGCGACGGTGGTGATTATCTATCACATCGACAATCTTTGGCCCGGCATCAAGTCGGTGTTTGGCGACGTGTTTACGGGTACGGCGGCAACGGGCGGCTTCCTTGGCGGCACGGTGGCGTTGGCGATGTCGAGAGGCATCAACCGTGGACTTTTTTCCAACGAAGCGGGGCAGGGTAGTGCGCCTATCGCCCACGCTACGGCACGTTGTCAACTTCCGGCGCAGGAAGGTTTGGTGTCGATGTTGGAGCCGTTTATCGACACGGTGATTATCTGTTCGCTGACGGGATTGATGATTGTATCGTCGGGCGTTTGGAGCGAGAAGTTTGACAACGATTTCCAACAGGCTGATATTATTGTCGTTAATACCAATAGCAACGATGTCAACGTGTTGCGTGATGCTATGGAAAGTAATGCTTCACGCTATGAAGGCGTTATTGAAGTGGCAGATGGCAAGGCGAAGCCGGGCAATTGGACTCTCTTGCACGCGCAGTCGGTGGCAGAGGATATGGTTTTCACCGTCGGCGGTCAACCGTACAACGGCAATATCAGCGTCTCAAAAGGCAAGCCCGCACTCGACGGCGGCATCAAGATAAGCGGCAAATCGTTGTTGCATAGCGCACCGCTGACTATCAAAGCGTTCTCGTCGAGTTGGTTTGGCAGTTTGGGCAAATACATTGTGGCGTTGTCGCTGTTGCTGTTTGCGTTCAGTACGGCGATAGCGTGGTGCTATTACGGCGACAGGGCGATGATATTTTTGTT
>CAMJWL010000081.1 GCA_946409405.1 uncultured Bacteroidales bacterium
GGAATACTTCCCGTTGCGCAAGTGTACATCGGAATCGCTATCAGCAAGACAATCAGCATATTGAGCAACTTGTAATCGTGCAACGCCGCGAGCCATTCGTCAGGCACAGCAACCGTGATCAACGCCGCAATCAACAGACCAATCAACAGCCATTTGCCAACGTCCTGCAACATCTCGACGAAAGCATAACGCATTGACGCATTTTGATACGAAAACGCCGAAAAATTAATTAGGCATTTGGATTAATTAATTTAGCAGTTTCGCACGCCTGTTCGGGCGGATAATTTGCGAGGATTATTTTTTGTTGGGGGGATGACGACCTTAGAGAAAATCTACGCTCCATTTTCGTATATATTTGTTTATCAACGCACATATAAAAAAGTGCAAAAAAAATCGAAAAAATATTTTGTAATGTAAAAATTGTTTTCGTATATTTGCGGTGTTGCTTCCGAAGTCCACACGGGCGGAAGGGGTAACATACGTATAATTATAGAGGCGTTACAGTACGCTTTGTCTTAATGACATCCTGAAACTTGGCCGTTTCGATATTCTCGTCAATAACAAAGCAACACGTAATGTCTGCGGGCTATGTATTAATGCAGACCGAAAGGTTTGCTATATACATATTGCGTGGGCTTCGGTGTTGCTCGTTCTGACGAGATGAGCAGGCCAAGGCTTAAGGATGTGGGACGAGTGAACAAAAGAAATCCCACGTTTTCTGTTTTTATATGGGCTGCAATCAAAGAATTACTAATATTTCTGAATTTCGGGATTTCGCAGAAACAATCAGTGAAAAGAAATGATAAATCTCGAAAAAGGACAACGTGTCGAAATCAACCAACTTTCAAGAGTTGCAGTTGGTTTGGGTTGGAATCCCAACCAAGGTACGGGATATGACTTCGACCTCGATGCATCGGCTTTTATGCTTGGCTCTAATGGCAAAACTCCCAAAGACGAATATTTCATATTCTACAACAATCCTAAATCGCCCGACGGTGCTGTGGAATCTTCCGGCGATGACCAAACTGGCGGTAATAGCGACGGTGGCGACGACGAAACACTGACCGTCAACCTCAATTTGGTGGATCTTCAAATTCAAGAAATAATTTTCACAGCAACAATCCACAAGGCTGAGGAACGCCGCCAGAATTTCGGTCAAGTACGCAACGCTTACATCCGCATCTACAATCTTGATAACAACGAAGAAATCGCCCGCTACGACTTGGACGAGGACTTCTCAATTGAAACCGCCGTTGAATTTGGTAGACTTTACCGTAGAAATGGCGAGTGGAAGTTTGAAGCACTTGGCAACGGCTGCAAAGGCGGACTTCAAACACTTGTTAACAAGTATTGTTACTAACTCAAATTCCAATCACTTATGGCAATTAATCTTGAAAAAGGTCAGCGCATCAACCTTGAAAAAGACGGCGGACAGAAACTCACTAATTTCTGCGTAGGTTGCAATTGGGGAGCAATCACCAAAAAGACGTTCTTCGGTCTGTCAACTTCAGTGGTAGATGTCGATTTAGATTTGAGTTGTCTACTATTTGATGCGAATGGCGAGGTTGTTGATCATATTTGGTCTCCTGAATACAATCTTTCGGCATTAAAACTACCGCATGGCAAACTCGACTCTCTCGACCGCGCATTGCACCACACTGGCGACGACCGCAAAGGCGACCAAAATGGCGATGACGGTCTCGACAACGAGATAATCACAGTTGATCTCAACCGTGTTAGCAGTGAGATACACTCCATCGTGTTTTTCCTCAACATCTACAACAACGATAAGTACAAAGGAGACTTTTCCGGCATTCCATACGCCTCCATACGTATGTACGAAGGCACGCCGTCTAAGGTCAACTCAGTATTTGCATCATACAATGTGGCTACTAAAACAGAATGTGTCGGCAAACGTGCCCTTATAATGGGCAAACTATACCGACGCAACGGAGAATGGAAATTCAACGCCATTGGCGATGCTTTTGAAGACCCAAGCATCGTACACACAATTGTACGAGTAATTCAGGACTATTCAAAATAAAACGGTTATGGCAATCAATCTCGAAAAAGGTCAGCGCATCAACCTCGAAAAAAGCAGCGGACAGAAACTCACACGTTTTATGGTCGGCTGTAATTGGGGCGCGTTGACAACAACGAAGAAAGTGGAAATTGTTGATAGCGAGGGATTCCTTGGTATCGGCAGGAAAACACACTTTGAGAACAAAACAGAGGAGGTGGACTTGGACATAGACCTCAGTTGTGTTATGGTAGATGACAATGGTCAATTGGTTGACACTCTATATTCTCCATTGTACAACAAGAACATCTATCCTAAATTCTTCGTCAAACACTTTCCTTCATTGCCCAAAGGAAAAGATTGGTCGGATGACAAATCTATGTTTCATACCCCCGATGATACCGAGGGCGACAAGGGCGGCGACGACGGATTAGACAACGAGATAATAACTGTCGATTTGACTAAGGTAAATACCAAAATCAGCCAAATGTTCTTCTTTTTGGACATTTTCAGCCCGGAAGGAGTCGATTTCAAACAAGTGCCATACGCAGCAATCCGTATGTGTGAATACGAAGGCACACAAGAAGACATCAAACGCATCACTAATGTCTTTGCTCAATACGATGTTGCAAATGACCCTCAGTTCTCAGGCAAAAACGCTCTCATTTTGGGCAAACTCTATCGCAAAGATAGAGAATGGAAATTCAACGCCATCGGCGATGCTTTTGACCATTCTGATAGCGGAATGTACAATTCTAACCTATGCTTGACAATCAAGAAAATTCTAACTTCATATACCCAATAATATGAGAAGACTTCCCGTATATTTACTATTGGACACCTCCGGCTCAATGTACGGAGAACCAATAGAAGCGGTCAAAAACGGAGTGCAGACCCTGATTTCCTCGCTCCGCAGCGACCCGTATGCATTGGAAACGGCGTACATCAGCGTAATAACCTTCGATAGCAGTGCGAAACAAGTAACGCCGCTCACCGAACTTGCGGCATTCCAACAGCCCAACATTGACGCAGGTGGTTGCACGGCTCTCGGAGAGGCTCTCGCACTATTGTCTGAAAGAGCCGACGCAGAGGTTACAAAAACCACAGCCGAACAGAAAGGTGATTGGCGTCCGTTGGTTTTCATTATGACTGACGGCGAACCAACCGACGACCTCAACCGAGGTCTCAATGAGTACAAAAAACGTAAATTCGGAATGGTGGTCGCTTGTGCTGCAGGTCAAGGAGCAAACACCAACACACTCAAACAGATTACCGAAAACGTCGTACAACTCGACACAGCCGACAGCGCAACAATCAAGGCCTTCTTCAAGTGGGTATCGGCATCAATTTCAACGAGCAGCAAATCCGTTGAAAACGGCGGCATCAACCTCGAAAAGATGTCGGAACTTCCTCCACCCCCGCCGGAAGTCAACATTGTGGTGTAACGATTAAAATGTGTTGAAACTAATGAGACGATTACCCGTTTACATTTTGATAGACACATCAGGCTCGATGCAAGGCGAGCCCATCGAAGCGGTAAAAGTTGGTCTTGCCGATATGGTGGCAGCACTACGGCAAGACCCTTACGCCCTCGAAACAGTGTGTATCAGCATTATCACTTACGACAACGAAGTAAAACAGATTTTACCTCTGACACCTTTGGAAGACCTGCAATTGCCCGAAATTACTACACCCGAATCTGGCGCAACCAACACCGGCGCGGCTCTCAAAATGCTGTGCGACAAATATGACAGTGAAGTCAACCGTGGTTCGAGCGAACAAAAGGGCGATTGGATGCCGCTTCTGTTTGTTATGACCGATGGCAAACCTTCTGACATAATGGATTATAAAAACATAGTTCCTGTTGTCAAAAGTCACGCTTTTACAAATATCGTAGCGTGTGCGGCTGGTCCAAAAGCAAAGACCGAACATTTGAAACAACTCACCGACAATGTTGTTTCGCTCGACACAATGGACAGCAAGACATTCCGCAAGTTTTTCCAATGG
Organism: uncultured Bacteroidales bacterium; assembly: GCA_946409405.1. Classification (GTDB taxonomy): domain Bacteria; phylum Bacteroidota; class Bacteroidia; order Bacteroidales; family UBA3824; genus UBA3824. Next base: position 4,028 of record CAMJWL010000081.1, read on the forward strand.
GTCTCATTGCAGGTAATAGGCGGTGGCAAATCCATCGGAACAACAAGCAGCATAGAACTGCCAAAACCGCCGGCAGAGGTCAACATCGTAATTTAAAAATCCTGACAAATTATGCGCAGACTTCCAATTTATTTTCTAATCGACGTATCAGAGTCGATGGTAGGCGACCAAATAAAGCAGGTGCAGGATGGTATGCGAACGATAATCCAATCGCTCCGTACCGACCCCTACGCCTTGGAAACCGTACATATCGGCATCGTAATATTTGCGGGAAAAGCCAAGGTACTTTCGCCGCTTACGGAAATTTTCAAATTCTATCCACCTGAATTTCCCATAGGTGGCGGCACGTCGCTTGGCAAAGGTCTCGACTGCCTTATGGACGAGATTGAACACTCCGTCGTAAAGACCACCGCCGAACAAAAAGGCGATTGGAAACCAATTGTGTTCCTCTTTACCGATGGAACACCCACTGACAATCCCGACAAAGCAATCGAGCGTTGGAACTCAAAATTCAGCAAACGAGCAAATATTGTGGCAATATCTTTGGGCGACAACGCCGACACACAACTTCTTGGTCGATTTTCTAATAATGTCCTGCGCCTCAAAGACACAGACGAAAACTCCTACAAAGCGTTCTTTAAATGGGTGACAGACTCCATCAAGACGTCAAGCGTTTCTGTTACCGACAGAGGCATTGATGGAGTAAACCTTGCTGACACACACGGAATTAATCTTGAAAAAGTGGACGGTTCGCAAACTTGCACCGTTGACGAAAATTTCATAGTTGTTCGCGGCAAATGCTCCGAAACAGGAAAACAATATCTCGTAAAATACGCCAAACGGTTCGGCGATTTTTTCAAGTCTGATTTCAAACTTACTGGAGCGTATCCAATCGACGGCGAAACCTACGAATCATTGTCAGATGGTCAAAACGCCAACAAATTCAATGTCAAACAGTTAAAAGGCATACCGTCGTGTCCGTGTTGTGGCAATTCGTATGCACTATTGGTTTGTGAATGTGGCAATGTATTCTGCGTTGGCGACAAACCTGTCCTCCGATGTCCGTGGTGTGGTATGGAGGGAGAAATTGCAAATGCAGGCAGCGAAGGAATCAACATTAACAGAGGTCAAGGATGATGGAAAAAATATTAGAAATAATAAAAAAATTGAGCGGCGAAGTCTCTCAAAATCTGATTGATAAGTTTTTGAGCGAAACCGTTTCAAAAATATGGAAAGAATACATTATGGACATAGAAACTGTTATAAAAAACAAGGTTGACAGTCTGAAAATCGCCATACCAAACGCATCTGTCAAAAAGGAATACAAAGTGGAAGTTCCTTTTGACGTAGCGGACGTGTCGGGATATAGTATCGATGGTTTAGAAGACACAGGCTTGACTTTGGACAAAAACGACAGCGGATTTGTTATCAGCGGAACACCGACAAAATCAGGCACATTTCCATTGACAATCAAATACGATTACGATGGAATTCTTCTTGGCAGACATCTCGAACGCAAAGTGGATTTGATAATCAATCCCGATCCACGAGACCTATGGAAAAATCTTCCTGTTCCCGAGGGAATCGAATATCCCAAACCCGACGAAGACAAAGACTATGTTAAGGTTGTCGCCACAGACGGCACACAGCGCAAAGATATTGTGGCGGCATCCAAACGCGGACGATCTCACGCTCAGGAAGGCAAGCCAAGAGACGATGACTTCAAACTTTTCCACAGTGAAGAAAACGATTGGTATATTATAGCCGTTGCCGACGGCGCAGGCAGCGCCAAGTATTCACGCAAAGGTTCACAAATAGCATGCGACACTGTAATTGAACATTGCAAGACGCAGCTCAGCAATAGCGAACAGTTTGAAAGCGCAATCACCTCGTTGAATCAAAACCAAGAAGATACTGCCGCACGCAAACTTGTAGGCGACCATATTTATAACATTGTGGGCACTGCGGCTTTTAAGGCACACAAAGCCATTGACGACGAAGCCGACAAAAAAGGTGTTGCGTCCAAATTATACGCCACAACATTACTATTGGCTATCGCCAAAAAATTCGAGTTTGGTTGGTTTGTGGCAACATTTTGGGTTGGCGACGGTGCAATCTGCCTTTATACCGAGGACAACAACGGCGAAAATCCAGAGGCGGTCTTGTTGGGCATTCCCGACGAAGGCGAATACGCCGGACAGACAAGATTCCTTACGATGCCGGAAATATTCAAGAACTCCACGGCATTGTACCAACGTCTGAGATTCAGGATTGTAAAAGATTTTACGGCATTGATGCTTATGACAGACGGCGTTTCCGACCCCTGGTTTGAGACCGACAGCAACCTCAACAATCCCGAAAAATGGCGCAATTTCTACAAGGAAATCCAAGACAACAAAGAACATCCCGTAAACTTGGAGGATGACAACGAAAAAGCGAAAGACGAACTTCTTGATTGGTTGGATTTTTGGTCGCCCGGCAACCACGACGACCGCACAATTGCAATTTTATACTAACTACGTATGGCACAAATTATAAAAGCAACAGCATCCGACGGTTCTACCGTTGAGTTTTACGACGAGGTGAAGGCACAGGGCGGAATGAAAGATGTTTATTTTTCGCTCTCAAAACAATACGTTGTGGCGTTTTATCGCAAACCTCTCAAAGAACTGAAAGCGAGTGAAAAAGACCGTCTGCAAAATATTGTGGGTGTTTATCGAGAAAAAATTTTCGACAAAGACCCACACGGAGCATATTGGAAAAACCTCTTTGCTTGGCCTGAAAAAATCGTGGAATGGGACGGCAAGATAGGTCTTGTGGTTCCGTTTTACGACAGCAAATTCTTCTTCTCCGGCGGTCCCTTCGACAAACAGGAGAAGAATGGAAAATGGTTTGCCTCAGCAAAACTCCGCAACAAGTTTTTGCCCGACGACCAAAAAGGCACTTGGCTCACACATATCCATGTCTGCATTAAGATTGCTCGTGCGATGCGCCGTCTTCACGCTGCGGGCTTGGCACATTCCGACCTTTCGTACAACAATGTTTTGATAGATCCAATATCGGGCAACGCTTGCATCATCGACGATGACGGACTCGTTGTGCCCGGCAAATATCCGCCCGATGTAGTTGGTACTCCCGACTTCATCGCGCCCGAGGTGATGACCACGCGCAATCTCAGCATCGACGACCCAAAACGCAAACTACCAAGCCGATTGACAGACCTACACGCTTTGGCGGTGTTGATATATATGTACTTGCTTTACCGTCATCCTCTGCGTGGCGGCAAGGTTTGGGATCTCGACCCGACAAAGGACGAGGAATTGCTAATGGGCGAGAAGGCATTGTTCATAGAACATCCGACCGACAAGACAAACCGTGTAAAAATCAATGATTTGGAGAAAAGTCAATTGCCCGAAGGCGACCCTTCAAAACTGCCTTACACAATATGCGGTCCATATCTGAAACCGCTGTTTGACCGTGCCTTTATCGATGGATTGCACAATCCCTCGGCGCGTCCAACCGCACAAGAATGGGAAGATGCTTTGGTAAAAACCACCGACCTTGTGCAGCCGTGCCAAAATTCAAATTGCAAGGCTCATTGGTTTGTTTTCGACAACACCACCAAGCCGAAATGTCCGTTTTGTGGCAAGGAATACAAAGGTCAGTTGCCTGTTTTGAATTTTTACTACGCCCCAAGTCACGGAAGGTTTATGTCTGAAAATTACCGACTGATGGTCTATGACAAACAGACACTTTATATGTGGCACGTAAACCGCAACATCGGTGCAAACGAAAAGACATCCGCAGAAGACAAGAAACCTGCGGGCGACTTCCATTTCCACAACGGTCAATGGATTTTGATTAACCGCCGCATTCCCGATATGTACGAGATACTCGCCGACGGCAACAAAAAACAAATCTCCGTAGGCGGTTTCGTTCCCCTCACCGAAGGTCGCAAAATACTTCTTTCGGCAAAAGATGGCGGAAGATTGGTGATTGTTCAATTGGTAAATAATTAATTATGCAAATCACAATAATAAGGAATAACCAATCATTCGGACCTTACGATGAAAACGCATTGCTACAATACGTCAATCAGGGGCAGATTTTGCTCCACGATTCCGCTATTGAACAAGGCGAAACTGAGCCGAAAATAGTGTCCGACTATCTGAAACAGGCGAAACTAAAACCAAAAATTGCCAACAGTGGAAACGTTGCAGAACAACTGAAAAACATTGGTCAGGAATTAATATTTCCTCATTCAACGATTTTTACAAAACAGTTTGTGTCAGACCGAAGGTTTTTGATTTTAGCGTTGGTAGGATTGTTGCCAATGGTAATAATGGAAATGCCATTGGGCGGATTCTTTGTCTTTTACAATGTATCTCTTTATTTTTCAATGATATGGGGATTATTTTTTTATTCCTGTTTTAATACTCCTCAGGTCAAACTCAAAACTACACTTAAAGTGTTTTTCTTAACTCAATTGTGCACGTTCATAGTTTGGGACATTTTGGAATTACCTAATCTAAATCCATTATACAGATTCGTCGATAGCGGATTCTTACCGTTCAGATTGCTTGGTTTCACACTTGGCGTGGGTTTGACGGAAGAATTTTTCAAAGCATTGCCGCTATTGTTCATTCTTTGGAAAGCCAGAGAGCCACTTGTGCCGCAAACAATGGTTTATTACGGACTGATTTCGGGAATCGCTTTTGGAGTTTGGGAAGGCGTTCAATATCAAATGACTGTAAATGCCGAACTAAACTACACGGCTTCATTTTTCCTAAACATCGCCAGACTTACAAGTTTGCCATTTTTACACGCTTGTTGGTGCGGCATTGCAGGCTATTTTCTTGCATTTGCTCAATTATATCCGAAATATAGAAAGGGATTGTACTTTCTTGCATTTACAATTCCTGCCATCATACACGGTCTATACGACACATTTGCAAATTGGCGATTCGTGCCGCTTGTTGTTGTTGTCGTTGGGCTTATGCTATTGGTGGTGTATCTGAAACAAAGTGTAAATTATCAATCTAAATTAAGAAAATAAATTATGTCAAACAAACATCATTACACAGGTCTAACAGACCAACAAGTGCTTGAAAGCCGTAGAATCCACGGCGTCAACGTGCTTACTCCGCCCGAAAAGGAGACTTTTTGGGACACGGTGAAAGACGTATTAAAACATTGGATTTCAATATCAATGGCAGTTTTGACCATTGGTGCGCTCGTTTTTGCCATTGTCAGCGGCAACTATTACGCAATGCCCGCCGTGCTTGCCGTTTCGTGGCTTCTGATAGCCATAGTGGGATTTTTCGGAGGTTTTGAAGATCCACTTTTCAAAATCCTGATTACTGCATTTGTGTTGTCGATGGGCATTTCAATTTACGAATTTGAATGGAACAACGCCGGATTGTCAACCTTTTTTGAACCAATAGGAATCATTGTGGCATTGCTTTTGGCCACAGGCGTGGCGTTCTTCTTGGAGCGCAAAAACGAAAAAACCTTCCAATCGCTCAACGAGGTCAACGACGACACTCCTGTCAAAACCATCCGAAACAACAATATTTGCCAAATACCACGCCGCGACATCGTGGTTGGCGACATTGTGATTTTGGAGCAAGGCGAGGAAATTCCTGCCGACTGCAAACTTCTTGAATCGCTTAACCTTACAGTCAACGAATCAACGCTCACTGGCGAATTGCAAGCCGACAAAACCACCGACCCCGAAAAATTCGACAAAAACGTCACCTATCCCTCCGACCGAATAATGAAGGGTACAACAATCATTGAGGGCTACTGCACCGCCGAAGTGGAAAAAGTGGGCGACCAAACCGAAAGCGGCAAAGTGTTTGAGGCAGCGCAGGTTGACGAAGGCGACCCTACCCCGCTCAGCGAAAAACTCGACGATTTGGCAGACAAAATCACCAAAACAAGTTACATTTTTGCGGGTTTAATTCTCGTTGGACGAATCATCACATATTTCCTCCTCCGCGAAGGCAATAGTTTTGAATGGCTCGATTTTATTTCGTATATGCTTAATACTGTGATGATTGCAGTAACGTTGATAGTTGTAGCCGTACCAGAAGGACTGCCGATGAGTGTTACATTGTCGTTGGCGTTCAGTATGAAAAAACTTATGAACGAAAACACACTCCCACGCACAATGCACGCTTGCGAAACTATGGGCGCGGCATCTGTGATTTGTACCGACAAGACGGGTACACTCACACAAAACAAAATGCAAGTTGCCGATTGTCAAACGTCTGACATTCACTTAGATTTGCTCTATGAAATAATCGCTGCCAATACCACAGCCAACCTCGATTTCAGCGACAAAAACAACATAAAATCCATAGGCAACCCCACCGAGGGCGCATTGCTTTTGTGGCTTAATTCCAAAAATGTCAACTACCTCAATATCAGAGAAAACATCGAAATAATCGACCGTCTGCCATTCAGCACCGAAAACAAGTATATGGCAACAATTGTAAAATCCAACGTACTTGGCAAAAAGTTGCTTTGCGTAAAAGGTGCTCCCGAAATTTTGCTCAATATGTCGGACGTTTCGCAAGAAGACAAGATTAATTACAGCAACAAACTCTCTGAATATCAATCAAAAGCGTTCCGTACTTTGGCTGTGGCATATTGCGAATTAGGCGACAACGACAATGCAATTGTAGATGGCAAACTTAATTGCTCAAATCTTCATTTTGCAGGCATTTTTGCAATCTCCGACCCGATACGCCCGGATGTTGCAGCCTCTATCAAGAGTTGCACCGATGCAGGTATCGATGTAAAAATCGTTACCGGCGACACTCCTCTTACAGCCAAAGAAATCGGTCGTCAGATAGGTTTGATTTCAGACAACGACAACGAAAATGCAATTCTCACAGGTACAGAATTTGCCGCAATGACCGACGAACAACTCTTGCCCAAAATTCACGACCTAAAAATTCTTTCACGTGCCAAACCGCACGACAAGGAACGCCTTGTAAAACTCTTAAAACAAGAGGATTATGTGGTGGCAGCCACAGGCGATGGCACCAACGATGCACCCGCGCTCAACGCCGCCGATGTTGGACTTTCGATGGGCGACGGCACAGCGGTAGCCAAAGAATCATCCGATATGACCATTCAAGACAATTCGTTCTCCACGATTTCTAATGCCGTAATGTGGGGACGATCGCTCTACAAAAACATTCAGAGGTTCATAATGTTTCAGATGACAATCAATGTAGCCGCCTGTCTGATAGTGCTTATCGGTGCGTTTATCGGCACAGAATCGCCGCTTACAGTTACGCAAATGCTTTGGGTAAATCTGATAATGGATACATTTGCAGCCATTGCATTGGCATCGCTTCCTCCGCAACAATCTGTAATGAACGACAAGCCGCGCAAGGTAACGGATTTCATTATTTCCAAACCAATGTCGTGGAATATTTTCGGTGTTGGCGGTCTTTTTACAGTGATTTTGCTTGGAATTTTGGTAATAATGCAACACTCAGAAATTGCTTCAATGACCGATTTGTTCTCATTCTCATTCGGCGAATACAACGGACTGAGCACCTACGAGTTGAGTCTGTTTTTCACACTGTTTGTGATGTTGCAGTTTTGGAATATGTTCAACGCCAAAGCCTTTATGACTGGCAAATCGGCGTTCCATAATCTTGGCAGTTGCAAAGGATTTATGATGATTGCAGCCGTAATTTTCATCGGTCAAATTCTGATTGTGGAACTTGGCGGCGCAATGTTCAATGTAACGCATTTGGCTCTAAAAGATTGGCTGATAATCACCGCATTAACCCTACCAGTCCTTATCATTGGCGAGTTGAAACGAATAAGTAAGAAATAAGCGCAATTACAATTGGGTATCAAAAAACCGTGGTAAAACAGAGTTTTTACCACGGTTTTGTTTTATTAAAAATCCTTACTTTAAATCTTTTCCTCCACCGCCTCATATCCTACGATATTTTTCTTCTTGGACGAGAATTTGATGGCGAGTTTTACGATGCGCTTGTTGTCGTCCAAAAATGCCTTTGCATAGCGGCGTTGTGCCATCTGACGTTTTGCGGATTCTGTCGAGCGGTCGTATTTGAGTTCAATGACGTAGATTACCTTGGGCATTCTCAAAATCAAATCAGCCTTGCCAAGCGCGGTTTCCTGATTTGCAGAAATGTTGGCTCCAAAAGATGTCAACACAGTGTAAAGTATTGAATGATAATGTTTTTCGTTCATATTGTTGAGCGAAAATGGGAACCCGTCAAAGAAAACTTTCAAGTGTTCGATGAAGGCATCGAGGTCGTCATTGATTTTGAAATCAATGTAAGCATCTCTGAGCGGAATGTTTTCGGTAGCCTTGTAATACTCTGTGTATAAACTATTTGCAAACGCCATTCTGACCTCGCCATTAGGATAGCCCAACGTGTAAGTCTGCAAAACGTTTTCTTCGTCGTCATACGTTTTGTAGCCTTTGATTGTCAAATATCCCGCCTGAAACAAAAACGGCACAAGGTCAGTAACCTTCTCCACAGGCTTGTTGAATCGCGACGCGCCACATTCCACACCCTCGTAATCTTCCATTTTGATGTCAAACTTGTTGATAAGTTTGAGTAATGCCGACGGCGTTCCCGAATTGAACCAATAATCGTTCAATTGCTTGTCGCACATTGCATTAATGAGAGAATACGGATTATAAACACCACGCATTTCAGGCGAAAAATTGTAGCCATCATATTTGAATTTCAAAAACCTGACAGTCTGTTCAAAAGTGTAACCATTCTTGTCGGCAAAACTCTGAATATCAGACTTGAAGACCGACAGCATTTCTTCGTGTGAAATTCCGCAAAGCGTCTCAAATTCAGGCTTCAAAGAAATATCTTTGAGACTGTTCAACGTTGAAAAAATCGACATCTGCGAAAACTTTGTTATGCCGGTGATGAAAAGAAAACGGATGTAAGGGTCGAGTTCTTTGAGCGGCGAAAAGAAGTTGTTCTGTTGCTCGCGCACCTTGTTTTGCAAATCGTCATCGTGTATCGCATTGAGCATCAGAGCGTCATATTCGTCAATAATTATAACAACTTTTTTGCCCGTCTGTTTGCAAATAGACTCTACAAGATTGCCCAAACGTACATTTGAGATGTTTTCTACATCTACTTTGCCTTTTATCTCCTTCTCAAAATCTTTTTTTGAAATAAGCGAATACTGATATTCATATTTTGCCAATAATACAGAAAGATATTTCTTAATTGCCTTAATATCAGTGGTTTTGCACGAACTAAAATCAAGGTGAATTATGGGATATTGCTCCCATTCCTTTTCCATTCCGTCGATTTTCAAACCCTTAAACAAATCCTTGTTGCCACTGAAATATTCTTTCAACGTGCTGCACAACAATGACTTGCCAAAACGTCGCGGTCTCGACAAAAAGACATAATTATACCCGTTAGCAATTTTATAGACAAGATCTGTTTTATCAATATAAACACATCCTTCCTCTATAATCTTACTAAATGTCTGTGTATCAACAGGATATTTGCGATTTTCCATTATATGAAATGTTTTTGTGATATATTTCAACTGCAAATATAATCATTTTTCGACAAATAACCGTCCAAATCTGCAATATTTTTTCAGATTTGGACGGTTATCCTTCCGCACTCACCATCTACGCTGCCTCGCACTCAAAGCCCAACGCCTTCACGGCATCGATAAGTTTTTGTCCGTCGTGCGAGCCATCCACGTAAGCCATTCCGCCGGGCAAATCTACCGTTACAGACTCCACGCCCTCAATGCCGGCGATTGCCTTTTCGACGCTCATTTTGCAGTGGTTGCAACTCATTCCAGAGACCTTGTAAACCACCTGGTTTTTCTTTGAAACTTCCATTTTATGATTCTTTTTATGTTTGTATGAATTAATTATCTGACTTGCAAATGCGTTGATTAACAGGCAGGTGAGCAATCCCATCCAAATCCAATCCATCACAGAGAGGTCGTGGCAGTGTCCGCAGGCAGCCATCGAACCCGTTACCGCAAACCATTCCTGCGGCATCAGATAATCTATCGCCAATCCAAAACCCACCGCGCCAATCACAATCGACAACAAATAGAGCCACAGCGTCCGCTTGCCAAAAACTTTGCCAATCACCAACATCGACGCACTGTTGACCGCCGGACCCGCCATCAGCAACACCAACGCCGCGCCGGGTGTCAAACCTTTTGCCATCAACGACACCGCAATCGGAATACTGCCCGTCGCACAAGTGTACATCGGAATGGCTATCATCAAGACTATCAACATATTGAGCAACTTGTAATCGTGCAATGCGGCAAGCCATTCAGCCGGCACAGCCACCGTAATCAACGCCGCAATCAGCAAGCC
>CAMJWL010000082.1 GCA_946409405.1 uncultured Bacteroidales bacterium
GATTCGCGCATCAAAGTGGCTGTCAATGACAAATATACCAACGTAGATGATATTTCCAATGTATTCATCCAAGGACACGAGGACGACCAAATCCGCCTGCGCGACATTGCAAAAATCGAGGAAGGATGGGAGGAGCCGGTAAGGAACGAGATGTTTTACGATTCCAAACCCGCGCTCGGCATCTTGGTTTCGGCTTTGCACGGCACCGACATCACTAAAATTGGCGTTAAGGTAGATGAAAAAATCAAAGAACTTCAATCGTCGCGCATCCCCGCCGGCATCAGTTTCAACAAAGTTTTCTTCCAGTCGGAGCGTGTTACCGAAGCCCTCAACACATTCTTAATCAACCTTGTGGAATCGGTTATAATTGTGGTTTTGGCGTTGGTATTGACGATGGGACTGCGCTCGGGATTGATAATCGGCGCGACGTTGGTGTTTACTGTGATAGGCTCGTTTGCGGTGCTCAGCATGTTGGACGGCACATTGCAGAGGGTTTCGCTCGGCGCGTTCATTTTGGCGATGGGCATGTTGGTAGATAATGCGATTGTCATCATCGACGGCATAGATGTGGATTTGCAACGCGGCATCGACCGCCGGACGGCAATGATTAGCATTGGTCAAAAGACCGCAATGCCGTTGTTTGGTGCTACGTTGATAGCGATTTTGGCGTTCCTGCCGATTTTTATGAGCCCTGACACCGCCGGCACTTACGTTCGCGACTTGTTCATCGTGTTGGCTGTCAGCCTGTTGCTTAGTTGGGTTTTGGCGTTGACGTATGTGCCGTTGCAGGCAAGCATTTCGTTGCGCGTGAAGCCCAAAAATGATGGCGACGAAAAACAGGACAAGTTTACGCCGATATTGCGCAAAATCCTGATGGCTGGTCTTTCGCACCGCGTTACGTCCATCATAATCGCTGTGGTTTTGGTACTTATAAGCGCGTATTGCTATAAGTTTTTGAAACAGGGATTCTTCCCCGATATGAATTACAATCAACTCTACATCGAATACAAACTCCACGAGGGCAGCCGCTCCGATGTTGTGCGCACCGACCTCGAAGATATTGAAAAATATTTGATGGAGCGTTCTGACATTCAACACGTTACACGCTCAATCGGCGGCACTCCCGGACGTTATAATTTGGTGCGCTCCATTGCCGAGCCGTCGATGAGTTACGGAGAATTGATTGTGGATTTCGACAGTCCCGAAGCCCTCGTCAAGTCTATGGACGAGATTCAGGTTTATCTCACCGAAAACTATCCACAGGCATACGTGCGCCTCAAACGTTACAACCTGATGTACAAAAAATATCCCGTGGAGGTGATGTTCAAGGGCCCCGATCCGGCGGTTTTGCGCTCGCTTGTAAATCAGGCTACGGAGATTATGCGCAATTCCGACAAAAACTGCCTCGTTACAACCGATTGGGAGGACAAAGTGCCTTATTTTGAAGTTGATTATAATCAGCCTGTTGCGCGTGCAATGGGACTGAGCCGTGGCGACGTTGGCACAAGCCTTTTGGCGTCGGCGGGCGGTATTCCGATGGGCGTTTTTTATGATGGAAATTCCACCGAAAATATCTACGTAAAGACCGTCAGCAAGGACGGCAAACCCATTGAATCACTGAGCAATGTACCGGTGTTTGCAATGATTCCGGCAATCACAGGCATCTTGGATCCCGACGCAATCAAGGGCGTTTTCACGGGCGCAGTCACCAAGGAAGAACTCCTCGGACAGATGTTTGCCGCCAAGCCACTCAGTCAGGCAACTAACGGTGTATCAATCAAATGGGACGACCCGATGGTGCTTCGTAGCAACAGCGAGCGCGCAATGCGTGCGCAGAGCAACCCGATGCCCGGATGTTCGGCGGATGCGGCGCGGGCAGACATTTTAGAAGCCATCGAAGCCATCGAACTTCCCGAAGGATACACGATGAGTTGGGAGGGCGAATACCGTGCAAGTCAGGATTCTATGCGGTATTTGTTCAAGAATTTCCCGCTCGCTATCGTGCTGATTATAGCGATTTTGATAATGCTGTTCAATTGTTTCCGCAAGCCGATAATCATTATGTGCTGCATCCCGCTGATTTTTGTTGGCGTTGTGCCGTTTATGCTCATCACGGGCAAGACATTCGGTTTTGTGGCGATTGTCGGCGTGTTGGGTTTGATAGGTATGATTGTCAAAAACGGCGTCATCCTGATGGACGAAATCGCGCTGCAACTCGGCAAGGGCGGCGACCCCGTGGAGGCGTTGTTGACGAGTTCAGTGTCGAGGTTCAGGCCTGTGATGATGGCATCGCTGACCACAATTTTGGGTATGATTCCGCTCCTGACCGACGATTTCTTCGGCTCGATTGCGGTAACGATTATGGGCGGCCTGTTTATCGGAACGATAATCACATTGCTCTTCATCCCGATTTTGTACGCAGTATTCTTCAAAATCAAAGTGAAGTAAAACGATAATTGTCAACGCCTTGCGGCGTTGGGTTTTGAACGAAAATTACCGTCAATTTAATCGTCAATTGCCATCAATTTCTTATTGAAAAAATTGACGAAAATTGACGTAAAAATTGACGGTAATTGATGTTTAAAAAAAATAAAGCCGCCTTCAGGCGGCGTAAAATATAGTGTTTATGAAAAGGATTTTTTTATTGATATTGACGTTTTCATTTGCGGTGATTGACGTTGATGCTCAACAGAAATTGCCGTTGGATTCGTGCGTGGCGATGGCGTTGACGCAAAACAAATTGATGGCAAAAGCCGAAAAAACTTACAGCAAGCAAGATGCTCAGGCTGAGGCATATAAGACCAATAGGTTGCCAAAATTTTCGTTGATAGGCGGCGCAATGTTGACATCTGATGCCAAGATGGAATACAACGTGCCGGAGGGTTATTTGCCAACATTTTCGCCCGACCCGGCAACCGGCGCATTGAAGCCAAATGTGATTGCGCAAGGTGCTGACGGCAGCCCGATTTTTTCAAATTATGCGTTTTTCCCGGGCATGGATTTGAGTCTTGATTTGGGCAAAATCGTAACTGGCGGCGTAGCGGTTCAACAGCCGATTTACATGGGCGGCAAGATAGAGACCGCCGTCCGTATGTCGCAGACTGGCAAGGAAATGGCGGATTTAAATAGAAATTTGGTGCGTTCCGAAGTGATTCTCAATACCAACGAGGCTTATTATAAGTTGGTGGAAGTCTTGGAGTTGCAGAAGGCAGCGGAGAGTTACAGGGATGTAGTTTCCGAACTTTACCGCAATGTCCAAAACGCCTACGAAATTGGTATGCGTCCGCAGAATGATGTCCTGAAAGTTCGCAGCAAATTGAACGAGGCGGAATTGAAAGTTCGTCAGGCGCAAAACGGCGTCAAGGTCGCAAAAATGAATCTTTGTCATTGTATGGGCGTGCCGCTCGACACCGACATTTTACCCGCTGATTCTGTGATAGTTGACCAAATTGACGACCTGCCGCCGATTGATGTTTCGTCGCGCACAGAAACTGCGTTGCTCGGTAAAAAAATCGACCTCAAAGCCACCGAACAAAAGTTGGTAGAAGCCGATTTTCGTCCGCAGGTTGCAGTGATTGGAGCCGCCAATTACATTTGGGGACCCGAACTGAATGACGAGCAACTTATCAACGATGTGAAATTTTCGGCTGCATTGACGGTGAATGTTCCGCTGTTTCATTGGGGTGAGGGCAAGAAAAAATCTGCCGCCATACGTTTTGAAAAAGAGGAACTTGAACTCGAAAAAGCCGACCTCACCGAAAAGATGCAGATGGAACTCGCCCTCGCCCTCAACGCATACGACGAGGCTCTCCTCGAAGTTCAACTCACCAAAAATTCCCTCGACCAAGCCGCTGAAAATATGCGCGTTGCAAAGGATATGTACGACATCGGCGAAGAAACCCTCGCCGGCTACCTCGAATCCCAAACCGTTTGGACCAAGGCCAACACCGACTACGTAACTGCCAAAGGCAATTTCCAAGTCGCCAAGGTAAAAGTAATGAAGGCATCGGGACGGATGTAAAACAATCAAAAAAAACTCACCACGTAAAAAGACAATTACGTGGTGAGTAGTCTCAATTCACAAATAAATCAAAAAAACAAATTTTTTACTTAGCCACAGCCTTGTCCACGGAGAAAGGAGTGAGGATGATTTCTGTGCGGCGGTTTTGAGCGCGGCCGGCTTCGGTGGCGTTGGAGGCAACGGGATAAAATTCGCCGCGACCAACTGCTGCGAGCCTCTTTTGCGGAAGGCCGCCGTCGGAGAGACAGCGAACTACCGACAAGGCGCGTGCGCTACTGAGTTCCCAGTTGTCCTTGTACGACTTGCCGCTCATCGGTACGTTGTCGGTGTGGCCCTCCACCATGATGCCGACGTTGGGATTGTTGGAGAGTTCCTTGGCGAGCGTTTTGAGAGCCTTCTGACCCTTAAACTCCACCTCGGCGTTGCCCGACTTGAAGAGGAGTTTGTCGAGCATGATTACGTAGAGTTTGCCGTCGCGGTTCTCCACCTTGATTTCGTCGCTCTTGAAATCCACGAGGGCGGTTTTGAGCGAGTTTTTTAGGGCGTTGAGCACCGAATCCTTGGAGGCGAGTTGCTTTTGGTACTCCTTGATTTGCGTTGCGTTGCCGCCAAGTTGCTCATTAAGAGCGTCGTAGCGACGTTGGAGATCGGCGTAGTTGTCCGCCATGCTCTCGTTTTCGCTTTGGTATTTGAGGAAGTCGGCGGCGATCTGCGTCTTTTCCGCCTCGAGGTCTTCTATCCGGTTCTTGGATTTGATTTTGTCCCAAATAAACAAGCCCGAAGCCACTAAGAGGGCGGCTGCAAGAAGCCAAATCCAAAACGAACTTCCTGATTTCTTCTGTTTTACTGTTACTGTTTCTGACATGTTTTTTTGCTTTTTAATGATAAGTTTTTGTATGCGACAAAATTAATAATATTAATCGTAAAATGTAAATTTTTTTTGTATTTTTTTTGATAATACTTTTTTTATGACAATTTGTCAGTTTCGGCGTGTTCGGTCTGCAAATTGTTGCAACTATCCAAAAACCTTACTTCGCTAAAAATGAACAAGGATCAGATTAAACAGATACACAGGCAGATACTTAAATATACATATCAGGGCAGGCTCTATGATGCGATGTCGTTAATCAAGGCGCAGGGCGTTGTTAACGTCAACGACGATTCGTCGCCGCTCGCCATCGTGGAGCAAACTTACAAAATGATGCTCCGATACACCGTGGAGGGCATGAACGACCCCAACCGTGCAGCCATTTTCAGGCAGATGCAGGTGTCGTTGTTGTTGATAGCCGATTCGGTGCGTAATGCGCTGATGAAGAAGCACTTGCCGTCGCAGATTTTTAGTCTTGCGCCGCTCGTGATGCCCACCAAAAGTCCCTGCCACGACAATATCGGCAAGTGGTTCGACTACATCCTCCGCAGCGAGAATGTGGCGCGGGACACATCTGACACGCTTGTAAGTTTTTGCGGCGACAACGAGGGCAACTACTCCGACCAGTCGCTCATAGTTAGTGCGCTGACTCTCAGTTGCTTAATATTTTTCGACATGGCTAAGTACAGGCTTCTCGTTAACATCTACCTCCAAAACCGCGAACAGATTTGGCAGCGGGCGTTGGTGGGCATTGCCATTTTGTCGTATTATTTTAATAAGCGCATCCGTCTGTTTCCAGAGGCGAAAAAAATTATTGCGATGTTAACTGGTTCCGACAAGTTTCAGGCGCGTTACGAAGCCACTGTTATTCAGATGATTAGGGCAATTGGAACAGACAAAATCACCAAGAAAATCAACGAGGAAATCATACCGCAGGTTACGAAAATAGCCCCCGGAATCAAGGACAGAATGAAGGCGGACGCCACTGTTAGCGAAATCCTCGACGACAAAAATCCAGCGTGGAAAGATTATATCCTCGAAAACAAGGATCTTGTTGACAAAATGACAGAGATGACAAAACTGCAACTCGAAGGTAGCGACGTTTTCATCAATTCTTTTGCGCAGTTGAAGCATTACGCCTTTTTCAACAGCATCGAAAATTGGTTTTTGCCGTTCAGTGCCAGCAATCCTGTGGTCAGGGAGATGGCGGAGAGCGCGTCGGGCAAGGAGTTTGACCTCATGAAATTTGCCCGCAACATCGCCAAGACACCTTATATTTGCAATTCTGACAAATATTCGTTTTGTCTGAGCGTGGGACTCATGCCGCCCGACCAACGCAAAACTCTTGGCAAATATGTTGGCATGGAGTTTAACGAGATGAACGAAATTTCCAAGGAGGAACAACTTCTGCACCGCGAGGAATACAGTTACAAAACTCTGATTCAGTACATTCAGGATATTTATAGGTTCTTCAAACTCAATACGTTAGGCAAGGATTTCATCAACGTTTTCAGCAAGGGTTTTTCGCCGTCGGGTACGATGCTTTTTGACATGGCTTTTGCTGACGGCAACAAGAAACGCAATGTGGGCGAGTTTTTCTTTGCCAACGAATATTATGGTTCTGCCTACGACATTTTTGAGCAACTGAGCCTTGTCGCGCCCAATTTTGAGATTTACCAAAAGATGGGTTACGCCGCGCAGAAAAACGGCGATATTCGTCTTGCTTTGGACAATTATTTGAAGGCGCAACTCTTTGAAGATAAGCAACTTTGGAATCTCAAAAAGGTTGGATGGTGTTACCGCAAACTCGGCGAACCCGCCAAGGCTCTCGAATATTACAAACTCGCAGAGGCTCAAGATATTAACGACCTCAGTGTGGCTACTGCGATTGGTCGTTGCCACCTCGAATTGGAAAATTATGCCGACGCGCTCAAATATTATTATAAGGTGGAGTATCTCGACACCAAAAACACCAAGGTTCTCGCGCCGATTGCGTGGTGCAACTATTCCACGGGCAAATACGAGCAATCTTTGAAGTATTGCGCGAAACTTTTGGCGGTGGATGCAAGTCCCGAAATTCATGTTTTGTCGGGTCATAACTGCCGCAAACTCGGCAATTTAAAGGATGCCGTGGAGCATTACAAAAATGCCATAGGTTGCAAGGATTACAAAATGCAAGACCTCGCCGAAGCCATTGCCGCCGATTACAAAGACGACGAAGGCAAGGATTTGACGGAGGACAACAATCTGATTTTGGATTACATCAATTATTCGATGGAATAATTAATATAAAACGTAATTTCCAATCCTTTTTAACTCCTTGTCAGTAAACATATTAGTCTTCTTTAAATCCTCGATGGAATTTATTTTTTGAGTTTCGCGGAGTTTAATTGTTGCGGCGGCTTGCTGCGCCGAAAAATATGGGTGTTTTTCCAGGTCGTCGAGAGTGATTGTATTGATGTTGATTTTGCGGATTTCGACGCTTGCGCAGACGTAGAAATTCGACTTTAATTCGTTGGCGCGTTTCTTGTTTGTAAGCGCGTCTTCTATCTGCCAATTTGCAAAAAAATAGCCCACTTTTTCTCGGAAATTTATCACGCGGGCTGCTTCGTCGGCGGTAAGACCAATGGCGCGGAGGTCGTCATCGGAGGCTGTATTTATGTCCAAAATTTTTTTGCCGTTGAAAAGATTTTCAAGGTCGATTTTTATGTATGGTTCGAGTTCTTGGTAGCGTTTTGAATCCACGAAAAACGTTGACGCAAAGTCTTTTGCAACATAGAATTTCTTGCCTTTGTCGCGCCATTTTATGAACGATTCTGCCTGCTTTTCGCTGAATCCGAGCCGCTGAATTTCTTCGGCGGTAATTGTATTTGGGTCAAAATTGAAGTATTCTTTTTTGGGAGTTTCTGACGGTTTTTCGGTGGTTGTTTCAGTGTAATTTTCAGCATTTTTATCGTCTAATTTTTGGTGCTGATTTTTGTTTTCGGCGGTGGATTGTGATGCTGCAATTACGATGTATGGTTTCAGAATTTTGAATTGCATTGTCCTCATTCCGTAGAGTTTGCGCAGGTCGTCAGGCACGCGAAATTTGCCGCCGTTGTTGCGGTAATTGTTGAGATTGTTGGCTTGTTTTTCGGTGAATCCGAGTTTTATAAGTTCGTCAATTGTGGCAGTATTGGGGTCAAAATCAAATAGTTGCAATGTGTCGTAACGTTGCACGATGTATCTGTCGAGCCTCGACAACGTGTCGCCCTCCTGCAATTCGTTGAGACGTTGGTCGAGAAGGTCAAGTTTTTCGTTGATTTCGGGGCTGAAAGTTGTCGGGGTGTTTCGCCTAATATGATTTACCACAAAATTAACCGCAAATATCGCCATTATAACCAAGAAAAATGTCAGAACTTGGCGTTTGTCCCGCGCACTAAAATTGTTGAACATCGAATTGTTGATGCGATTCCAAATGTTTGATAATAGGCTCATTGCACGTTAATTTTGTGGTTCATCTGTTGCTCTTCTTTTATTTCACCAACGCCAATCCGATTCGCTCCCTGTTGAGGTCTATCGACATCACTTTCACCTTGACGGATTGTTGGATTTTGAGGATGTCGGACGGGTTGACGGGACGGCGTTTGTTGCCACCCATCTGCGACACGTGGATAAGGCCGTTGACGTGGATGCCAAGGTCAACAAACGCTCCAAAATTGGTAACGTTTGTAACTATGCCGTTCAATTCCATTCCTTCCTTCAAGTCCTTGATTGTCTGAATGGTATCGTCAAACTCTGTGGATGTAAATTCGCCTCGCGGGTCGCGTCCGGGCTTCTCCAATTCCTGCATAATGTCGGTGAGGGTTGGGAGTCCGGTATTGTCGTCAACGTATTTTTTTACGTCGATTTTTTTGCGGGTTTCGGGATTTTTGATGAGGTCGGCAACCGAGCATCCGAGATCCTTCGCCATCTTGTTGACAATGTAGTATTTTTCGGGGTGAACGGCGGAATTGTCGAGCGGATTTTTTGCGCCGTCGATGCGCAAGAATCCCGCGCACTGTTCAAAGGCTTTTTCGCCCATTCGCGGCACTTTTTTGAGTTCGTCGCGGCTGCCAAACGGGCCGTGTTCCGTGCGGTAATTCACGATGTTTTTGGCGAGCGTGGGGCCAAGTCCCGACACGTATGTCAATAGGTGTTTTGACGCGGTGTTGACGTTGACGCCCACTTGATTGACGCAACTAACTACCACATCGTCAAGGCTTTCTTTGAGCCGTGTTTGGTTGACGTCGTGCTGATACTGACCAACGCCGATGGATTTCGGGTCGATTTTTACGAGTTCCGCCAACGGGTCGAGCAACCGGCGACCAATGGACACCGCGCCCCTGACCGTGAGGTCGTAATCGGGAAATTCTTCGCGGGCAACTTCTGACGCCGAATATATCGATGCGCCGCTTTCCGACACGATATAGACCTTAATGTCGCGACCAAAACGGATTTTCTTGACAAACTGTTCAGTCTCGCGGCTCGCCGTGCCGTTGCCGATGGCGATGCAGTCGATTTTGTATTCGTTGACGAGGTTTTCCATTGTAGTCAACGCCTCAAACATCTTTTGGTTGCCGGAGTGCGGGTAGATGGCTTCGTTGTGCAGGAGGTTGCCCTGTTCGTCGAGGCATACCAACTTGCAGCCGGTGCGGAATCCGGGGTCGAGGGCAAGGATGCGTTTTTTGCCCAACGGACTTGCCAACAGCAAGTTGCGGAGGTTTTCGGTGAATACTTTTATCGCTTCCTCGTCGGCCTTTTCCTTGCTGAGATTTGCAAATTCTGTCTCGATGCTTGGGCGCAGAAGTCGCTTGTAAGAATCGTGAGCGGCTTCTTTAACTTGCTGTGCGCCAATGCCTTTGCCCTTTACAAATTGACGCTCCAAAATCGTGAATGCGTCCTCTTCGGCGGGTTCGATTGTGATTTTGAGGATGCCCTCGTTTTCGCCGCGTTGCAACGCCATCAGGCGGTGTCCCGCAATGCGCGAAAGTTTTTCGGAATAGTCAAAATAATCCTTGAATTTTTGACCTTCCTCCTCCTTGTCTTTGACAAGTTTGCTGTATATGATTGCGTCGCGCTTGAAGAGGTTTCGCATCTTGTTGCGCGTGTCGGTATTTTCGTTGATTCGCTCGGCGATGATGTCGCGTGCGCCTTGCAACGCCTCCTCAACGTCAGCCACTTTGTCGCCCACAAATTGCGCCGCAAAACTCTCTACATCAGCGTCTTGTGCCAACAGAATTTTGTCTGCCAACGGTTCGAGGCCTTTCTCCTTGGCAACGGCTGCGCGAGTTTTCTTTTTCTGTTTGTAAGGCAGGTAGAGGTCTTCGAGGGTGGTCATATCGAGGGCGTCGTCGAGTTTTGCGCGGAGTTCGTCGGTCATTTTTCCCTGACCTTCGATGCTCTCGATAATCGATTCGCGGCGTTTGTCGAGTTCCTCATATTTTTTGAGTTCGTCTTTGATTTGCGCCACTTGCACTTCGTTGAGAAGCCCCGTCTGTTCCTTGCGGTAACGGCTTATAAATGGCACAGTTGCGCCCTGCGAAAAGAGGAACGCGGTGTTTTTCACTTGGATTTCCCTGACGCCGAGTTTTTCGGCGATTAGTTTGATGTATTTTTCGTTCATTTTTTAATTGTTGTCAATGTTTTTTCGTACTGCAAATTTACAAAAAATTCTTGGAAAAGAATAATTATTATGATGTTTTTTTCAACAACGAATTAAACAAATACAGACTGGATACTTTAATTAATATTTTAAAATCCCGGAAAACTCGTAACTTCCTTTACCTTCAAATCAGGAAACGAATTGACTATCTGTATCTTGATGTCGGGGAAGGAGTTCACTTCTTGAAATTTGCCGCACATGTCGGGGAATGACGAAACTTTTTGGATTTTTAAGTCCGGAAACGAATTGACATATTGTACTTTCAAATCTGGGAACGAATTGACAATCTGATATTTGCCGTAAAGTTTGTAAGTCTTGCCGTTTTTGGTGATTGTGCAATTCTTCCTGTCGATAATCAGACCAGAGGATGAACGGAAAGTGTCGGGCGCGGTGATGTCGCTGTTGTTGGTGGTCTGTCCCGTGGGCGACAGGTTTTGTTGCTTTTGTTTCTGAATGTACCTTTCGAGTTCGGGCTGCGAGCCATAATGCGCCGTCAGTGTCATATCTTCGTCAAGGTCGTAAATCATATAAAAATCCTCACCATTCCACAGCCAGTTGATGAATTTCAATTCGTCGATGTTGGGAAGTATTGGAAGCGATGTCTGCGTGATGTAAGAATATTTTTCGGCGGATATAGGTTCGAGCGCAACGCTGTAATCGGATTTAAATGAGATTGTTATGTATTCCTTTTTGCACATTGCATACAAAATCTTATGCTCCCCAAAATAAGCATATCCTCCAAGTTTTATGGTGTCGCCGCTGCCGTCAGGTTTCGTATTCCAACATTCGACAGGACGCTGCTTGATGTAATTGAGGTCGTATGCAGCGGTTGACTTCGGAGTAGAAAAGCCTGCGTCTGGCTCAAAATGGTACGTTTTGTCGTCCACAACAATTTCTACTGGGACCTGTACGCTGTCGCCTTGCGCACCATACTTTTTCATTAATCCCTCTGAGTTATATACTTTTAGGTAGATGATTTCCTTGTCATCATAGTCGGAAGTGTCGTTATTGTTGTACAATGAGTAAGCCGTGTTTATACCATCAGGCAGCCAACTCTCCTCGGCGCAGGAAAGAAGGCAGGTGGCAATTGTTATTATAAAAAGTAATTGTTTCATAGCCGTAAATTTTCGGAAAGATAATAGTTTTATTTCAGAATACAAAAGATTTTGCGCTCATCCCTATTTTTTTTTGTGTTTTTGACAAAATAAATATATTTTTGCAGTGTTATTAACAATAATACGCAAAGAATGGAAATAGTTTTTGAAAAACAGTACCTTTCTGATTTAATATTATGGAAAAATTAGGTTATGGATTTTACCCGACACATCCAGGGGAAATCCTTAAAGATGAAATAGAATATAGAAAAATTTCACGGCACGCTCTGGCTGAGAAGACAGGCATTTCGTATCGTATGCTTAATCTGATTCTTAGTGCGAGACGTTCTGTTACGGCAGAAATTGCCCTTATTTTGGAGGCTGCACTCGACATCCCCGCCGATTCTCTTGTGCAACTCCAAACTAAATACAATTTGCAGACTGCAAGATCCAACAAAAGTCTTCTTGAACGAATTATGGCAGTCAAGAAAGTTGCGGCAGTTTTTTAATTGAAGCCGTAAAAAACGCCGTGCAGAATATTCTGTGCGGCGTTTTTTATTGACTGTGATTCTGTTTTTACCACCCCATTTCTTCGCCCTGATACCACCTGAGCAACATCGTGTTGTACATATTTTCGTAAATTGCTTGTGCCAAATCTGACTGCGATTTCAAAAAACCGTTCTTAGTCTCGTTGAACTCGGTGATGGTGGATTTGCCGTTTTCGTATTTCGCTTGGGCGAGGCGGAAGGCGGTCTCGGAATTGCGGACGGCTTCACGGGCGGCGGCAACTTTCGCCGAGGCGTTGGCGGCGTTAAGGGTTACTTGCTGGATTTCCTTGTACAAGTTTTTGCGGGCGAGGTCGAGGTTGTGCTGTTGCGAATATTGCTGAATACGGACATCGCGGATGTTGTTGCGCACTTGGAACTTGTTGAAAATCGGGATGTTGAGGTTCAAACCAATGTATTGGCTGAAATTGTTGTCAAGTTGCTTGCCAAACGATTCCACCTTGAATCCATTGCTCGAATTGTAATAATTCGTTCCCATTCCCGCGCTCAAATTCAGCGACGGCAATGCCTGTCCTTTGGCAATTTTCAAATTGTATTCCGTGGCTTCGAGCCGTATCTCCTCCGCCAAAATCTCAGGCCTTTGGTAATTGATGGAACTTGCTGAGTCGTTGGGTATTACGATTGGTTCGGTGCGCATCGATGAAGTGTCGGGGCGCACAATTGCAAAATCGTCGGCGTTGGGCAGTTCCAAAATTTGTGCAAGGGTCAGGAGCGCGAGTTTTTTGTTGTTGATGGCTTGCGTGAGCGTCAGGGTGCTGTTTGCAAGGGATGCGCGTTGCTGCGAAAGTTCCGCCTCGGATGCCTTGCCGTTGCTTACAAATGCCTCCAAACGTGCCACTTGCGCCGAATCTATCGAAATCTGACGGCGGGCAACGTCCTCAATTTCCATATCGTAAAGGATTTGGACGTATGACTGCGCCACCTGAATACGGATGTCGTTTTTAGCCTTTTCGAGGTCGGCGGTGGATGCGGCGAGGTTCAGTTTGCTGAGTTCAACATTGTTTTTGGTCTGAAAACCGTTGAACAGATTGACGCTCGCGCCGAGGTTGAACGACGTTGAGCGCGTGTTGGTGTTGGTATAAGTGTTGTCGGCTGTAAGACCGCGACCAAACGAAAAATTCTGATCCACACTCGCGTTGACGCTCGGTAAATAGGCGTTTTGGGCGGAGTTCAATTGGATTTCCTGACGGTGGAGGTTGTCTTCGGTGCGCTTGACCGAAAGGTTGTTTTCAACGGCGTAATTGGTGCACTCCTGCAACGTCCATTCGTGCGTCTGCGCTGCCGCCGTCCCCGCCGTCAAAACCGCTGAAAATATAATTAATAACTTTTTCATATCTAATATTTTAATAACTACGAAAAACGCGAAAAATAGAAAACCGAAAAATTTTCGTGTTTTTCGTGTTTTTCGTAGTTTGTTTACTTCGTAGTTTATTACATTAATCTTCTTTGATAATTTGTGAGCCGCGGACGGTTGCTGTGGTGTCGAGGCCGGATTTTACTTCGATGTTTACGCCGTCGGAGAGGCCGGTGGTAACGCTTTTGCGTTGATACTGAACGCCTTCCGCTGTCATTCCGTTGGGAATGAGGACAAATGTGCTGTCGCCTTCAAACTCCAAAACGCTTTCGGGAACTACGACCACATTCTCAACTTTTGCAAGTACAATTTCGGCGTTTGCGCTGTAACCCGAACGGATTTTGCTGTCGTCTTTTACACGCATTGCAGCCTTGATTTCAAACTGGTTTGCGCCGTTGCTCTCGGTTGCCTTGGGCGAAATATACTCCAAAACCGCGTCAAACTGCGAATCCTGCAACGCGCCGATTGTTATCTTCATCGGCATACCTTCCACGATTTGTCCGACCTCGGTTTCGTCGATGTTGCCACGGAAAATCAGGTCGTTCATATTGGCGATTGTGGCGATAGTGGTGCCGTCGTTGAAGGAGTTGGAATTGATGACCGAGTTGCCGACTTTGACGGGAATGTCCAAAATGACGCCCGAAATTGTGGAGCGTATCAAAGTGCTCGACGCGCT
>CAMJWL010000083.1 GCA_946409405.1 uncultured Bacteroidales bacterium
GTAAAGGCGTTTCAAAATGTTATTAAAAAAATTGCACTTGTGAGTTGAATCTGCGATGTGCAAATAATTGAATGAACTATTATGTTATTCCGAAATTTTAATTATCTTTGCCAAAAACTTTTACAACTATGCGCAGATTCAACACAACGGGCACTTGCTACCCCGAAGACCATTATATGGTGGACATCACCAAACGGCTCGACGACATTGTAAAACGTGTTGCCGATGGCGAATACATTACCATCAACCGTGGCCGCCAATACGGAAAGACAACCACACTTTACCATTTGGCAAAGCGGTTGAGTAATGATTATGTTGTGTTTTCGATAAGTTTTGAGGCGTTGGGCAGCAACAATTTCAAAAGCAAAGAGGCTATCGCTTATTCTTTTTGGGAACAGATACAGATGACGTTTGAGTATGTCAGCATTAATAATTTGCAAGACGATGTAAAACAGATGATTTCGGGATTGCTTGACAAATATGCCGAAAAGAAAGAAATCCCTTTTGAAATTTTTGAAAAGTTTGTATCGGATATTTGCGCTAAAAGTGCCGCGCCAATCGTTATATTCATCGACGAGGTTGACAACGCCAGCAACTACGAATCGTTTATCGAATTGTTGAGAATGTTGCGCAACAAATATCTAAAACGCAAAGCTGTTCCAACATTTAAATCCATTATCCTTGCAGGTGTTTACGACATCAAAAACCTCAAACTTAAAGTACGTCCCGACTCTGACCACCAATACAATTCGCCGTGGAACATTGCCGTGCCGTTTAAAGCGGATATGTCGTTGCACAAAGACGGTATAGCTCAGATGCTTCAGGATTACGAAAACGACCATCAAACGGGTATGAATGTTTCAGAAATGGCGCAGATGGTTTGGGACTATTCGTCGGGCTATCCTTATTTTGTGTCCAAACTTTGTCAGTTGATAGACCAAGAAAATCTCGGATGGAACAAGGAAGGTATTATTTCTGCCGTCAAAATGGTTCTTGTGGAAGAAAACAACACTTTTTTTGACGATTTGATAAAAAAGTTGAATGATTTTCCAAATATGTCTAAAATGCTGAAAGACATACTTTACAATGGTAAATCGTATATCTACAATACCGACGACAGAACTATGTCGATTGCAAAAATGTTCAATTATATCGACAGCAACAACGGACGTGTAAAAGTTACAAACCGCATAATTGAAACTCGGCTTTATAATTTCTTTATGACCGAGGAGCAAATGACAAGCCGCATTTACACCGCTGGCGACACCGACCGCAATCAGTTTGTTGAAGACGGCAAACTCCTGATGGACAAAATTCTCGAACGTTTTGCCGTGCATTTCAACGACATTTACGGCGGCAACGACATCGAATTTAAGGAGGAGGAAGGTCGTCGGTTCTTTATGTTATACATCAAGCCAATCATCAATGGCACAGGCAATTACTACATCGAAGCCGAAACCCGCGATCGCTCCCGTACCGATATGATTATCGATTACTTAGGCATACAATACGTCATCGAAATGAAAATTTGGCGTGGCGATGCCTACAACACTCGCGGCGAAAAACAACTCACCGAATACCTTGATTTTTACCACATTAACAAGGGTTATATGTTGAGTTTCAATTTCAACAAAAGCAAGGTTTCGGGCAGTAAGACGATGCGATTCGGCGACAAGGAGATTTTTGAAGTGGTTGTGTAAACAGCCGAAAGAAAAGTTGTTCAAGGTATAAAAAATTCGGAAAAATGTGTGTCTAAGCCTTGAAAATATCAGGAAAAATGTGTAAATTTGTAACGGTAAAAAAACAGTAAACTATGCTTTACCCCTCAATAGTACAATATACCGAAGCGATAAAGTTGGCGGCGGAGGCTCCCGAAGATTATTTTGCCACGCTGACCACGCTCAGAGCCGTACTCGACGACAACGGAAACCCAGTAATGAGTAGCGGAAATTTTGCTGTGGTTTGATATGTAGGATTTATATGGTTAGCATAAAGACAATGTTGTGTTAATTTAAGTTAAATGCATTGCGGTGACTATTTTTTGTTTTTACATTTGTACCATAAAATACGACAAGCAATTAATAGTGAATTTTAAATACGATTGTTATGTACTGCAAACATTGTGGAAAACAAATATCAGATGATTCGACATTCTGTCAGTATTGTGGCGGTGTACAGACGAATAACACTACCACGAAACTATCGCATATATCAGTAGATATTGTTGAACATTCAAAAGAAACAATGGAAGATAAGTTTCGAAAATTACTGAAAATTGTAATAAAGAAATTACTTCAACTGATTGGCATTGTTGCCATTGCTTTGGCAGCAGCTTTGGTAGTGTTCTATGTTTTTATGCTTATTAATAAGCCATGTCGTGATATTGAAGAAGCATTCGAATTGAACAAAACCATGGGTAAACGTGATTTTGGTGCATATAAATACGATCATGAAGTCCCCAGTCTTAATAATTTATGGACGAATAGATGGTATGCATGTAAAGGTCATGCTGTAACGTGGAGTATATGGACTTTCACAATAATAGTGGTTGGCCTTTTGGGGTTCTACTTCTTCAAGTGGCTATATCAACCCAAGATGAAAAAGAACAATAATAGTTCGTCGATAATGGCAGATGAGAAACATACTTAGCAAAAATTTGATAAAAAAAATTGAATCAAATATGATAAATAAGGATATAATAATAAATGATATTTTAATCCCCTCTTTACGCAGATTGTATGAGGTGGATTATTTAAATATAAAATATGGTGTGTCGGAACGCAATATTTGCGCGCGATTGGCTCACCACATGGAAAATATTATGCGTGAGTATGATACAAAGCATGGATATTATATTTTCCGTAACTGTTATGCAGATGTTGAATATAATCGTATGGAGGAAGGACGTCTTAAATACCATGAGGATAGAGAAAAACAACGAAAATATATGGTTGCTGATTTACTGATTCAAGAAAGGGGCTACCGTAATCTATTGGCAGTAGAAATGAAACGCAAGGGAAAATATGACGGTGTAAAAAAGGATAAAGAACGATTGGCAGATATAGTATCTTTGAATCCTCCAAAATCCCATCATTGTGTTTATGGTACTCTTGTTGGCGCATTTGTCAGATATTCAGAAAATTGGGTGAAAATTATCCAATTTGAGGATTTCCATGGTCATGGCAGGCAGAGTCAAGAAATGATCATTATAAACTATGACAAAGGGTTGAATCAATTAGAACAAAAATGTATTTATAAACCATGTTCCTAATCGATTCTATACACCTTCAACCCCTATTCAAAGCCCATCCTAATGTCATTTTATCGGTTGTTTTTTTCTTTGTTTGATTGGGATTGAATTCGAAAAATGTGTGTCAATGCCCTCAAAACATTAGGAAAAATGTGAAATTTTACGCATAAACTACTGATTATGAAATCAGTAGTTCATCCCGAAGCACCACAGCGGTATTACGTTGAGATAGCCGTTTTCGATGTCGTCTTTTACAACGAAACTGTTGGGCGTGTTTTTGATTTGGCGTTGGGTTTTGCCCTTGCCGCCTACCTCGAAGGTCTTGTCGTCTATCAGAAAATCTGACACGGGCGACGCTTTTACATTGTTGTTGACAGACATCAATGCGAAAAATGCCGTTTCGCGGATGTTGCCGATGTTTGGTGTGCTTTCGCCGATGGCGTGTATGAGCGTGGTGTTGGCGAGGAACAGTTTTTCGGGGCGTTCTATCAGCGATAGACCAGAGCCTATATTGCAAAGTTGACGCAGAAGTCCCGCCTTTTCCATATAAACTATGTAATCAGACACCGTGCTGCGATCACATTCTATCACACGTCCTAATTCCGAAACATTGGGCTTGAAGGGCGAACTTTGCGCAATTACATAAAGGAGTTTTTTGAGTTTGTGCGAAGTTGCTGCGTTCATACCCGCATATACGGGAATGTCCACTTCAAGTGTTTGATTTACAACGTTGTTGATGCGTGAATAGTAATTGTCCATACCGAAAAAGGGATAATTTCCACGCCTTATGTAATCGTTCCATAGGGGCAGTGGATGCACTATCTTTGCGGGCAGTTGGACGGCGTTGTTGATGATTTCGTCGATTGTGAAAGGCTTGATGTCGCATCCTTGGGTCATATTGAGGTATTCGCGAAACGACATACCTTCCATCGTGTAGCGTATGGCGCGGCGGCTGAGGTCGGCGTCGGTGGCACTTTCGATGTCGAGGATAGAAGAACCCGTTACAATTATATTGAGGTCGGGCAGCGTGTCGTACATCATTTTCACCTCTTGTGACCAACCTTTGTATTTGTGCGCCTCGTCGATGTAGAGGAATTTGCCATTTGCCTTGTGAAATTCAGCCGCCGTGTCGTACAGCGAGTGCGCGGCAAAATACGTATTGTCAGCACTGATGTATAGCGATTGTGCGGATGCTTTGGTCTTTTTGATGTGTTGGAGTAGGGTGGTGGTTTTGCCCACTCCACGCGCTCCAATTATCACTATCAGGCGCGACTGCCAATCTATTTTGTCGTGCATATAGCGGACAAATGTCGTGTCTGTGCTTTTGAGAAGCGCGGAGTATATTTCGTAAAGTTGTTCCATTGCCTTGATTGTTTATTGTTTTCCGCCGCAAATATACAAAAAATGCGGAATACAATCAACAATTTTTGTTAAAAATTGCGGATTCCATTCCACAATTTTGACTGAAAAATGCGGAATGCAATCCACAATTTTTATGTGATTTTGCGGATTCCATTCCGCAATTTTTACCATATATCTGCCCTTGCGCTTTCGTCCAAATACAACTTGTCGCCTTTCGTGACGCCAAATGCGTCGTACCACGATTGATTGTGGGGCAGTTGCCCGTTTACGCGGAGGTGCATCGGGGAGTGGGGGTCGGATTTGATGCGGTTGCGGACGTTTTTGTCGGTGATGCGTCCCGCCCAAATGAAGCCATAATTGATGTAGAAACGCTGTTCAGGCGTGAAACCGTTGATGGTCTGCAACGGGTTCTTCTGCATAAATTTTTGGAAAGCGTCGAAGGAGAGACGGATGCCGCCGTGGTCAGCAATGTTTTCGCCGAGGGTAAATTCGCCGTTCACCTTCTCGCCGGGCAGCGCGTCCAACTGTCCGAAATATGTCTTCATCACATTGGCGCGTTTCTCAAACTCTTGGCTGTCGGCCTCTGTCCACCAATCGTTGTAGTTGCCGTTTTTGTCATATTTGCGGCCTTGGTCGTCGAAACCGTGGGTCATCTCGTGACCAATGACGCATCCAATGCCGCCGTAGTTGGCAGCGGGGTCGCCGTCGGGGTCAAAGAACGGAGGCTGCAAAATTGCCGCTGGGAATGTGATTTCGTTGGTGGTAGGATTGTAATAAGCATTGATGGTCTGCGGCGTCATGTGCCACTCGTTGGGGTCCACGGGCTTGTTGAGTTTGCGGTCGATGGAACGCTTAAACTTGTAGCGGCAAATCGCTTGGTAATTGTCCCACAGCGACTTGCTTTTGTCTATGGTGAGCGGCGAATAGTCCTGCCATTCTTCGGGGTAGCCGATTTTGATGTGGAATTTTTCAAGTTTTTCGATAGCCTGCGCCTTGGTTTCGGGGCTCATCCATTTGAGGTTGTTGATGCGGTCGCGGAGTGCCGACTGAATGTTGAGCACCAAATTGAGAGCCGCCTGTTTGGACGATGCGGGGAAATATTTTTCAACGTAATATTTGCCGACAGCCATACCGAAGTCGCTGTTGACCTCCGCAACCGCCTTTTGCCAACGCGGTCTGTCCACTTTGACGTCTGTAATCGCCTGCGACAACTTGAAGTTCTCGGCAATGAAATCGTCGGAGAGAAAGTTGGCGGCGGTGTTGATTACCTTGAAAAGCATATACGATTTGAGGTCGTCGAGTTTTGCGGTGCTGATGATGTTAGTTACATTTTGGATGGCTTCGGGTTGGGCGACGTTGATGTATTCAAATCCGGTCATACCCTGCAATGCGTAAAACCTCAGCCAATCGACGCCCGGATATTGTGTTTTTAGTTCGTTTGCGCTGATTTTGTGGTAGTTAGCCATATCGTCGCGGAGTTTGTTGTTGGAGTAGTTTTCACGCGCAATCTGCGTCTCTATGTCCAACACAGCCTTTGCGCGGCTCTCCGCCTGAGCGTCGTCGTAGCCCGCGAGACGGAAGATGTTGCGGATGTAGTCGGCGTAGGCGTTGCGGATTTTTACCGACGACTCCTTGTCCTCCAAATAGTATTCGCGAGAACTGAGCGTGAGCCCGCCTTGGTAGAGCATCACGATGTTTTCGGTAGATTTCATAATGTCTGCCAAAAGTCCCGTGGTTACGTAGAGTCCGCTCACGCCCTCCTGTTGGAGCAAGGCGCAATGCTCGAAATATGCCTTCTTGTCCTTGATATTTTCGATGTCGCGGAGCATCTGTTGTATGGGCTGTGCGCCTTCGGTGTTGAGCCTCGCACTGTCCAAATATAATGCGTGGAAGTCGCAGATTTTCTGTTCGATAGTACCGTTTTCAGGCTGTTTTTTCACGATGTCGGCAATGATGCCCTTTATCCGCTCCTCATTAATTTCGCCGAGGATGTCAAATTGGTTGTAGCGCGAATATTCGGGCTTTTCGGGCAGGTTGGCTATCCATTTGCCCGATGCGTAATTATAAAAGTCGTCGCCGGGCTTTATGGTCAAGTCCATACGGTCGTTTTTGGCGACGGGGGTTGAGTTGCAGCCAATGCACGTGGCGGCTGCAATCGCTATGGTCGTGTATAATAATTTTTTGCAGTTCATTGCGGTTCAGTTTAGGTGTTTGTAACGATGTTTGCAAAATCTTTACCAATGTATGACATCAGGGGCAAAATTACATTATTTTTCGCAAACAACATAAAAAAATTACCTAAATTTAAAATACGATAATGCACAACATTCAAAAAAGAATTATCTTTGCACCCTGAAATATATTAACATCTATTCAATTAAAATGAAAGTAGCCATTGTAGGAGCGAGTGGCGCGGTAGGGCAGGAATTTCTCCGCATACTCGCAGAAAGGAATTTTCCGATTGACGAATTGGTGCTTTTTGGCTCGCAGAGGAGCGCCGGCACCAAATATACATTCAGGGGCAAGGAGTACGAAGTGAAGTTGCTCCAACACAACGACGACTTCAAGGGCGTTGACATCGCCTTTGCATCGGCGGGCGCAAGCACTTCCAAGGAGTTTGCCGCCGACATCACCAAGTACGGCGCGGTGATGATTGACAATTCGAGCGCGTTCCGTATGGACGAGGACGTGCCGCTCGTAGTGCCGGAATGTAATGCCGAGGACGCACTCAACCGTCCACGCGGCATCATCGCCAACCCAAACTGCACCACTATTATGATGGTGGTCGTTTTGCAGCCGTTGGAGAACATCTCCCACATCAAACGCATCCACGTGTCGAGTTACCAGAGCGCGTCGGGCGCAGGTGCTGCGGCTATGGCGGAATTGGAGCAACAATACAAGGACATCGTTGACGGCAACCCTGTTACAGTAAGGAAGTTCCCGCATCAGTTGGCTTACAACGTGATTCCGCAGATCGACGTGTTCCAACCCAACGGATACACCAAGGAGGAGATGAAGATGTACAACGAGACCCGCAAGATTATGCACACCGATGCCAAATGTTCGGCAACGTGCGTGAGGGTATCGTCATTGCGCAGCCACTCCGAATCGGTATGGATTGAGACCGAAAAGCCCATCTCCGTAGAGGAGGCGCAGAAGGCAATCGCCGCCGCTCCGGGCTGCACTCTCGTTGACGACCCCGCAAACCTCGTTTACCCAATGCCGCTCGAAACAGCCGGCAAGGACGACGTTTTCGTAGGTCGCGTGCGCAAGGACATCTCCGACGACAACGGCCTCACATTGTGGCTCTCCGGTGACCAAATCCGCAAGGGCGCGGCTCTCAACGCCGTACAAATCGCCGAATACCTCATCAAAGTCGGTAACGTAAAATAAGAATTTTGCTTCTAAACAGAAATTCTGTGCCTTGCGGCACGGTTTTTTCTAAACAAAAATTTAAACGAATTATGACGAATTAAAGCGAATTGTCCAAACATAGTAATTCGTTTTAATTAATTTCAATTCGTTTAAATTTTTGTTTAAAAGAAAGACGCTGTAAGGCGTCAATTTTCGTTATACAGGCTTTTATGGGACTATTGATAACATATTTGGTGGGCGCGTTGCTCATTTCTTTTATGTGTTCGCTGATGGAGAGCGTGTTGCTGAGCGCGACGCCAACATTTGTAAAAATCAACGAAAACTCCCCCAAAAAGGGTGTGCGTATGTTGGCGCGTTTTAAGGGCAGTGTCGATAAGCCGCTTGCCGCCATACTCTCGCTCAATACCATCGCCAACACCGCCGGCGCCGCAATGGTGGGCGCGCAGGCAGCAAAAGTTTTGGGTTCGGAGTCGTTGGGCGTGGTGTCGGCGATATTGACCGTCCTGATTTTGATATTTTCAGAAATCCTGCCCAAGACCCTCGGCTCCAACAATTGGCAGCGTCTTGCCGGTCTTGTGGGGCATCTCATCAATTGTACCTATATAATGACCTATCCGCTCGTGATGATGGCACAGGTGCTTACCCGACTCCTGAAACGCAACGAAACCGCGCACACCACATCCCGTGAGGAAATTTCTGCCCTCGCCAACATCGGCACTGAGGAAGGCATTTTTAAGGAGAAGGAAAACGCAATCATCCAAAACCTTATGAAACTCAAAAACCTCCGAGTTTCCGACATAATGACGCCCCGTGTGGTGGTCTCGATTGCCGACGAGGGGATGACATTGAGCGAGTTTCTTGCCAACAAGGGGTATTTACGTTTTTCGAGGATTCCAATTTACAAGGGCAACGACGAAAACATCACCGGCTACGTCTTCCGCCAACAAGTGATGGAAAGCCTTGCCGAAGACCACGACACCCTCCGCCTCCGCGACCTTCGCCGCGACATTGTGATAGTCCCAAACACCAAACCCGTTTTTGCAATGTGGGAAGATTTGTTGATGAAAAAAGAGCAAATCGCCCTCGTGGTTGACGAATACGGCGGTATGGACGGCGTCGTAACTATGGAAGACATCATTGAGACCCTCCTCGGCTTTGAAATTCTCGACGAAAAAGACACCGTCGCCGATATGCAGCAATACGCAAGGGAACGTTGGCAACAACGACAGAGCAAATACAAATATTTAGAAAAGAGTTAATAAGTGTAAAATTTCGTCCCTCGTATGCCTTGTAGTATGCTGTAAGGCATCTAAAAGTCGGATAGGTTGTCTAAATCTGCAAAAAAAATGCAGATTTAGACAACCTATTTTTGTAACTGATTGTGCTGTAATATCTTTTCAACTACCGCTTCCCTCATCACTTTCTCCCCACAAATATATCCACCACCTTCTGTCTCAGCACTTTCAACTTCAAAAAAGCATGTCGTCCCTTATTAAACACCAACCTCCACATCGCCCCTACGCGCTTCATATAGTCGTAGAAATGATGCGAAAAAATCCCCGTTATCGGCACGGCAACCATATACAACACGCGCATCCACCAAGCATCCAAATACTTGAAACACAATATAATAAGCACCGTGTACCAAATAGGAAACAAGAACACATACAGCGCAAACCTCAGCGACGAGTGAAAATTGCGATCCTTCACGCGGTTAGTCAGCAAAAACGGCGAAAAATACGGAATAAAATTGTTTACAAACCCAAACAAAGCCAACGGCGACAGCACCGCCAAAATCAGCGTCCTCAGCAAAACACCCACAAATTTAATCTTCCGCCTGATAATCCAATCGGGCAGATTGGCGGATTTCAACCCCTCGCGGTAACGGCGCAGATAGTCGTTGAGCGTTGCAAAAACCTCCGGCTCGCTCTCTTTCATCCTGTCCATTATCTCCACCACCTTGCGCCCTGCGAGCAGTTGGTTTTGGAAATTGTTGACAATCTTGCCCTCCTTCCTCACAATGATAGGCGCAAAAATAGTGCGGGCGGTCTCAAAATTGTCGTAATTTTCGGTGTCGCGGATGTCGATTATCAACGAACTCAATTCCTCCGTAACCTTCTGAACAAGGTCGTGATGGGCTTTCTGTTGATTTTCCTCATATTGGGCGCGGTACTCCTTCACGCTGATAGGCTTGCCAAAATTAATCAGCACGTCGGTCCTAAACTCATAATAATCCTGATAATTGATGCCCACCGGAACAATCTTCACATCCAAAGTATAGTTGCTTGCCTCCTCCGCCATAAAGGCGATGCGCGTGATGCCTTTCTTCAACGGGCGCAACTTCCTGATACCCTTATGGCTCGCCTCGGGATAGATAACCAAATAACGGCGTTTGCGCAGCACCTCCACCGCCTTATTAAATACGGCGTCATTCTGTTTGAGCGACTCTTTGCCGTCTCTCATCCTGAAAATCGGCAATATCTTCATAAAAAACAACAGCCGCCTTACAAAATGCCCCGCAAAAATATCCGCCCGCGCCATAAACACCGGTTGCCAACTCTTAATGCTCATTATGATAAGCGCGTCCATGAGGGCGTTTTGGTGGTTTGGCGCAAAAATCACCGCGCCTTCTTCTGGGATATTTTCGAGTCCCATCGAATAGACATTGCGGTAGAATATGTGGTTGTGTACGAATGCCGGAAACAGTTTCAGCGCGCCGTACACGATGCTTGGGTCCTCCAAGTTGGTGAATTTAATCGACATTTCTCTCGGCTCGAATAATGTTCAACTTCCTGTACTTCATCATCCTACTGAAATTCCACAACGCGCTGAGCGACAGTCCCGAAATAATGTGCCAGATGCCCCACCAACCCGCCATGTAAGCCATTCCGCCGGTCTTCATTTCGGGCGGAAAAATTGCGGGATTGAATATCAGCATCAATGCCAGCCCCGAATTTTGGATGCCGGTCTCGATGGTGATTGTTCGGCGGTCGCGCATATTGAGACCCGCTCCCCACGCCGCGCAATAGCCTGTGGCAAAGGCCATTCCGTTATGCACAAGCACTATCAGCAAGATGTAATGAATGTAACGGCAAAAGTAATCAAAATTTGCCGCAAATGCAACAATCACCATCCCCATAAAAATCGCCATCGAAATATTTTGTATCGGCTTGGCGATTTTTTTTGTAACAACGGGCAACTTAGACGAACACAGCACGCCCAACCCCAACGGCAACCCAATTATAAAAAACAGCGTATAAAACACCTGCGAAATCGGTATCTCCAACTCCCTTACATACTCAGAATTAGCGATATACCAATTGCCCCACAACGAAAAATTAAGCGGCGTAATCACCACCGCCAGCACCGTGGAAATAGCCGTCAGCGACACCGAAAGTTCAATATTGCCCCTCGAAATCGACGAAATAAAATTAGAAATATTGCCACCCGGACAGCACGCCACCAATATCGCGCCAAGTGCCACAGTTGCAGTAAGATAACTGTCAAACACACACACCAACGCAAACGTAACGGCTGGCAGCAGTACCACCTGCGAGCAAAACCCCGTAAGCACCGCCTTCGGATGCGCAAACGCAGTCTTAAAGTGCAACGGCTTGATGCTCAACGCTACGCCAAACATCACAAAAGCCTGCACGATACTCAGCACCAGCCCCCCATTATTTCCAAAATTGAGCCGTACATCGTCCAATAACAAAAGTTGTTCATACATAATCCTTCTATAAATAAAGTGTTCAGTTTATTAAGCGGAAATTCCATTTCCGCCCTACCACCCCTCCCCCTATTCCAAAGTAATCTTCATCGTACCAATCCCCGCACCTTCCGCGAAAATCCCCACGCCTACCGGCAGCCGTCCCACGAAAGGCAGACCGCCCATCACCATCTTAGCCGACACCTCCCGTGCCGTTTGGCTATCATCGTATGATATTACAATCGCGCTCAGTTCTCCATACTTAGCGAACTTTCCCAGTGCCAGCGGCGATGTAAAAACATCCAAAACCACTTTCTGCCTTGCGGCAATCCCGTCCACAAACTTGCACATAGCCAGCGTTGTCCCAAAATTAGGCGGATAAGCATTACCACCATGGAAACCCACCACCACTACGTCATACCCAATGAGTTTTGCCGCAAGAGTATTAAAAGCCGCCTCGGAAGCCGCCTTAGAAATTTTATATTCGTCCACCTTGGCAAACCGCCCGATAATATCCTCAAATTCAGTGCTTTCTGCATCCTTGCCAATCGACACCACTGCAATCTTCACATTATCCATTGCCCTCAGCGGCAACACATTATTATTATTGGACACGAGCGTTACGGCATTTTCAAAAATGCGACTATTCAACCGCTCCGCATACATTGTATTGAGGTCTTCATAAATATTTTTTACGACAATAGGCTTATAATCATCCAGTCCCATTGTTGCCTTCGCCTTCAGAATCTTGCGGCATCGTTTATCAATCTCCTTCTGCGAAATCCGTCCCGCATCACGTGCCGCCACCAACGCCGAGTAAGCCTTCTTCCCGTCCGGCGGCATCAGCAACACGTCAACCCCCGCCTCAAAAGCCCTCACAGCCACTTCGCCCGGATTGTCGGCGGTGCTAACTCCCTTCATCGCGAGAGCATCGGTAAACACAAGTCCTTCATAACCAAGTTCGCCCTTCAAAAGCCCGCTCACCACATTCTTAGAAATGCTCGACGGCACTTTTGTCTTGTTAGTTTCCAACGCGGGAACAAACAGATGCCCCACCATCACGCCCTGTGCACCATTCTTGATAAGGTGTTTAAACGGGAATAGTT
Organism: uncultured Bacteroidales bacterium; assembly: GCA_946409405.1. Taxonomy (GTDB): domain Bacteria; phylum Bacteroidota; class Bacteroidia; order Bacteroidales; family UBA3824; genus UBA3824. The sequence continues at coordinate 12,803 of CAMJWL010000083.1, forward strand.
CAAACGTGTCGAGCCTTGCCCTTGTATTATTAATCACTGGCAATGCCTCGTGCGAATCCACATCCGTGTTCCCATGTCCGGGAAAATGTTTTGCGGTGGTCAAAACACCTTCGTCCCTCATCCCCTGCATCATTGCGCAGCCCTTACGCGCCACATTGACAGGATTAGCACCAAAACTCCTATTGGCAATCACCGTATTAGCCTGATTATCATAAATATCCACGCACGGCATAAAGTCGATGTTAACGCCCAGCCGCCTACATTCGCGCCCAATCTCGCGTCCTAGTTCATATATAATCCCATCGTCCACGATAGCACCGAGCGCAAGGTTTCGCGGAAACACCGGCACACTGTCCAGCCGCATCGACAGCCCCCATTCGCCATCCTGTGCAATCATCAGCGGAATCTTGCTCCTTGCCTGCAACCTGTTAATCAGAGCCGCCTCCCGAGCCGGTCCTCCATAAAAGAAAATCACGCCGCCGATATGGCAACTATCGATGTCTGCCTCCATATTTTTCAGTGCAGCGTCTCCCGGCTTCACTTTGCCCGAAAGTTCCAGCATCAGCAACTGCCCAATCCTCTCGTCAGCCGTCATCGTCTTCATCACCGAATCCGCCCACCTATCATTGCCGCCCATCGAATCTGCAACAGGCACATACACAATATCTCCCGTCATCCGTTTCGGCATTGTCCAAAACACCGTCAGCAGCAGCAACGGAACAAATATCAGTGTCCTATATATAATCTTCTTCACCATAATATCAATCTATAAATCATCCATAAATCTCCATCACACCATTCATCGGCATTCTCATCACACCATTCTTCGGCACTCCCTGTCCCGTCCATTAAGCGGAAATTTCATTTCCGCCCCATCCCCGCCCTCGTTCCCCGCCCCCACACATAAAAAAAATGCCCCAAATTTTCTTAATAAAAATCAGGGGCAAAAATTAGTGTTGAAGCCAATCTTACTTCATGTCGTGAAGTTGGTAGATGTCGCCGCCGGCGTTAACGATTTCGCGGGCCGAGAAATAGAAGAAAATCTCGTTCAAAGCGTTGTCGTCGGAGTCAGAACCGTGTACGGCATTGTGCTGTACGCTCTCGGCGTATTTGCGACGAATCGTACCTTCCTCTGCCTTCGACGGGTCGGTTGCGCCCATGAGTTTGCGCCATTCGGGAACTGCGTTTTCCTTCTCGAGAACGGCTGCGTAGATGGGACCTGAGGTCATAAACTCTACCAAACCCTCAAAAAACGGCTTGCCCCTGTGAACGTTGTAGAAGGCCTCTGCCTCATTCTTGGACAATTGCAACTTCTTCATAGCCAGAATCTTGAATCCATGGTTGTGCACCTCGAGGAATATCTCCTGAGCGTAGCCATTCTTCACTGCATTCGGCTTAATCAGCATCAAAGTATGTTTTCCTGTCATTTTAA
>CAMJWL010000084.1 GCA_946409405.1 uncultured Bacteroidales bacterium
TAAACAATTTTGAAAAAAGTCGTCTATTTTTTTTTTTTTGTACAGCGCGCTTTACATGAAATTTAGAAGTGTTTGTGGGTCAAAAAGTTAGATGATGCTATCTTGATGCAGATTTTTTTTTTAGGAAGGATTTAAGTTTTGGATGCAAAATTTTTTTGAAATTGATACCAAAAAAAGTTTTGTTGTTCAAAAAAATGATTATATTTGCCCCTACGTTAAAATCTAATTTATTAACATCTAAATCTAAAAATGAACAATTTTGAATTTCAGAATCCTACCAAAATTGTTTTTGGCAAGGGTAGCATCGCCAAACTCAGCGAGTTGATGTACAAGGGCGAGAAGATAATGATGACATACGGCGGCGGTTCGATTAAGAAAAACGGCGTCTATGATCAAGTGAAGAAGGCTCTTGACGGCTTTCCTGTAATAGAATTTGGTGGCATCGAGCCTAATCCCGATTACGACACGCTGATGAAGGCTGTGGAAATCTGTCGCAAGGAAGGCGTGGGGATGCTGCTCGCGGTGGGTGGCGGCTCTGTGATAGACGGTTCCAAGTTGATTGCTGCGGCTGTCGATTTTAAAGGCGACCCGTGGAATGATTTGCTCGTTAAGGGTGCGGAACCGGGCGAAGTGTTGCCGCTTGCATCGGTTTTGACGATGCCCGCAACTGGCTCGGAGATGAACTGCAACGCGGTGATTTCGCGCCGCGCCACCAAGGAGAAGTTTGCGATGGGTCATCCTAAGTATTACCCCGTATTCTCTATTCTTGACCCCGAAGTTGTTTATTCGATTCCTAAAAAACAGAGAGCCAACGGTTTGACCGATGCTTTCATCCATGTATTTGAACAATACCTCACCGACGATATTAACGCCCAAATTCAGGATAGGTGGGCTGAGGGCGTCTTCAAGACCATTGTAGAAATCGCGCCCGACGTGATGGCAGACAAGCCGTCGTATGACGCTTGCGCCAATTATATGTGGAGTGCCACTTGCGCGCTCAATTTCTTCATTTGCCCTGGTGTAAATCAGGATTGGAGCACGCACATGATTGGCCACGAACTCACCGCGCTCTGCGGACTCGACCATGGCGTTACGCTCGCCATCGTATTGCCCGGCACAATGAGCGTGATGCGCGAACCCAAGATGAAGAAACTCGAAATGTTTTGCAAGAATGTATGGGGCGTGGATGCCAAGGGCGACGAGGCTGTTAACATCGCCATCCAGAAGACAGAGGCGTTCTTCAATTCGCTTGGCATCAAGACCCGCTTGTCTGACTATGGCATCGGTGAAGATGTTGTCAACGAGATTGTTAGGCGTTTCCGTGAACGCGGCTCAATGCTCGGCGAACACGGTATTGTAACGCCCGACAAGGTGGATGCAATTTTGAGGGACAGACTTTAATTTTTGATTTTTCGATTTTTGATTTTTCATTTGACGACTTCTTTGCCCGCAGAGGACCAACAAATAATGCCGCAATCCAACTCAATGACGGTGAATCCGTTTTTGGCGAGGGTTGCGGCTGCTATTTTGCTGCGGCGACCGCTGCGGCAATATACGGCGATGGTCTTGGATTTGTCGAGGGTGGCGATTGCCTTTTGCTCGAAGTCGTCGGCCTTGACGTCGATGTTGACGGCGTTGCGGATGTGTCCGTCGGCGTATTCCTGCGCGGTGCGGGAGTCGAGGACTATTACGTCGGGCTGCTTGACTATCTGCTCGAAGTCGGCGGCGTTTACGGAACGGAAGTTTTGACCGCCGCAGTTGGTGAAAATGCTGATAAACAGCAACATGAAGGTGAATAATCTTTTCATTTTTGTTGTTTTTTTATGGGTTGACAATATTGCCGTAAAGTTATAAAAAAATACCGTAAATTTTTGATAAATTCACGGTATTTTTTGTTGGGGTGGGGCAGGGGACTACTTGCCGCGCTCCTTGGTGATGATGTCGGTGATTCTCTTGGACGATTCGCGCATCTTGTTGAGTTCATCTTGGTCGGCATCCGACATGCTTTGATTTTTTGACTTGTTGATTTAGTGATTGGGCTTCAATCACTTGTTTAGAGTTCGCTCTCGGGGCAGTTGAGTATTGTGTTGCCTTGGGAGATGTCGCCGGTGGTGAGGCCGAGTTTGAGCCATTTCATGCGCTGCTTGGATGTGCCGTGCGTGAAGGCTTCGGCGCGTATCTGGCGGTAGCCGGCTGACTTTTGGAGGTAGTCGTCGCCAATCTGGTGGGCGCAGTTGATGGCTTCTTCGAGGTCGCCGTCTTCGAGTGATTTGAAGGTCTTGTTTTCGTAATGGCCCCAGATGCCGGCGTAGAAGTCTGCAAGGAGTTCGATGCGGACGGAGATTTTGTTTTGCTCCGCTTCGGTGCGGCATTGATCCATCTTGCGGTGGAGTTGCGAGAGTATGCCGGTTTCGTACTCGATGTGGTGGCCTACCTCGTGGGCGATGACGTATGCGTAGGCGAAGTCGCCGCTCGCGCCGAGTTGCTTCTTCATCGTGGTAAAGAAGGAGAGGTCGAGGTAGAGTTTTTGGTCGCCCGAACAATAGAAGGGACCCGTGTCTGACGTTGCGCTGCCACAGGCGGTGTTAACTCCGTCCTCAAAGATTACCATCTTGGGGTTGTGGTACTGCATGCCGTTTTGCTTGAAGATGTTGGTCCATACGTCCTCGGTGGAGGCGAGGATTTTGGAGGCAAACGATGCGAGTTCGTCGTGCTGTTTTGAGTCGCGTGTGGTGGCGGTCTGTTCCGCTACCTGCGTGTCGCCGCCAAGTTGTGATGACAGCATTGTGGCGTCGCCGGTCTTGAAGTAGATTATCAAGCCCACTATTGCGATGATTACGCCCATGCAACCGCCTTTTTTGCCGGTTGACATCCTTGAACCTGAGCCAGACGAGTAGCCGCCGCCACGGCGGTCTTCTACGTTGCTGCTCTCTCTGCGTCCGTCTAATTTCATTTTCTTATAGGTTTTATGGTGTTTGTAATTGTGTTTTGTTGATGCTGCAAATGTATAAAAAATTTTTTCAAGTAAAAATTTTGTTTATAAAAATAAATGCTATAATTTCGCACAATAATTACAATTACAAAAATGGCAACGGCTATTAATCAGATTAACACAGGTTTAAGGGCGTTTGGCAATGCTTTTGGCATCATCAGGCGCAATCAGATGGGGAAGTATTTCGTCGTCCCTGTCGTCATCAATGTCATTTTGGCGGCTCTGTTGATTTGGGCTGGATGGGGTCTCGGCGATTGGATAAGTTCGCTATGGGACAGCGAGCATGGCGGTTGGCTTGGTTTTCTTGGAGCGGCGGTGCAGTGGATTATGCCTTTTGTGATGTTTTTCGTCTTTATCTTTATAGGCGGCATGATTGTAAACTTGCTGATGTCGCCGATATATACCGTTATATCCGAAAAGACAGACACTTACCTCACCGGGCGCGAGTTTAGCAGCGGTGCCAAACAGACCGCCAAGGACATCTGGAGGTCTATTGTAATTGCCTTGAAAAGCACCGTGAAGCAACTCCTGCTGACGCTCCTGTGCCTCTTGCTCAATGTAATCCCATTGGTGGGGCAGGTGGCTTCGCTGGTTATGATATTCGTTGTCAACGCCTATTATTTCGGCTATTCGTTCATGGACTACACCAACGAGCGTTACCGCCGCAACGTCCGTGAGAGCAACAACGAGGTGTGGCACTACAAGTGGCTCGCCATCACGCTCGGCTCTATATATGCACTGCCGATGTATGTATTCTGCGGCACTTTCTTCGCGGCGTATGTGGGCGGCGTATGCACCGTGGCGGCTACTGAGGCGCAGATAGAACTCGAAGGCAAGGACCCGAAATATGGCGGTATCATTGAAAATTCTTAAAAATGGAAAAGACCAAGATAGTACTCGTATCGTATCATAATTCGCTGCCGTTTCTCTACGGACTGCAACACTCGGATTATATCACAGAACATTGCGATATTATCACCGAATATCCGTCGAAGGGGGCGCGTATGCTCGTGAATGGCGAGTGCGACATTGCGCTCGTGCCGGTGGGCGTGATTCCGCAGTTGAAGATTAGCTACATCGTATCAAAATTCTGCATCGGCGCGGAGGGACGGGTGAGGTCGGTGCTGCTGGCAAGCCAGGTGCCGCTGGAGATGATTACCAAGATTTACCTTGATTATCAGTCGGCTACAAGCGTCAAACTGGTAAAGATTCTTGCAAGGCACCATTGGAACATCAATCCCGAATTTATTGATTCGTCGCCGGGCTACGAGCAGCAAATCAAGGGCACTACGGCGGGCGTGATAATCGGCGACAGGTGTTTCCAATACGTCGATTACAAGTATAGATACGACCTCGCCGAGGAGTGGATTAATTTTACGGGCTACCCGTTTGTATTTGCGGCGTGGCTGTCGCTGAAGCCCGTGAAGGCGGAGTTGAAGAAGGAACTCAACGACGCCCTCGAATACGGCATCTCAAACATCGACAACGTGATACAGGAGTACAAGTACAAGTTTGCCTTCAACCCCAATTTTAACGCCCGCGAGTATTACACCAAGAATATCAGTTATTACCTCAACGAGGGCAAGAGCCGTGGCATGAGCACTTTTATCAAGTATGTGAGCATGGAGGACAGGGCGGTAGCAGATTTGGCGATGAGGGAGTTGTATGCGCAGAAATAAGGGCAAATGGAGATTGTTAAAAAATCTCAAATCCTTTTTTCTCTGACAAATTAACCCTAATTTAGTGTTTCAGAATTATTGAAAGATTCAAAAGTATAACAAATTGGAAGTCAATATATTAGGAATAGAGTCATCTTGCGACGACACGTCGGCGGCGGTAGTGAGCGGCGGCGTGTTGCTCTCTAATGTGATTGCAAGTCAGGCGGTGCACTCGGCGTATGGCGGCGTTGTGCCGGAATTGGCGTCGAGGGCGCACCAGCAAAATATCATCCCCGTGGTTGACCAGGCGTTGAAACAGGCGGGGCTTACTGCCAGCGACATCTCGGCAGTGGCGTTCACAAGGGGTCCCGGTCTGTTGGGTTCGCTCATAGTGGGATGCTCCTTCGCCAAAGGTTTTGCGTTGGCGGGCGGGATTCCGATGATTGAGGTCAACCATTTGCAGGGGCACGTGCTCAGTCAGTTTGTACACGAGAAAGACAAGCCGAAGGAAGACCCGCAGTTTCCCTTCCTGACCTTGCTCGTGTCGGGCGGACACACGCAGATAATCAAGGTGAAGGATTATTTTGACATGGAGATTATCGGCAACACGATAGACGACGCGGCGGGCGAGGCGTTCGACAAGTGCGCCAAGGTGATGGCTCTCGGCTATCCGGGCGGCCCCGTCATCGACAAGCACGCGCACCAGGGCAACCCCAATGCGTATAAATTTGCCAAGCCTAACATTCCGGGCTTGGATTTCAGTTTTTCGGGGCTGAAGACATCGTTTCTCTACACGCTGAGGGACAAGATGAAGGAGGAGCCGGATTTTATCGACGCGCATCTTGACGACCTGTGCGCCTCGTTGCAATACACCATCGTGAGCATCCTCATAGACAAACTCGCCAAGGCGGTCAAGGAGACTGGCATCCGCGAGATAACCATCGGCGGCGGCGTGGCTGCAAACTCGGAGTTGCGCGACACGCTTGTTGCCACCGCCAAAAAGAGAGGCTGGAAGGTGTTCATCCCGGAGCGCAAATTTACCACCGACAACGCCGCAATGATAGCGGGCGCGGGATATTACAAGTATTTGAAGGGCGAATTTGCGGCGATGGACTTGGCTCCCGACGCAAGGTTGAAGTTTTAAGAGGAAAAGACGTTAACGGACATGACAAAATTGCAGCAATTAGAAAAGACGTTATATTACATCGTCGATGAACATGACGAGAGCAACAGGCTGTCAAAGGCGTTCAACTATTTTTTGATGGCGTTGATAGTGCTGTCGGTGGGCGAGATGGCGTTGGAGACCGACAAATCTATCTATGAGCCTTACAAACAGTATTTCGATATATTCGATTTCTTTACGGTGATGGTGTTTTCGGTGGAGTATATCATCAGGGTAATGACGGCGCATCTCGACCCCGAATACCGTGGCAAGACCCGCTGGGAGAGCATCAGAAGTTATATATTCTCGTTTGCGGGCATCATAGACCTGGTGTCGATATTGCCGTTCTTCTGGGATTTCAACAAGTTGGATCTCCGCGAACTGAGGATGCTGAGGCTGTTGAGGTTTCTGAGGGTGTTTAAGATTACAAGGTACAACAGTTCCATGAAACTCGTGGGTGATGTCATCAAAGACAAGAGTTCGGAGATAGGCGTTATCATGGGATTGATTATTATTATAATGATAATCGCCTCGTTCATGATGTTTTACGCCGAGCAACAGGCGCAGCCAGATGTGTTCACCAATGTGTTGGACTGCCTGTGGTGGGCGGTGGTTACTATGACCACCATCGGCTACGGCGACGTGTATCCTGTTACGGTATTGGGCAAGGTAGTTGGCTCGGTGATGGCGTTGCTTGGCATAGGACTTGTGGCGATGCCTACGGGTATCATCAGCGCGGGTTTTTTGGAGAAGGTCAACGAACGAAACGAAAAAAAGAAGGCGGCAGAGGAGGAAGCCAGCCGCAAGAAGTCGGCAGAGGAGAAGGGCACGGTTACTGAGAGCGACGACCATAAACATTACTGCCCCTACTGCGGACACAAACTCGATTAACGAAACTAACACTTTACCATAAAGATATGGCAGATGTTAATATAGCAAGTCAGGACAAGACACCGGCGGAGTTGATTCTGCACCGGAAGCCTTACTCGGAGGAGGACACCGACAGGATGTTTGAGCAACTGTTGGTGGGCGACCGATATTTTAAGACCGGGGACGAAAAGGCTCTCGTGCGCCGTGCGTATGCCATGGCGAGGGATGTCTATCACGGTCAGAAGAGGCACACCGGCGACAGTTTCATCTACCACCTCTTTGACGTGATGAGCATCGTGGTGCAGGACATCGGGCTTGACGCCATAGGCGCGGCGGCAGCGTTGCTGCACGAAATCACCTTCCAGACCGACTACAAAAAGGAGGACATCGCGGCTATTTTTGGCGACAAGATTGCTGTGATAGTGGATTCGTTGGTGCGCATCAAGGGTACGAGCGAGTATTTTAAGGATTCGGACCCCAAGGTGTACGAAAATATGATTTATGGTCTTACCGGCGACTTCCGCGTAATCCTCATCAAATTTGCCGACCGCCTCACCAACCTCCGCACCCTCGAAGTGCGTTCGCCCGAATCGCAGTACAAGGTGGCTTACGAGACCATGGAGATATACGTGCGCCTCGCCCACCGCATCGGACTCAACAAGATAAAGACCGAACTCGAAACCCTCGCCTTCAAATACCTCAACCGCAAGGAGTACGACGAAATCAACTCGCTGATGCAGTTGTCGGAAAACGAATCAATAAACTATATCAACAAATTTTCGCTGCCCATCATAGCCAAGTTGGTGCAAAACGGCATCAAGTTTGACGTGAAGGGCCGCCCCAAGAGCATCTACTCCATCTATCAGAAGATGAAGAAGAAGCACGTAACCTTCGACGAGGTTTACGACAAATTTGCCATCCGCATCATCTTTACGCCGAGCGACCCAAGCAAGGAGAAGGAGGAGTGCATGAAGATAGTTGAACTTATCAAGCAAGATTATTTTCCGCATCCCGAGCGCACCCGCGACTGGGTTACCGTGCCTAAGGAAAACGGCTACGAGGCGTACCACCTCACTGTTTTTGACGAGGAAAAACAGCGTTGGGTGGAGATTCAGATACGCTCGGAGCGCATGGACGAGATTGCCGAATATGGTTTTGCGGCGCATTGGAAGTACAAGGGCATCAAAGACAAGAAGGAGGAGTTTGGCGACAAGTTGAAACTCCTGAAGGAGAAATTAGAGGATCCGTCAAACACCAACTTCGACTTCATGGAGAATTTCCGTCTGTTGCTGTCCGACGAGATTTCGGTTTATTCGCCCGACGGCGCGGTTACAACCCTGCCCGCCGGCGCGACGGTGCTCGACTACGCCTACATCAACGACCCCGACAAGGCTCGCAACTGCATTGGCGCAAAGGTGAACCACAAGATGATGTCGCGCTCCACCTTGCTGCACAGCGGCGACCAGGTGGAAGTAGTTACCTCCAAATATACCGAGCCAAAGCCCGAATGGGTCAACATGGTGATTACCAACGAGGCTTACACCGCTCTGTCGCGTCAACTCCAAAATTATATGAAGGTGGACATCGCCGAAGGGCAGAACATCCTCCACAACATCTTCGCCAAATACAAGATACGCAACGAGAGCGAGGTAACAACGGCTTTGATGTCGAAGTTCGGGTGCCTGAACAAGACCGAACTTTACCAAAAAATCAGCAAACAGAACATCCCGCTGGCAGACGTTGACAGTTATGTGAAAAAATCGGTGGGCAACACGATAGTGAGGTTTTGGAAGTTGCAGTTTGGCGGCGGCAGCAAAAACGACGACAGCGAGGGCGATTCTGATTCGGTGAATTACGAACTCGCGGGCTGTTGCAACCCCATGCCTGGCGACGAGACCATCGGCATCATGGCTGAGGACAAGTCGTGCATTTTCATCCACAAAAAAGACTGCCTCTACGCCGCCACAAAAATCAAGGAGCGTCCGTTGAGCCTGATTCCGGTGTCGTGGAAGACTTTTAAGGAACAGTCGAGCGTGGCAAAAATCACCATGGAGGGCATGGATCAAAAAGGCATCGCGCTGAGGATTATTACTGTGGTTTCGCAGGAGTTTGACCTCAACCTCAAGACCGTAAACATCGAGACCGACGGCAGTTCGTTCTCGTGTACGCTGGAGGTGTATGTGCGTAATCAAGACCACCTCGAAAAACTCGTCAACAAACTCTCCTGTCTCAACGGCATCATGAACATCGTGGTGGAGGGCGAGGAGATTTATTAAAAAGATTATTAACGAAAACAATTGATACAAAATGCCAAACGTACCATTACAGATATGTGATACATGTTTTTTTAAGAACGGACTTTGCAAAGGACTGAGCGAGGAGGAGTTTCGCTCCATCTTTGATCAGACCAAGCAAAACACCTACAAGAAGGGCGAGATTATTCTCAAACAAGGCTCCAAATGTACCGAGTTGATATTCCTCACGTCGGGCATCGTGAAGTTTGTGACGGAGAGCAACGGCAAGGAGTTGATTGTTGCCATCGACAAGGCGCAGACCCTCCTCGGCCTCGCCAACATCTTGAACGAGGACATCAACCTTTTTACCATCGTTGCGGTGGAGGAGTGCCACGGCTGCGTCATCAGCCTCAATAGGTTCAAGTTGTTCATCACGTCAAACAGGAAGTTTATGTTTGAGATAATGGGACTTTCGACACAGATGTTCCGTGCGGCGATATTCAATTTTATCTCCGTGGCAAGGAAACAGAGCAATGGACGTGTGGCAGACGTGTTGTTGTATTTGTCGGACAAAATCTACGAGGCGCGGTCATTCAGCCTTGGGCTTTCGCGTCAAGAATTGGCTGAATATGCTGGATGTAGCCGCGAACAGATAATCCACACCCTCCGCGCCTTCTCCAACGACGGCATCATCCGCGTCTCGGGCAAGAATGTGGAGATTTTGGATTACGACAAATTGCTGACAATCAGCAGAGTGGGGTAGGAACGAGGAAAGAGGAGAGAGGAAATCAACCAATCAACAAATCAATAACTCAACAAATCAAAACTCAACAAATCAACAAATGGAAAAATGGAATTTTTGAACAATCTTGCGCGGATATTTGTTTATGATCCTGATGCACCGTTGCTGTTCAACAGCGGGCAGTTTTTGCTGTTGTTCCTGGTGTTTATGACGGTCTATAACTTGATTTATAAGCGCAAACAGTTGGTATCCATATACATAACGCTTTTCAGCCTGTTTTTCTATTACAAAAGTAGCGGCAATTACGTAGCGATTTTGGTGGGTACTACAATCCTCGATTATATCATTGGCAACCGTCTTGCCGCCACCGAAGACACGCGAAAACGCAAATGGTGGGTCGTAGCGGGCGTTGTGCCGAGTATGTTGCTTTTGGCGTACTTCAAATATACTAATTTCATTATTTTCAATATTGATCAACTCATTGGCAGCAATTTCGGCTTCACTGAGATATTCCTGCCCGTGGGCATTTCTTTTTATACATTCCAAAGTGTAAGTTATATCATCGATATATATTGGCGACGTGTGCCACCGGCAAAGAGTTTGATGGATTTTGCGTTTTATCTGACCTTCTTCCCTCAGTTGGTGGCGGGTCCTATCGTAAAAGCCAACCTATTTCTTCCACAGTTGGACACTACGCCAACACTCAGCCGCGAAAAAGCATATTCGGGACTTTGGCTTATTATAACGGGTCTCTTTAAGAAAGCAGTGATTGCCAATTACATAGCGCAATACAACGACCTCATTTTTGCCGCGCCGCAGACATACAACGGTTTTGAAAACTTGATGGCGGTATTGGGCTACGCTTTGCAGATATTCTGCGATTTTGCGGGATATTCTGATATGGCGATTGGCATCGGGCGCATTATGGGTTACGACTTGGGCATCAACTTCAAGTCGCCGTACAAGAGTTTGACAGTCAGTGAGTTTTGGAAACGTTGGCATATTTCGTTGTCGTCGTGGTTGATGGAATATCTCTACATTCCGTTGGGCGGCAACAGGGAAGTTTCCAAATTTTCGGTGATTTCTGTGCCGGTGCTTGTGGTGCTTGCCGCCGCATTGACTTGCGGTGTCAACGTTTGGGTGATAGCATTGGTAGTGGTTGGTATTTTGGGTTTAATTGCCTATCAGACAGGCAATAAGATTATTGTCGCCACCACGCTTGTATTGGCAACTGTGATTGCTGTGGCGTTGTTTATGAAGGGATTTTTGATTGCGCCTATTATAATAAGTGTGTGTATCATTGCGTGGGTGGTAACAATTGCTTTCCCGCAGACTATCAAGATGATTCGCACGGATGTCAATCTACTTTTGACAATGCTCATCGGCGGACTTTGGCACGGTGCGGCGTGGAAATTTGTGCTTTGGGGTGGTGCGCACGGCGTTGCCCTCGGCATCGACAAAATCCGCAAGCAACTGATGCCCGACAATCGTTTTACAAGGTTTTTGACGTGGCTGTGCACTTTCATTGTTGTAATTGTGCTGTGGATGTTTTTCCGCGCCAACGACATTACAGTTGAGACAGAGGCGGGTACTGTCAACCTTGACGCATTCCAAGTGCCGATTGTAATGTTGCAACAGATTTTCACCAACTTCGACATCACCTTCTTCACGCATTTTTGGGATGCAAGGATGCTTTGGGTGATACTCGTCGCCTTTGGCTACCTCTGCCACGCCGTCCCGGAGAATTGGGCGGTTCGCATCGAGGATCTGTTTGTCAAGTGCAATATCGTGATTAAAATTGTGATATTGCTGGTAGTGATGCAGTTGGTGGTGCAGTTGCAGGGCGAGGAAGTGCAGCCGTTTATTTATTTTCAGTTCTAAGGATCGAGTTATTCCAAAAATCCGTATTCGTACACCTTGGGTTTGATGCACTCGCCCAAGTCCCAAAGTGCGGATTTGAGGTTGTCCATAAGTTCGGTATAAAAGTCGTCAGACGAAGCGGCATTCATTTTGCCGCTCTTGTCGCGCCCCTGAAAATACTCCTTGATGTCGTAGAGACTTGCATTGACGTTGGCATCTTCCATCGTGAGATAATACCGCCAAAGTTCTCGCCCACAGTCCATTACGGCTTTTGACTCGGATGAGAATACTATTTCGTGTTTGGATGGTTTGCCGTCGTCAAACAAGGTGCCGCTATTGGGAGCATATTGCGATTTGCCAGCCAAAAAATCCGACATAAAATGGCTGTCGAAACTATCACGAGCATCCACTTCGTTTTCGGTGAACGGAATCCAATTGTTGGTGCCTTTCTTGCACGAAATGTTGTTTTGGTGATGGAAGATTGTATAAATCAGGCAATTGATTTGAAAAATATTGTCTTTTTTCCATCCTTCATTTGGATAGCGAAATTGGTCGCTATGGTTCATTAATGTATGTTTAATACATTGACGTACTGCCAAATATATGCCTATCTCGACAATGTTTTTGTCAGTAACCACTGTGCCACGAGGATGAGGCAGTTGCGACTTGTCGTTGATTATGAAATTATAATTTTGGTTTTGGAAATCCGCGCCTTTTGCAGACATAAAACCAATAATTTCCTCGTCTTTGCGATTTCGTGTGGTGATAATCCAATCGTTGATTGACTTAAAATCTTGCTGTGCGTTTATCTTTTTTGTCCTCACAAAATCGCCGTTGTGGTCGTAAACATCAGCATCAATTTTATCAAATTTTTGTTTTTTCCCGCAGTTCCAAACAAAAAAACCTATCGGAAATTTGCCGGAAACGTTGTCAAACGAATTGGCGGGTACAAGAAACATTTTTTCCAACTTGGCCTTGAACGAATTTCTAAACTGTTCAAAATTAGGGGCTTGCAGAATTTTTAGTGTTGAAAACTGAGCAAGGAAACAGTCGGGGATTTCGTTATAAATCCTTATGAAAAACTGTGCGAACAGTTCGCGTCCGGCGATGCCGATTTGGTTGAAATATTTGTTGTATGTCTTGTGCAATACAGCAACGTCGGTGGCGTTTTGTCCTGTTTTGGCAACAGTGCTTCGGCTCGCCGCCTCCTTGTAAGGCGGGTTGATGTATATTACAAGTTTCTTGCGCTTTTTGGGGTCGTCGAGAATTTTGCGCAGACTTTCGGGACATTTGGAAAAGTCGTCGTTCAGAAAATCAAACTGAAATACATGGCTTTCCAACAAGTTTGCGCCGTTTTTGATGCGGTCTTTCATCACATCCACATCTTGTTGGTCGATGGTGGAAGCGAAAATCTTGTACTTGTCGCTGAGACCGTTCAAAAGGTTTCCCGTGCCGGCACAACAATCCCAAATGTAATAATTGTCTTGCCAATCTTCGCCCAAAACGTCGGCTATGCACCTCTGCGACTTTTCCACCCAAATTTGAGGTGTGAAAAATGCTCCTTTCCTTTCTCTAACGTCTTGTGGAACAAGCAAATCCAATCTTGAAACAATGTATTCCCAATACACATTTTTGGGCGGACGTTTGTAACGTTTCCAAAATTCGGCGTATTTTTCGATGCCGCCGCGCTTAAATTTGAATGGAATCAGGAAGTCCAAACCAAGCGCGTCGGTGCGTTTCAAGATGTACGGCGTCGGCGAATTGGCGTTGAAGGTGATGTAAAAATCCGGATATGCCACCTTGTCGTCGTTGAGGTCGGTGGTGTTGTTGTCGTCGATATTCAGTTCGGCGAGGAAAAAATCACGGTCATATACTGCATAATTGGTTTTCAGCATATCCCAATCGGCATTGATGGACGGCATCACCATCTCGCGCCATTTCTGATAGACGAAGATAAAATTGTTTTTGTCTATCAATGTGGACAGCAACGAGCCGCCCGCAACGAAATTTTGCTCGATAAAACTATGGATTACGTCGTCGTCCTTGCCAAAATAAAATGTGAAAACTTTTTCTTTTTTGATGATTTTTCGGAGTGCCGCCACGCTCTTGTCGTCCACCTGCGACGGCGTTTGCGTCCAATTGAAGTCGTTGAGCGCGTATATTGGCAGTATTTCGTTGTACTCTACGAAGGCAATTTTTTCGTTGTCGAAACAACCGATGAACTTGGGCGGTAGGATGTTGTATGCGTCTTGCTTGATGGTAACGACCAACTGCGCCAACATTTTGTATATGTCGGTGGCAGATTGCTTGGCCTCCGCCCACAGGAGATACTCGTCGGGGGCGTTGTGTGCAATGTCCCTGTTTGTGAAGACGTTGTACGCAACGTCTCTACTGCGCACGGTAAAGTCAATGCGTTTGATTATGTCGGTGCAGTCGTATTTTTTGAAATACCGTGCTGCAATTTTGTTTTTCAGTTGTTCTTCCAACATAGCACTAATTTTTTACGGCGTAAAGATAATCATTTTTTCCGAAATAATCAATGTGATTTTTTGTAAAATCACTCCTTCCGCCCCACCAAATCCTCCGCGTAAAATACGTCGTGTATCTTGGTGCGCAGGTCGAGTTTTGTAATCAGCA